>CAZCBO010000279.1:0-3419 GCA_964496825.1 uncultured Acidimicrobiaceae bacterium
CCGCGCCAGGCGCGGCTGCGAACCCAGGGCTCGGGACCGCGCCAGGCGCGGCTGCGAACCCAGGGCTCGGGACCGCGCCAGGCGCGGCTGCCAGCCCACGGTTCGCCGGGTGAGATGAGCAACGGCGAGGTCTTCTCCGAGATCGCCGGTCGCTACGACCGGCTCAACACGGTCCTCTCCCTCGGTCGCGACCAGGCGTGGCGGCGCACCGCCCTCGATCGCCTGCCGGAGGGTCGGATCCTCGACCTCGGAGCCGGCACCGGCGCCGCCAACGTGATCTTCGGAACCCGCCGCGTGGTCGCCCTCGATCCCTCCCCACCGATGCTCACCCTCAACGACACCGCTCACCGCGTGGTCGGGGTCGGCGAGGCGTTGCCGTTCCACGACGAGATCTTCGACGCCGTGTTTGCAGCGTACGTGTTCCGGAATCTCGACTCGGTGGAGCAGACCCTTGGAGAGATCGACCGGGTGCTGCGTCCCGACGGGCGGGTCGGGATCGTCGACCTCGGTCGACCCGAGGGGAACTGGCAGCGGCGGCTGCACCGACTCGGCACCGCGATCGTGCTGCCGCTCGCCGGAGCCAGCATCGGAGCGAGGGACGAGTACACCTACCTCCACCACAGCCTCGACGAGCAACCCCCGCCCGAAGACCTGCTCGGCACATCCCCGCTGCGGCTCGTCGACACCTGGCGGATGGGCCCGATGGGATTCGTCTGGGGGGCGATCCTCGAGAAATGAACCGTGCACCCGCCGTCGAGTGGCATGCCCCGGCGCCGCCGGAGCCGTCGACTCGAACCGGGCACCCCTACAGCACCCGGAACGGCCCGCTTAGGGCTGCTTCCTTCCGGACCTGACCCGGTTCACGGGTGTTCCGCCGTTGCAGGACCCGGTCGTCAACGCCGAGCGATTCCGGTGCTGATCCGAAACACGGTCACCCTCGGGCGGGAGTTCGGCCTCGCATGAAGAGGATTTCGAGTACAGGGCACCCCTAGTACCCCGCCTAGCACGGTCGATGAAATGGTAGCCCCGGGCGGTCCTCAGGTAACCCGGTGCCTGATCCAGTCCTGAATGGACGTGCGGGCGCGCTCCGAGGCCTGGGTGGGCGACGACGTGAAGCCGTGAGGGGCTCCGGTCTCGATGTGGAGGTCGACCCCGATCCCTGCCGCCGTCAGCCGCGTCGACATCGTCAGCGAGTCGTCGAGCAACGGATCCAACGTCCCGACGACGATCAGCGCCGGGGGCAGGCCGGCGAGGTCGGCGTTGAGTGGCGAGAGATCCGGGTCGGAGAGATCATGGCCGTCGGCATAGGTCTCCGCGTACCAGCGGAGCCCGTCGGTCGTGGCGACCAGCGGGCGGCTTCCCCAGTTCCTGGCGCTCGGTGTCAGGGAGAGATCGAAGAACCCGTACACGAAGACCGCTCCCGTGAAACCCGTGAACCCGTGGCGATCGCGCATCCGCAGCAACGCCGTCGCCGCCAGGTGCGCGCCGGCCGATTCTCCTCCGGTGACGATCCGATCGGTGCCGAACTCGTCTTCGGCGTGCTCGACCAGCCAGCGGGCTGCAGCCTCGGCATCGTCCGAGGCCGCGGGGTAGGGATGTTCGGGAGCGAGGCGGTAGTCGACCGATACGACCGCCACATCAGAGTTCCTGGCGATCGCCTCGAGTCGCGGGTCACGATCGTCGGCCGACCCGAGGGCCCATCCACCGCCGTGGAAATGAAGGTAGACCCCGTTGATCCGGTCGGCGGAGATAACGCGAATACCGAGATCACGCTCGGGGCCGGGGATCGTTCGGTTCTCTGCGAGATCCGAGTACACCTTGGGCCCGAAGAGGCCGCGCCCGTCCGTCTGCGCCTCGCGCAGCGGGTCGATGCCGGCGGTGACCGGGTTCGGGAGCTTCTGGGTCAACCGTTCGAGCTGCTCGTTCTGGGCCAGCGTCTCGGGGTCGGCGTTGGCGAGGTCGAACTGCGCGGGATCGAGCTCCATCGACGGGAGGGTAGGGGCCTGGTTTCAGATGAGGCTGTGCAGCGTTGTCACATTCCACAGGATGAGGAACGCATAGCCGAGCACCACGGCGCTGAGGATGCTGAACCCCACCCGGGATCGGACGATGAGCGCCGCGCCGAGGGCAACGCCCCCGGCCAAGACGACCTTCAGCAGGAAGAAGTCGGCGGGGGAGGTCACGATGCCCTGCATCAGCGGGTTCGCTTCCCTGGCGCCGAGTTGCAGGGCGACGCTCGTAAACGACCAATCGGCGAAGGAGAGAACGAACAGTGCGAGCGCGAACAGCAGAACCCGACGATCCAAAACAGCCAACGTACCTCCCCCATGCCCAATGGGTGCCGGGTGCCTCCGCCCGACCACTCCCACGCTACCACGTGGAGTGGTGCCGCGTGGCGTTGAGTGTTGGCACCCGCCCGTCGCGTGCGCCTCGTAGGTCGCAGGGACGTATCCAGACGACGCGATGCCGGCGCAGCGGAGGGGGTGGGATTCGAACCCACGGAAGCTTGCGCTTCGCTGGTTTTCAAGACCAGTACTTTCGTCCGCTCAGTCACCCCTCCAGAGGGAGTATTGAGTACTGAGTACTGGCGGGCCGGAGGCCCGCCCGCGGAGGGGGTGGGATTTGAACCCACGGGACCGGAAACCCGGCCCAACGGTTTTCGAGACCGCCACATTCGTCCGCTCTGTCACCCCTCCAGGCCCGCTGAGTGTACCGGTGCCCCCCTATCTTCGATCGGCGAAGAAGGACGTCAGCAGCCGTGCGGCCTCCGCTTCGCGCACGCCGGCGACCAGGTCGCAGCGGTGGTTGAGCCGCTCGTCCTGTGGGATGTTGTAGAGGCTCCACGCCGCCCCTGCCTTGGGATCGGCGGCGCCGTAGACGATCCGATCGATCCGGGCCCACACCGCCGCCATCGCACACATCGCACAGGGCTCGAGTGTGACGACCAGGGTGTGTCCGTCGAGGTGCCAGTCGCCGAGCTCATGCGACCGGGCGGAGATGACGAGCAGCTCGGCGTGTGCCGTGGCATCGCCTCGCTCCTCGCGCCGGTTGTGGTCGGAGGCGACCACCTCACCCGAGGCATCGAGCAGCGCGGCGCCGATCGGAACGTCCCCGTGCTCGACCGCCAACGCCGCTTCGTCGAGGGCGATTCCCATCGCTTCGGCGGAGTCCATTTGAGGGGGGCCTCCTTCTACACTTCCCCACCCTACGGAGGGATCGCATAGTCTGGCCTAGTGCGCACGCCTGGAAAGCGTGTAAGCGGTAATCCCGCTTCGTGGGTTCAAATCCCACTCCCTCCGCCGGCCGGGACGCTACGTTCGGGCCTACGAGGAGAGGTGGCCGAGAGGTCGAAGGCGCTCGCCTGCTAAGCGAGTAGGGGGTGCAAGCTCCCTCGAGGGTTCAAATCCCTCCCTCTCCGC
>CAZCBO010000280.1:0-3418 GCA_964496825.1 uncultured Acidimicrobiaceae bacterium
TCCGAACTGGCGGAGTCGATCGAGGTGGCGACCGGCTGTCCGCAAGAGATTTAGCTCGCAGACCCACCCCATCGCCTGAATTCAGTCAGGCCGCGCCATCTCGGCCTCGATCGCAGGTTGAGCGACTGGCCGCTGCGTTCTCCTGGTGCTGCATCACATATGTGCCGCTATGTGCGTTTCGGTGATGTGGGCGCTATCGCGCAGACCGGGTGATCGGTGCGGGCGACCAGCTTCGGAGGGCGAAATGTGGCCTGCTCAGTGCCCTGCTCCGAAGTGCACTTTGGGCTTGCCGTGCCCACCAGACGTAGGAGTGCGTTGGCTAGACGGGTTGGCTGCTGGGCCAACCTTCGATAGGCCGGGACAGGATGATTTGACTGTCAGGGGCGTAGCGAATGGCGAGGACGCGACCCAAGCCCAACTCGGACAGCTCGTTGCCAATGGGGTGGGTCCCGATGTCGAGTCGAGCGTGGCTTGGCATCCATGAACCCCCGAGGCGGCGAAGGTTGACGATGGCGGGAATCCGTTGCACTTGTCGGTCTCTGACGGTGATGGCATCGACCGGCCACCGACGGTTGACCAGCTTGGTGCGGGGCCGACGTATCGACAGGGCAACGATGTCTTGGCCATCGGCTCGTGCGTGGCACCGAAGCCAGCCGGCATCGGATTGGAAAGAGATGTCGGCGAGGATCTTGGGATAACCGCCGACATCGATGCCCATGTCCCGTGCGATCTCGGTGGTGACGGGAAGCTGCCACACATAGGCTGCGACACCGGAGCGTTCGGCGATGCGCAAGCCAATACCCATCGGAGCGGGATGATCAATGGTGACGGGGAAGCCGAGCAGCATCTCGTTGTAGGGGCCGATGTCGCTATCGCGGTACTCGTAGAAGCTGATGGATGTCACCGCCTTGCCTGGGACGATCCGCATCGGATGCAGCCGATCCGATGGCAGCAGAGCGTTGAGCTTGGCAGCCGGCGTCAGGAAGTGAACCATGACACTGGTCAGGTCGTAGTAGAAGGTCGGGACCGGGTACTCCTGGCCACGCCACAGAACGGGGACCTGTTCCACTGGATCGAAAAACGCCATGTCGCGCATCACACCTCTCCCTCAGCCCATCCGCCCAGAACTGTTGATCTGCGCTGACATGTACTCCATTGCCAATGGCCAATCGACGCTCGATGGTGTGCTTTCATCGGTGGTTCTGATCGGGCGATGCGACGGCTATCGGACCATCTCACCGAGAGCCGAGAATCTGAGCATGTGCGCTTGGCCTGCATGGATGGCGTACTCATCGACCATCTTGACCAGGACGGCTCGCAGGAGTCGGCCATGACCCGCCCCGGCGGTATCAAGTGACTCCATGTCGGTGATGGCCGCGTCCGCCAAGGCAACCTCCTCGAAGTACCAACGTAGGTCATCCTCAATGGTTTCGACCGTTCCACCGGCATAGTCGTCGTCGCCGTATCTCAGGGTTTGCTCGCCCCCACCAAGGCCCCACGACACGTAGGCATGCTCCATTTGCGTCATGTGCCGAACGAGTCCAAGCACGGACAGTTGAACAGGCGGTACCGACCACAACACGAGCTGGTCCGGCGAGAGGTCTCTCAGCTTCCGGATGAATTCGTGTCGTTGATATCGAAGCCACGACTCCAGAAGGCTCCGAGGCTCCAAGTCCGGGTCGGGTTCGTCCCACGACGAGAAATCGACGCCGATCAGCGACCCGATTGTCATGCGGCGAGCCTACCTGTGCCGGAACGTCGCTAGGTCGGCAAACGAGGCGCCTACCAGCCGCTATCGACCGAGCAAGACGTGCCGTTCGCTGCGGTCATGCGATGTGGCCGTTGTGGCGCAGAGCGGGTGATCGGTGCGCCGGGTCTCGGAGATGCGAGTCCGACATCGTCCGCTGGAGAGAAGGCTGTCATCGATGGCACCAACACACCCTCACCATCGAAACAGTTGGACGGCTGGGAGAGCCTCGACGTAGAGTCGCGCACATGTCCGAAGAGAGCACTTTGGGGATCTCGCCGGCTGCGTTCCATCGGGTCGAGGGCGTGGAGGCGTGGCACGTGACCTCGCGCGGAGCGGAGGCGATCTTTCGTGCGTCGAGCCTGGCCGGAGCGGCCCGGCTTGTGCCGACCGTCGTCGAGGAGGCGGAGCGTGCCGAGCTCGCCCCCGACGTCGATCTCCGGCCGGAGGCCGTCGCGGTCCGCGTCGGGTTTGTCGGGAGCGCGCTACCTGGCGGGTTGGCGGCCTTCGCAGTCGCTGTTTCGGTGGCGGCCGAGGAGGCGGGGCTGCGTCCAGATCCCGGCGCGATCCAGGCGGTCGGCCTCTATGTCGCGGAACACTCTGCCACGACGACCCGGCCGTTCTGGTCCGCCGTCCTCGGCTACGCGCCGAGCGGCGACACCGATGCCGTCGACCCGCTCCGGCGCGGCCCGCAGCTGGCCTTCAACCCGATCCGCGGCGACCGGCCCGGCCGGGGCCGCACCCACGTGGACCTGCACGTGCCCGTAGAGGTTGCGCTCGAGCGCGTGAGCGCAGGGCTCGCCGCCGGGGGTCGCCTCGTGGACCAGAGCCATGCGCCCGCCTGGTGGACGCTCGCCTCCCCCGACAATCACGGGGTCGACGTCGCCGCCTGGGTCGACACCTGGGACGGTGCCTGAACCTTCCGTGATCGCGGTGTCGATCGTGAAGGTGCGCGAGGAGCGATAGGTGGCCCGCGATCCACTACTGCCTCGAGGTGCCCATGCGGGTTTTCGGCCTCACCGACCCGCAGCCACCGAGGTCACCGAGTGGCCGCACTCGGGGGCAGCGGCCTTGCCTGCAGCGTCAGTACGGCGACCCGATTGCCAAGATGTTCCCCTCTGAGTCCCTGAACCACGCTGTCTTCTCTCCGTCGTCTGAAACGAGCACCCCGTCGACGGTTGGGAAGTCATCCCCGAGGGTCGTAGTCTTCGAAGAGCACACCGTTGGCGACAAGTTCGGCATGGGCGGCGTCGAAGTCGGCAACCACGATCCTCGCTGCGGTGGCTTGATTCCGGCCGGCGTGTGGTGACTCGTACACGCCGAACCTCGCAGTGCCTGTGTCGTAGAGCAGGTCGTACTCGAACACCATGGTTCCATGCTCGACTGGCGCGTTGCCGTGCAGGACGGGGTTGAGGCCGAGCGTCTCCTTGTACCAGGTAGCGGTGCGGTTGATGTCTTGGGCAGGAAGCTCGGGGTAGATGATGAACTCCAAGATTACGGCCACACCTGCCAGTTGTCCGTTCCTTGCCTCGACGCTACCAGGGGCTTCCATAAGGCTGATCGTGACTCCTCCGCGACGATGGTGAGAGTGTGGCTGGTTCACGTGATCGAAACTGGTTGGCGGTTGTCGGCGTCTCATGTGACCCTGGAGCTCGTGGATAGTGAGAGCGT
>CAZCBO010000281.1:0-3412 GCA_964496825.1 uncultured Acidimicrobiaceae bacterium
CGCGCTCGGCGAGCCTGGCTACGCTGAACTCGGGCGCGATCTTTCCTACTTCGACATTGTCTTCGCGTATCCGTGGGACGGGGAAGAGCCCATGCTGCGAGACATCCTTCGGCGATACGGTGCACCGCCGGCTACGCTGCTGTTGCACGGCCCAGCCCATCCCCAGTCTCCTGGCGCCTGCAAACGCCCGCCCGACGGTGTGCGTGAGCGCGTTAGCGATTCCAGGGGCTCGTCGTCGAGTTCGGCTTAATCTTTCTCATGCCCGCCCGTCGTGAGCGTGGTCCGACCCTGATCACCTCTCCGGCGTGAACCGCCGCGCCAGTACGAAGGAGCTCCGGACGAGCCCCAGATGCACGAAAGCCCCTTCGTGCGGGGCTTTCCGGCAAATGGGTAGGCGCAGTCTACTCGCCAGAGTCGTCGTCGATAAAACCCTCGCCGGGCGGCTCTGTGGCGGTGGTCAAAGCAAAATAGGGATGCTCCGCGGCCGCGTCCCACTTCGCCCATACTGGAGCCTCGGTCTGGAGGATATGGTACATGCGGTCGAAGTCGCGATACGGCAGGGAGACGCAGACGGTGCGAGGTGTGGAGCGTCGCCCAGCAGCTTGTCGAAGTCGTATCGCGACGTGTTGTAGAACGCGAAGCCGGATGCTCTACTGAGCTGCTGATCCAGGTTCTCGAGTCCCATCTCCTTCAGCTCGGCCTGACGCGCGAGCACAGCCTCCTTGGTCGGCTCCAGGACGCAGTCCAGCCGTCTCAGGACCGTGAGCGGTAGGATCACGTCCTGGTATTTCCCGCGCTTGAAGGTGTCGCGGATCAGATCTGCGACGCCCCAAATGAAGCTGACGATCTCGCTGTGGTTCACTGTCTCATCTTCCCGACGGGCAGCGGCCGGTCCATCGACTAGCGGAGCGCAGCAACGGCTCGCTGGATGGCTGGCTGCTCGTACTCTAGCTCGGTGAGTACCTGCCGGAGAATCTCCCGCTTGTGGTAGCTATCCGCGTTCGTAAGAGCCCAAAAGTCGGACTTAGGAATCTGCTGTGGATGTGTGCTGGTGCCGCTAGAGCTGATCTCCTCTCTACTTGTCGCAAAGTACCGACGTATTCGACCGCGAATCGAGAGAACGCGTTCGAACACGTCCGGGTTCTCGGCATGCAAGAAACCGAGAAGTCTCATGTATTTCCTCGTCGTGTTCCCATAGCTCGGCATGCCGTCAACGAAGGATAGGAGCTCCAAAGACCGGTCGGTCAACTCTTCCGACTCCAGGTTGGCTCCGGAACCGTTTTCGGACGGCGTCTTGAGCCCAAGAAGTCTCCGCAGAATCGACGACCCGGTCTCTTCGAGCTCCTGCGTATTCGCTACCAGATGCTGGTAAACGTCTTCATCGATGTCGATCGTGCGCATCATCACACCTCTTAACTCGTCATAACACATTTAACACTGTGAGAAAATATGGAGGCGAAAGGCATCGTTTCGCAAGGGGCGGGTCCGGAGCCTAGGATCTTGCTGACAGTGACTGTTGACAGTTGAACGCTTCGGCGGGACGCAACGCGGCCCCACTCGGGCTTTCGAAGGCCCGGCGGGGCCATCCGTTGGGCGATCATGGGCCCGGGTGGATTTGAACCACCGACCTCACGCTTATCAGGCGTGCGCTCTAACCAAGCTGAGCTACGGGCCCGGAGTCGGGACTCGCGTCGGGCGTGCGGAGGGCCGTCCTACCCGGATCGGCACGAGGCGTTCGCTGGAGGGACCGCCGGCCGCGCGCCGGAAGGGAACGTTACCGGCCGGGCTCGACCGCCGTCAAGCGCCTTGCGCTCGTGCATCGCGACATCAAGCTGACACTCGGGCTATCCGGCGCCGTCCTTCGCGGGCACGCGGGTCCTCTTCCGGCAGTTCGATAAGGTAACGCTGCCGTCAGTCTAGCAGACATATAGCATTTCTGCTATAATTCTCCCATGTTCACCGCCTCGCTGCTCCGTGAGGCGCGTCTCCGCGCCGGACTCACGCAGGCCCAGCTCGCCCGGCGCGTGGGGACCAGCCAGTCCGTCATCGCGCGCTGGGAGACGGGTGGCAGTCGACCGTCACTCGAGAAGCTCGTTCGGGTCGTGCGCGGGTGCGGGCTCGAGCTTCGGATCGGCATTGCCGAGGCCGATCCCGACGTGGGCAGCCTGATCGATCGCAACCTGACACTGAGCCCCGCCGAACGTCTGGACCAGCTGGCTCGCACGGTGGATTTCATCCGGGCGGGCCGGGAGGCGCTGACCCTCGCGCGTGGCTGAGCCGGCGCTGTTCGACCCGGAACAGGTCCTTCGCACGCTGGAGGCGCACGAGGTTCGTTACGTCCTGGTGGGCGGACTCGCGGCTACGCTGTACGGCTCTCCCCACGTCACGACCGACATCGACATCACGCCGGATCGCGAGCCGGACAACCTGATCGCGCTCGCCGCTGCGCTCGACGAGTTACAGGCCCGAATCCGCTCGGAAGGCGTGCCTGAAGGGCTCGCCTTCGATCGCTCGGCAGCCACGCTGGCGCGGGTCGAGATCCTGAACCTTGCGACGCGTTACGGTGACCTCGACATCACCTTCGTCCCTGCCGGCACCCAGGGATATGACGACCTCCGACGCCGAGCGGTCGAAATCGAGATCCGAGACGTCCGCGTCCCGGTAGCAGCCCTCGCCGACGTGATTCGCTCCAAGGAAGCCGCGGGACGTGAGAAGGACCGACTCACACTTCCGACGCTTCGAAGACTCCTGGAACGGCTCGAAGAGGAAGGATGACGGACTGTCGGCGACCTGTGCTCGCCGGCTCCCGCCCCTCGCCGGCTCACGCCCGCGCGTAGATGGCCACCCGCCACAGGAACGTATCTGCGGTTCGGGCTAGCTCGAAGCCCTGCGCGCGCACCGTGGCGTCGATCGCCTCGGGCGGGTGGATGAAGACCCTGAAGGCGTTCCGTTTGAGTGCCTCCAGGATGTTCATACAGCGGATCACGATGCGCACCGGCCAGCGGCGCCGTGGGAAGACGATCCCGTATAGCCGGCGCGCCTTGGCCGCCGATGCGACGACCAGCCGCGGCATGTCCGGATAGCAGCAGACGACCCGGTCCAGGGTCACGATGTCCGCGTCGGGCAGCTCCGTCGCGACGTCGATGAAATCGCCGACGCGGTAGGTGACCCGGTCGGCATAGCCCCGTCGCTCCGCCTCCGCCCGGCTGGCATTCAGATAGGCCTCGGAGGCGTCGACGGACGTCACCTCGGCTACGCCCGCCGACACGAGCTCGTGCTGAATCGCTCCGACGCCGCCCCCGACGTCCAGGAGCGAGCCGTGGGCGGCGTCCAGCTTGCGGAGCGTGTCGATCAGCAGCCGGGTGGACCCCTGCGCGCCCTTCCGTCGATACTTCTTCAGCTCGCGGCGCGC
>CAZCBO010000282.1:0-3329 GCA_964496825.1 uncultured Acidimicrobiaceae bacterium
GGTCGCGGCAGGTCGGTAGGGCAGCGATTCGGTCGCGCTCGGCGCTGACTGCGTGATCGCGGCCTCACTGTCGAGAAGCAACTCGGTGCTTAGGCTTGTGCCGCTATGGAATTCCTGCAGGATGTCATCGAGGATGCCCTCGCCTATCTGAGGGACTCCGGTGGCGAGCTCGGCGAGGTCGTAGCGCTGACCTTGATCGTTGCCGGGGTGGCGACGGTGATCGGCGTGATCCTGGGAGTCCCGTTCGGGGTCTGGCTCGGCCTCGGCACGTTTCGGGGTCGGTCGGTGGTCTGGACACTGGTCAACGTCGGAATGGGCATTCCACCGGTGCTCGTCGGCTTGCTTGTACTGTTGCTGCTGTGGTCGGATGGACCGCTCGGATCGCTGAGCATCCTGTTCACACCCGCAGCCATGGTGATCGTCCAGGTCCTGCTGGCCTTCCCCATCGCCGCCGGCGTCACGGCCGGCGCCGTCGCCAGCCTGTCACCCGATGCGCGCGAGCAGCTCGACGCCCTCCACCTGCCTTCAATGCGGCGGACCGCCGTCGTCGTGAAGGAGGTCTGGCCCGGGGTGGCCGCCGCGGTGGCCGCCGCCTTCGGTAGGGTGGTCTCGGAGGTAGGGGCCGTGCTCATCGTTGGAGGAAACATCCTGGGAGAGACGCGTGTGCTCACGACCGCAATCGTTCAAGAGACCCGCCAGGCGCGGTTCGGCGCCGCGCTGGCCCTCGGAGTCGTGCTCCTCGTCATCGCCTTCAGCGTCAACGGGACGCTGACCTGGCTCCAGTTCCGGGAGCGCGGCATTGGCTGAGCGGAGCTTCCAAGATCTGCGGTGGCCCGACGACGATCCGATCGTCGACATTCCCGAGCTCGCAGTAGAGCTCGGGGAGCGGCTCATCGTGTTCGGCCCGAACGGGGCAGGAAAGACGACGCTGCTCCGCCTCATCGCCGCCATCGAGGGCGAGGGCGGAACACCGTACGCGTCCTACCTGCCGCAACGTCCCTACCTCTTCAGGGGAACCTGCCGGGCGAACCTCTACCTCGGGCTCGACTCCGTCGCCCGTGCCAGGGCCGAGGAGCTCGCCGAGCGGCTCGGGGTGGCGGACCGGCTGAACGATCAGGCGAGGACGCTGTCGGGCGGGGAGCGGATGCGTCTGTCGCTGGCCCGCACCCTCTCGGTCGATACCCCGCTCGTCCTCCTCGACGAGCCCCTGGCGCCCCTCGATCTGCGGGATCGGGAGTCGGTCGCCGCGGTGATCGCCGAAGCCCTCGCCGGCCGGACTGCGATCATCGTCACCCACGACCGCGACGACGCCGCCTTGCTCGGCGACCGGCTGGCGGTCATGATCGACGGCAAGATCCTCCAGATCGGCCCCGTTGCGGCGGTCCTCGCCACTCCCTTGAACGACACCGTGGCCGAGGTCGTCGGGGTCTCCAACGTGATCGACGGCCGCGTCGTCGCCAAGCGCGGCGCCCTGGTCGAAGTCGAGTGGGTGGACCACACGTTCTACGCCCTCGGCGACCACGCTCCCGGCACCCCGGTGAAGGTGTTGTTCGGCGGAGAGGCGGTCGGGGTCCATGCGACCGTTCCGCCGGATTCCTCGGCACGCAATCTGTTTCCCGGGGTCGTGACCGACGTGAGGGAGATGGGGCGACTCGCCGAAGTGGTCATCGACTGCGGCTCGCCGATCGTGGCGCTCATCACGCCGGGCTCGCTGGACGCCCTCGGGCTCGCCCCGGGGTCCGACGCCCACGTCAGCGTCAAGGCGACCGCGGCCCGGGCGGTGGCCGTCGGGGAAGCTGAGTGAAGCGCAGCGTCGCCGCGTCCCTCCTCTGTGCCGTCATCGCGACCGGCTGTGGTGCCGGCGGGGAACGGGTCGTCGTGGCCGCAGGGACCACCCTCGTCGATTCGGGCTTCATCGATCGGGTCGTCGAGGCGTACCCGGGCGATGCCATGATCTCGGTGCTCGGTGTGTCGAGCCGGGAGGCGCTCGCCCTCGGCGACGCGGGCTCGGCGTCGCTGCTGATCACCCATCTGCCCGAGGCGGAAGCCGAGTTCCTCGGTGCCCATCCCGAGGCGGAGCAGCGGCCGGTGTTCACGAGCCGATTCGTCGTGGTGGGGCCACCGGGTGTGGATCTGTCCACGAGCTCGGCGGCACACACCTTCGCGAGCATCGCCGCCTTGCACCGCCCCTTCGTCTCCCGAAGCGACGGCTCGGGGACCGCCGCCAGGGAGCGCGAGATCTGGGAGCTCGCCGGGGTCGATCCGGTCGGCGAGTCGTGGTACACCGAGACGGGCCAGGGTATGGGTTTCACGCTCCAGGTGGCGGATCAGCTCGGCGCCTTCACCCTTGCCGAGGTCGGCACTCTCCGGGCCTCGGATGCGCTCACCCTCACGACCTATGCGATCGACGATCCCGTGCTCGACAACCCGTACCGGGTCACGCTGACTCCCACGGCAGGTGAAGACGCCAGGGCGGTATTCGAGTGGCTGGTCTCTGAAGCCGGCGCAGACGCCATGTTCGCCGTCAACGAGGAGCTCTTCGACGACGTGCTGTACGTCCCCGCAACCGTGCCATCATGACGGGGGCGGAGGTTGTCGTGAGCCGACCCAAGGTCGTTGTGGCCGAGCCCATTGCCCCATCGGCGATCGACGTCCTGGCGCGCTCCTGCGCCGTCGAAGAGGTGGTCGGAGGCGACCGCACGACGTTGATCGCGGCGCTCGACGACGCCGACGGCCTTCTCGTCCGGTCCGGTACCAAGGTCGATCAGGAGCTGATCGCGGCCGGCGCGAAGCTCCGCGTCATCGGTCGTGCCGGCGTCGGGCTCGACAACATCGATCTCGAGGCGGCCGCGGCACGCGGAATCACGGTGGTCAACGCTCCGCACGCCTCCTCGATCTCCGCCGCCGAGCACACGATCGCGTTGCTGCTCGCCCAAGCGAGGAGGATCCCGGAGGCGGACTCCTCCCTCCGGTCCGGACGCTGGGATCGCAAGAACCTGAAGGGTGTCGAGTTGTACGGGAAGACGCTCGGCATCCTCGGACTGGGTCGGATCGGCTCGCTGGTTGCCGAGCGGGCCGCGGCGTTCGGCATGCGCTTGGTGTGCTACGACCCTTACATCTCAGCGGAGGATGCCGCCGCCGACGGTGTCGAACTCGTCGGGCTCGACGACGTGCTCGCCGAAGCCGACTTCTTGACCATTCATGCACCGCGCTCGGACTCGACGGAGGGGCTGGTCGATGCTGCGGCGCTGGCCAAGATGAAGCCAACGGCACGCATCATCAACGTGGCCAGAGGCGGCATCGTCGACGAGCAAGCGTTGGCCGAGGCG
>CAZCBO010000283.1:0-3312 GCA_964496825.1 uncultured Acidimicrobiaceae bacterium
TGATCGAGGCGTAGAGGCGCATCTCGACCTCGAGGTTGAGGATCGGCACCTTGCGGAGGTTGGTGTCGCCCCAGATCCCGATCATGAAGTACATCGGCAGCAGCACGACCTCGAAGAAGACGAAGAAGAGGATGAGATCGAGGGCAACGAAGGTGCCGGTCATCCCGGTGGCGAGGATCATCGCCAGCACCAGCAGCAGCTTCGGGTTGTGCGGCTCCGGCCAGTGGTTCCACGAGTAGATGACGACCAGGAACGTGATCAGCGCCGAGAGCACGACCAGGGGCAGCGAGATCCCGTCGACACCGATGTGGTAGTCGGAGTTGATGGCCTCGATCCATGAGAGATCGACGTCGAACTGGATCTCCTGGGTGTTCGACCAGTCGAACTGCGAGATCATGATCCCGCAGAGCACGAGAACGGCCCCGGAGACGATCAGCGCGGTCCACTTCATGATCGCCTCATTGGCGCGCGGGGTGAACCCGATGATCAGCACCGCCAGGAGCGGCAGGAAGACGATCAGGCTCAGGCCCCAGCCGCTGTCGAAGAACTCCTGCATCTACTCGCTCCTCCCGTCAGAAGATGATGAACAGCGCGGCGATCGCGACCACGCCGGCGAAACTCAGCGCCACGTACTGCTGGACCTGCCCGGGGAAGAACTGCCTCAGGAAGCGCCCGGTCGCTCCCGTGAGCCCTGCTGTGCCGTGGTAGACGCCGTCGACGGCGTTGTCGTCGACGGCGACCAGGCCGGCTGCCAGCTTTCTGGCACCGGCGGCGGTCACGTGAGGCACGGCATCGATCACGTAGTCGTCCGTCCAGACCGTGGCGTCGGCGATCGGCCCCATCGTGGGGCGGACGAGCACGTTGTGGTAGAGGTCGTCGATGTAGTAGAGGTTCTCGAGCACCGGGGTCACGACCGGCACGTAGTAGCCCGGGGCCTCCACCTTCGTGGTTCGGTGGCCTTCCGCATCGGTCTCGGTGTGGTGGAGCTCGCGATGGGACCCGAACAGCCACCACCCGAGGCCGAGGCCGACCAGCACCAGCGGCGTGACGATCAGGATCAGCGGGAGGTCGGGCTCGGTGAAGTGGTGCTCCATGACCGTGAAGGCTCGCGTCGTCACCCAGTCGGTGAAGGTGCTGGTGACCCCGGGGATGTTGAGCCAGCCGGCGGTGGCTGCGCCCACGGCGAGCGCCACCATCGGCAGCGTCATGATCCACGGTGACTCGTGGGGCTGGGCGTGGCCCTTGTAGGTGCCGAAGAACGTCAGCGAGACGGCCCTGGCCATGTAGAAGGCGGTGACGAGGGCGCCACCGATGGCGAGGCCGAGCACGATGTAGGCGGCGGTGCCGCCCCCGTGGGAGGCGTCGTACCCGATCGAGGCGATGATCTCGTCCTTCGACCAGAACCCGGAGAAGGGGAAGAGGCCGACGAGGGCCGCGGTGCCGATGAGGAAGGTCCAGAACGTGTAGGGCATGTACTGGCGGAGCCCGCCCATGTCGGACATGTCGTTCGAGTGGACGGCGTGGATCACCGACCCGGCCCCGAGGAACAGCAGGCCCTTGAAGAAGGCGTGGGTGAAGAGGTGGAACAGCCCGGCCGTGTAGGCACCGGCCCCCATCGCAGCCACCATGTAGCCGAGCTGGCTGACCGTCGAGTAGGCGAGCACCTTCTTGATGTCGTCCTGGACGATGGCGAGCAGCCCCATGAAGAAGAGGGTGATCCCGCCGATGATGATGATGAACGTCTTGATCTCACCGGCGTACTCGGGCAGTTGGTAGAAGGGGAAGAGCCGCCCGACGAGATAGACGCCGGCGGTGACCATGGTGGCGGCGTGCATCAACGATGACACCGGTGTCGGACCCGCCATGGCGTCGGGGAGCCACACGTGGAAGGGGAACTGCGCGCTCTTGCCCATCGCCCCGATGAACAGCGCCAACCCGGCGAGGAACCCGTAGGTGGCGAGCTCGGTCTCACCGGCGATCATCCGCTCGAAGATCGTCGAGAACTGGAACGATCCCGCGGACAGCGCCATGATGATCGCCCCGATGAACAAGGCGGCGTCGGCGACCTTGTTGACCATGAACGCCTTGTTGCCGGCGTCGACGTTGGCCATGTCCTCCCACCAGTGCGCGATCAGCAGGTATGAGGCGAGGCCGACCAGCTCCCACCCGACGATGAGCTGGATGAGGTTCGGGGCCGACACCAGGACCAGCATCCCCGCGGCGAAGAGCGAGAACGAGGCGAAGAACCACGTGTAGCGGGGGTCGCCCTTCATGTATCCGTTGGCGTAGACGAACACGAAGAAGCCCACGATCCCGACGAGGAAGTACATCATGATCGACAGGCCGTCGACCACCCCCCCCCACTCGATGGCGAAGGGCCCGATGTCGCCGACGTTGTAGGCGAACTCGGCGACGATCCCTTCGCGGAGGTTCTCGATGGCGAGGACCGTCCCGTACACGGCCACGAAGCCGAGGGACACGGTCGCCATGCCCCACCCCTTCCAGGGCGAGAACTTGCCGAAGAACACGATCAGGAAGGTGGCGACCAGCGGGACCACCGGGATCAACCAGGCGAACTCGGCGAGGGCGCCGCCGTCGCCGGCGAGGACCTCCTCGCCGTGCTCCTGGAGGAGCCGGCCGAGGCTGGCGAGGTGGGGAAGGGTCGCAGTCAGCATCAGTACTTCATCAGGTCGAGCTCGTCGACATCGGCGGAATGACGGTTCCTGAAGATCATGAGGACGATGGCGATGCCGACGCCGACCTCGGCGGCGGCGAGGGCGACGATGAACAGGGCGAGGATCTGGCCGGTGGAGGCCCCATCGGCGAGGTACGTGTCGAAGGCGACGAGGTTGATGTTCACCGACGCCAGCATCACCTCTACCGAGGCAAGGACCAGCACGGCGTTGCGCCGGGTGAGCACCCCATAGAGCCCGACGGCGAACATCGCCGCACCGAGCAGGACGAACTGGATGACGGTCATTCGTGCTCCTCCAACTCGGCGGTCACGGTCTCGGCGACGGTGGGGTCCTTCCTGGCGATGGCGATGCCGCCGATCAGGGCGGCCAGGAGCACGAAGGACACGACCTCGAAGGGGATCACCCAGTTGTTGAAGATCGACACCCCGATGTCGCCGGTGCGCGTCGCCTCTTCGGGCAATGGGATCGCTTCGGTGCCGAAGGACTCGACCACCGCCCAGGCCACGACCCCGAAGAGGAGCAGTGACAAGAGGGCGGCGGGAAGCTTGGCGCTGATCGGCTGGGACAGATCGACGCTCTTGGTCAGCGGCGCCCTGGTGATCATGATCCCGAAGAG
>CAZCBO010000284.1:0-3303 GCA_964496825.1 uncultured Acidimicrobiaceae bacterium
CCGGGCCTCCTCGATGCCGCCGCGGTCAACCTGTCGCGACGGATGCGACACGTGCAGCTGTTCGAGATCGGAAAGGTGTTTCTCCCTGGTCCGGACAAGCTGCCGGACCAGCCGGACCGACTCGGTTTCGTTGCTGCCGGACTGAGGGACGGAGGCTGGGGCGCAGCCGCCACCGAATACGACGTGTATGACGCCACCGGCCTGTGGGTAACGATCGCCGCAGCGATGGGCCTACCCGATCCCGGCGTGCACCCGGTCGAGCGAGCGCCGTTCCATCCCGGCCGGGCGGCGGCCGTCACGATCGGTGACGAGATGATCGGCGTCGTCGGCGAGATCGATCCTGCCGTTGCCAGGAGAGCAGGCCTCGAGGGCCGGGTGATCGCCGGCGAGATCGATGTTGCACCGTTGCTGGTCGATCGGGGCCCATGGACCTTTGACGTGCCCTCGCCCTACCCGCCCCAGATCTTCGACCTCGCCTTCGAGGTGGCCGACGACGTCCCGGCATCGGCCGTCGTGTCGGCGATCGAGAACGCGGCGGGCGACCTGTTGGAGGGGCTGGAGGTCTTCGATGTCTACCGGGGCGAGGTGGTCGGCGAGGGACGAAAGAGCATTGCCGTCAACCTCACGCTGCGTGCCCCGGACCGAACCCTGAGCGACAAGGAGATCGCGCCGCTGCGGCGGGAGATCGCCGCCTCCGTCGAAGAGGCCACCGGCGGCTCGCTGCGGGGGGAGCTCTGACGTCCGAGCTCGCCGAGCTGTTCGCGCTCGACGTGCTGATCGCCGCCGAGCAGCTCCTGGGCTGGCGGCTCCGCACCGAATTCGACGACGAGCCCACCGAGGTCGTACTGGTCGAGGTCGAGGCATACGCCGGCCTCGACGATCCGGCGAGTCATGCCTACGGCGGCAAAACCCTGCGCAACCGATCGATGTTCGGGCCGGCCGGCACCCTCTACGTCTATCGCTCCTACGGCATCCACTGGTGCATGAACATCGTCGTCGCCGAGGAGGGAACACCACATGCGGTGTTGCTGCGCGGTGGGCTGCCCCTACTCGGGGAAGCGATGATGGCGCAGCGTCGCGGCCGCACCGACCACCTCGCAGACGGACCAGGGAAGCTGACCCAGGCCCTCGGCGTGACCGGCGAGCACGATGGCACCAACGTGATCGAGGGCCCGGTGCGGCTTCTGCCCGGGGTGGCACCGGCCGGATCCCGTATCGAGGCGACCTCGCGAGTCGGGATCACCAAGGCGGCTGAGTTGCCCTACCGGTTCGTTCTCCACCTCGCGGAGGCGAAGCAAAGCTGAGCCGGACCCCGAGCGGCCCAAGAGTGGGGAGCAAACGGGCCCACGTCCGCCCCGGCACGGTGATCGAAGCCCGGCGGTCTAGCCTTGCCGCCGATGCGATCGGCCGAAGAGCAGTTCGAGCACATCACCGGGACCGTCGAGATCTCGCTTCCCGACGGTGCCCTTCTTGACCTGCTCGCGGAAGGCCGTCCCCTCCGGGTCAAGCTCGGCGTCGATCCGACCGCGCCCGACGTGACGCTGGGCTGGGCCGTGGTCTTCGACTTGCTGCGCCGGTTTCAGGAGATGGGCCACATTGCGGTGCTCATCGTGGGCGACTTCACCGCCCAGGTCGGTGACCCCTCGGAAGCGGCGCATACCCGAAGACGACTGGGTGGGGATGAGGTTCGGGGCTACGCCGACAACCTGCTGCCGGTGATCGAAGACCTCCTGCTGTCGGAGAACCTCGAGGTTCGGTACAACAGCGAATGGCTGGGGGCGATGGACATGCACGACGTGCTCGACCTCGCCGCACAATTCACCGTGGCACGGATCATGGACAGGGATGACTTCACGAAACGCTGGGAGGCGAGCGAGCCGATTTCGATGATCGAATTCCTCTATCCACTGCTCCAGGGGATGGACTCGGTCGCGGTCGAGGCCGACATCGAAATCGGCGGAACCGATCAGCTGTGGAACCTCCTCGTGGGACGTGATCTCCAGGAGCGGCGGGATCAGCGCGGACAGGCGGTGGCGACGGTGCCGCTGCTCGTCGGCACCGATGGGATCAAGAAGATGTCCCAGTCGGTCGGCAACTACGTGTCCGTGCGCGATCCCGCCGAGGAGATGTTCGGCAAGACGATGTCGATTCCCGACGAGGCCATGCCCCAGTGGTACCGTCTCGCCGCGTTCGCCGACCAGGACGAGGTGGCGGAGATCGAAGCCGGCCTCGAGGATGGGTCGTTGCACCCTGGCGATGTCAAGCGGGAGCTCGGGCGGCGCATCGTGACCCGGTACTGGGGCCGGGAACCGGCAGTCGAGGCCGAGGTGGCGTTCGATCGGATCTTTCGGGAGAAGGAGGCACCCGAGGAGGTGCCGGAGCACCGCCTGCCCGACGACGATCCGGTGTCGCTGCCCGCGGTTCTCACCGAGGCGGGCCTGGCGCGGTCGAGGTCGGAGGTGCGGCGGCTCATCGAACAGGGTGCGGTCAAGATCGATGGTGACAGGGTCGGTGACGAGTTCGTGCCCGTCGACGACCTCGCCGGGCGCGTGGTCCAGGTCGGAAAACGTCGCTTCGTGCGGCTGGTCCGCTAGCGAGCACGGCTACCCTCTGCCCTCCGTGGAGAGGGCGCCCATGAGCGAAGCGTATGACCAGAAGTGGCCGACCTGGGTGGTGATCGTCGCCATCCTCATCCTGGCGATTCCGCTGATCTGGATGCTGAGCACCTTCATGGATATCCTTGCCGCGATGTCGATCGGGGGCATCGTGGTGGTCGTGGTCATCATTGGCGTGTTCGTTTGGTTGAATAGGCGGGTCGAAGCCATGAGGAGCTGATCATGTCGCAACCTGCCGAGAAGCCACCGACCTGGGCGTGGTTCGTCGGAGCCGCCGTGATCGTGATCTTCGTGATCGGCCTGCTGCAGCTCCTCGACTGGATCTTCTCACTGCCCGTGTTGGTACTGACCATCGTGGGTGTCGGCGGCTATCTCTGGTACCGGGGCCGGCAGAGCGCGTCGGTCTAGGAGGGTGCCGGCGATCCTCCAGCGAGCCGGAGGACTCGTCGGCCTGAAGTCCTAATCGACGACGAGGACCCGGTCGTGCTCGCGGACCTTCTCGTCCACCCTCACGCCAACCGAGTCACCGGCACCGGCGGACTCGACCTGCTCGTGCTCGATCTGAATCGAGTCGATGGTTTGGGTGAAGTCGGACGTCGCCCCCAGGAATCGAACGGTGTCTCCGATGCTCAGCTCGCCGGAGCGCTCGACGCCGGCGACACCGATCTTTCCCCAATACTGGCTCACC
>CAZCBO010000285.1:0-3271 GCA_964496825.1 uncultured Acidimicrobiaceae bacterium
CGGCCACGGCGGCACTGCTCACGCGGCGAGACGTGATCATCGTCGCCTCGGTCTCGGCAATCTACGGGCTCGGCTCACCAGAGCAGTACGAGGGCCAGCTGCTCCGCCTGGTCCAGGGGGTGGAGTATCCACTCCGGTCGGCCATCGAACGCCTCGTCGACATCCAATACGAGCGGAACGAGGTCAACGTGATCCGCGGCAAGTTCCGGGTCAGGGGCGACACGCTGGAGGTCTTTCCATCGTACGAGGAGACCATCTACCGCGTCGAGTATTGGGGCGACGAGGTGGAGCGAATCCTCCGGATGAACCCCGTGACCGGTGAGGTGATCGACGAGCTCGGCGAGCTGTGGGTCTATCCGGCCAGCCACTACGTGACCTCCCGGTCCCGGATGGAAACCGCCCTGGTAGGGATCGAGGAGGAGCTCGCCGAGCGGCTCCAGGTTCTCGAAGGTCAGGGCAAGCATCTCGAGGCGCAGCGACTGAGGATGCGGACCTCGTACGACCTGGAGATGATGCGCGAGGTCGGCTTCTGCTCCGGTATCGAGAACTACTCGCGGTTTCTCGACGGCCGGGCGCCCGGCGAGGCGCCCTACACGCTCCTCGACTACTTCCCCGACGACTACCTCACCGTGATCGACGAGAGCCACGTCACCATTCCCCAGATCCATGGTCAATACGCAGGGGATCGCAGCCGGAAGGACGTACTCGTCGAGCACGGCTTCCGCCTCCCGTCTGCAATCGACAACCGCCCGCTCACCTTCGAGGAGTGGTACGCCAAGACGAATCAGGCAGTCCTCCTCTCGGCGACGCCCGGCGATTGGGAACGGCGCGAATCGGCAGCCGTGATCGAGCAGATCATCAGGCCCACGGGGCTCGTCGACCCCGAGGTGATCGTCCGGCCGACCAAGGGGCAGATCGACGATCTCGTCGCAGAGATCAAGGAAAGGGCGGTCCTCGACCAGCGAGTGCTCGTCACCACCCTGACGAAGAAGATGGCTGAGGACCTGGCCGACTACCTCCTCGAGATGGGGGTGCGGGCTCGCTATCTGCACAGTGAGATCGACACGCTGGAGCGGGTCCAGATCCTGCGCGATCTGCGCACGGGGGAGTACGACGTTCTGGTCGGCATCAACCTCCTGCGCGAGGGCCTCGATCTCCCCGAGGTGTCGCTGGTGGCGATCCTCGACGCCGACAAGGAGGGGTTCCTCCGCTCCGAGACGAGCCTGGTGCAGACGATCGGGCGCGCCGCCAGGAACGTCGACGGTGCGGTGGTGATGTATGCGGATGAGGTGACGGACTCGATGCGCAGGGCGCTCGATGAGACCAACCGGCGCCGGGCGAGACAGCTCGTCTTCAACGAGGAACACGGCATCGATCCGCAGACGATCAGGAAGAAGGTGTCCGACATCCTCGAACTGATCCAGAGCAGCGAGGCTCCCGCGGGCGACCGCAGGGCGCGCGAGCTGAGGAGGAAGGAGCCGCTGGACCTCACCGAACCCGATCTGCGAAGGCTGATCCAGAGCCTCGAGGAGGAGATGCACGAGGCCGCAGGCGAGCTGCGGTTCGAGTATGCGGCCAGGCTCAGGGACGAGGTCAACGACCTCAAGCGCGAGCTTCGGGATCTGGCGGAGGCGGCCCGCTGAGAGCCTGAGTTGCTTCTCGTTCCGCCGGCAGACACGACGCCCGCTTGCTGCGAGCCGCTTGCTAAACCCCCCTCCGCACCGCTCCGAATAGGTACGGTGCGCACGATGACGACCTCGAGCGCGTCGGCGTCGTTCCGGCTGCGGATGTACCCCCGGGCCTTTCTCGGAGCGGTCCTCGTCGTGCTGGTGGCGGGCACGGTCCTCGGCGACGGTGTCGGCACCGCCACCGGACGGCTCGGGGGTGACTTCCCTTCGTTCTACGCAGCGGGCTCGATCGTCGCCGACGGGGAGGCGGAGCGGCTATACGACGCCCAACTCCAAGTCGAGGTCCAGGAGGGCCTCTTCGGTGAGGAGACGGGTTTCCTCTACTTCTCCTATCCGCCGTACTACGCCTACCCCTACGCTGCCCTCTCCTTGCTGCCCTTCCGGGCGGCGTTCCTGCTTCACTCGCTCTTGCTCCTCGGTGCGTTGTGGCTGGCCGTTTGGACGGCCACGCCGCTGCTGCCGCGGCTGCTCGGCACGGGCGATCGTCGGCTTGCGGTGATGGCAGGGTTGCTGGCCGCGTATCCGATGATTCGTTCGGTGCTCGGGGGCCAGAACACCGCCCTGACGCTGCTGCTGATCGTGGCCGTCTGGCGCTTCGCCGCCGACGGGAACGATGTTGCCGCCGGGCTGGCACTCGCCGGGCTCCTCTACAAGCCCCAGTTCGGCCTGGTCGTGCTCCTGCTCGTCCTCGTCGCCAGACGGTGGCGGATCGTGGCCTGGTGGGCGGCCGGCGCAGGGGCGCTCTATCTCGCCGGCACCGCCCTCCTGGGCTGGGACTGGGTCGGGACCTGGGTCGATCAGGTATCGGCGTTCAACGAGCTCAACGTCGAGGTCAACGGTCACCTCATGGTCTCCGCCTTCGGCTGGTTCGACAACCTCCTCGACGCCCCGGCGTCGACGCTGCTGGCCGTTCTGGTCGCAGGGGTGGTGGGATTCGTCGCCGCAGTCGCCTGGTGGCGTCGCGGCATCGCTCCCGTGGCGGTTGCGATCGCGGCGCCGGTGATCGTCATCGTCGCCCCATCGGCCCTGTACTACGACGCTGCCCTGGCCCTCCTCGCCTTCGGCGTCGCGCTGGACCGCCGGCTCTCGAACCCCCCGGCGGCGGTGAGCGCATTCATCGCGCTCTCGTATTCCCAGCTGGCGGGGGCGTGGCTCGACTGGAGCCCGCTCTTCCTGCTGCTCGTGGCCACACTCGTCTGGGCGGTCTTCACCTACTCAGGCGCAACGGATGAGGGAGGCGTTACACCGGTGTGATTCGTCACACGGCGTCGGTACACTCGCTCACCAGCGGGGTGCTGGCCCCGGAGGCGACAAGGCGGTAGCGGTGGACGGTACGGACACGATCCTCATCAGCGGTGCGCGTGAGCACAATCTGAGGGATCTCCACCTCGAGCTGCCGCGGGGCAGGCTGATCGTGTTCACCGGGCTCTCGGGATCGGGGAAGTCGTCGCTCGCCTTCGACACCATCTACGCCGAGGGTCAGCGTCGCTACGTCGAGAGCCTCTCCGCCTACGCCCGCCAGTTCCTGGGGCAGATGGACAAGCCGGACGTCGACTTCATCGAGGGCCTGTCGCCCGCGATCT
>CAZCBO010000286.1:0-3263 GCA_964496825.1 uncultured Acidimicrobiaceae bacterium
CGACGTCACCAACGAGGACATCGCCAAACGGCTTGTCGACTACGGGTTCCACGCCCCGACGATGTCGTTCCCGGTGGCGGGGACGCTGATGATCGAGCCCACCGAGTCCGAGTCCAAGTACGAGCTCGATCGGTTCTGCGACGCGATGATCGCCATCAGGGGCGAGATCGATGCCATCGCCGCCGGCGAGATCACCCATGCCGACTCGGTGCTGGCCCATGCCCCGCACCCGGCGGAGAACGTCGTTGCCGACGAGTGGGGCCGGGTCTACTCGCGAGAGCTCGCCGCCTATCCGGTGGCCGGATTGCGCCGCGACAAGTACTGGGTGCCGGTGAGCCGGATCGACAATGCCTACGGCGATCGGAACATCATCTGTGCCTGTCCGCCGATCGAGGCCTACCTCGAAGGAATCGACGCGTTGGACCATCAAGACGGCTGACCTCCGCTCCGATAGCCTCCTATGACAGTGGTGAAGCGCCGTCGGGGAAGGCTGCGCAAATGGCTCCTCGGATCACCCAGCCACGTGTTCCAGTGGCGGTTCGGGTTCCTGTTTCGCAAGAAGCTCATCTGCATCGAGCACGAAGGCAGAAAGACCGCCAAGCGGTACTTGACCCCGGTCGAGGTGCTCTACCGCGATCGGGGATCGAACGAGTTCTACGTGGTGTCGGCACGGGGGGAGCGATCTGACTGGTACCGGAACATCCGGAAGTACCCGGCCGAGGCGGTGTACATCGGGAGCAGGCGGCAGCGGGTCAGGCAGCGGATGGTCCCCGTCGACGAGGCGGTGGTGGTGATGAAGGTGTACGAGAAGGGCCACCCCAAGGCGGCGGCGGCGCTCTTCGAGCTGTCGGGTGCGGTAGCCAACGCCAGCACCGAGCCCTGGGTCGCGGCCATGGAGCGGCTGCCGATGGTGGCGTTTCAGCCCAGGTAGGGGTCAGAAGGGGCGCCACGGCGCTTCCGAGGTCCACGGGTCGAACGGCCACGGGACGCCGTAGAGCCAGGAGACGTCGCTGTCGTGGAACCCCTCCGAGGCGAACATCATCCGGACCGATGAGGCGAAGAGGGTGAGGACCTCCTCCGGGGTTCGACATAGTCTCGTGGTGGTCCACGCTTCACACGGGGCGCGCCACTCGATCCAGAAGTCGTACAGTCCGGCGGGCAGCCCGTTGGGAAACTCGTGGACGAACCGGTCACAGGGCTGCGGCCCGGTCTGCGTGCGATACCAGGGCCCGCACCGGGCGGCTTCCTCACGGACGAGGTAGTCGCTGGTGAACCGGTAGGGGACGCCGATCGCGAAGCTCCCGTCGTCGGTCGGCGGACCGTCGAGTCTCGTTACGAACACCTCCACGTCGTAGTCGGGCCGGGGCGAGTCGGTGAGCAGCGGCGCTTCCGAGGTGTTGACGAAGCCGTGTCGGATGTGGAAGGGCTCGCCGGCCAACCAGGCGACTGCGGAAACCGGTTCGTCTGGATGCTCCATCACCGCGGTCCGGAAGCAGGCCACCGGCGGCTGGCACTTCTCGTTCAGGAAGTCGAGGCGCGGCGTGCCGGGGGGCGACTCGGCGACCGGCAGGGGGATGGTCCGCACGTCGGCGTGCTCGAAGACGGTGCCGGCGGGGGAGGCGTCCGAGCTCTCGATCTGGCGGGTGAAGTCGAGCAAGTGCTCGGCAAAGGCGGCGGCATCGTTGCGCTGATCGACGGCATAGAAGGCGGCCGCTACGGCTGCGACGGCCAGCGCCAAGAGGACGACTGCAGCCGCGAGGATCGTGCGGATCGTTCGCCGGTGCTGGCGGATCTCCTCGGATTCGAGCTCGTCCTTGGGCACACCCCGGAGCGCCGAGGCGACGTCGGCCACCGCGTCCCGAAACCGGGCGTTGCGCAGATCGAGTTGCCCGACGGACCGGAGGTCGACCCATCGGGGCTCGTCGGCGAACGCCCCGGCCAGGGCGGGCGGGGTGGCATCGGAGCCGATGCTGCCGTCGGTCCAGGTGAAGTCGCCCTGGCTGACGACCGGAATGATGCGACCGGGATCCTTGTGCTCCAGCCAGTATGCGACCTCCCTGTTCACCCACGCCGACGCCGCGGCGGCGGGGGAGAGCAGCAACACGAACCACGCCGAGTCGTCCATGGCGTCGGTGATCGAACCCCACAGATGCGGGTTGGCGCTCAGCGATGACTCATCGCGGAAGATTCGGACCGCCTGGCGCCGCCACCAGGGCTTGGCGAAGCGCTGGACACCAGCTTGCAGTCTCGCCGCGAGGAGCTGATCGGAGTCGTGGGCGTAGGAGATGAAGGCGTCGTAGACCGTTTCCCCCGACGGCGATGCGGTGACCCGGGCCTCGACCGTATCCATGCTGGCTTCCGGTCCCAGAACACTACAGCGCCCGGGAGCGGTCTAGGGGACTACGGCACGAGCTCAGAGCAGCTCGTCGATCCGCTCCAGGTTGTCGACGAGCCCGGCGAGGAACTGTTGTCCGAGCGCCCCATCGATGAGGCGGTGGTCGTAGGAGAGGTTGATCGGCGCTACCGGTGCCACGGCGAGCTCCCCGCCGCGAACGATGGGTGAATCCTTGGCCCTGCCGATCGACACGATCGCCGTCGTCCCCCAGGGGATGATCGGGGTGCCGCCCCCGGCGCCGAGCGCACCGACGTTGGAGACGGTGAAGGTCTGTCCGGCGACGTCCTCGGGTCGGAGCTTACGGGCCTTTGCGGTGTCGGCGAGCTCGACGATCTCGGCGGCGAGGTCGGCGGTCGACCGCTGATCACTGTCCCGGGTGACGACGACGAGCAGACCCTCGTCGGTGTGGACGGCGAAGCCGAGGTCGTAGTGCTTCTTCAGTATTACGTCGTCACCGTCGAGCGTCGCGTTGAACTCGGGGAACTCGACGAGCAGCGGCAGCACCGCCCTGGCGATCAGCGCCTCGAGGGGAAAGGGACCGTCCTGTTTGAGGGCCCGGTGGGTCGCGAGGAGCCGGGTGGCATCGGCGCTCGCCGAGACCGTGACGTGGGGGATCTCCCGCCAGGACCGGGTGAGGTTGTCGGCGATGGTGCGCCGCATCCGCGACATCGGGACGCGCTCTTCCCGGGTGTCGGCGACCGGGGTGGCTTCTCCCGCGGCGGCGATCACGTCGGCCCGAGTGATGGCGCCGCTCCCGCCGGTGCCGGTGATGGCGGCGAGATCGACGCCGTGGTCACGGGCCAGCTTGCGGATCATCGGCGTCGCCTTGACGGCGGGCGTGCCCTGGGAGACAGCTGGCCTGGATTCT
>CAZCBO010000287.1:0-3252 GCA_964496825.1 uncultured Acidimicrobiaceae bacterium
AACCGCGGTGGGGGGCGAGGCGGGGGAACCCACCTTTGACGCTTTCCTCTCCTACTCCCACGCCGCCGACGACCTGTTGGCGCCCAGGCTGCAGGTGGGGTTGCAGCGGTTCGCCAAACCGTGGTGGCGGCGCCGGGCACTGCATGTGTTCCGGGATGAGGCGTCGTTGGCGGCGAACCCGCACCTGTGGGGGTCGATCACGAATGCGCTCGACGACTCCGCCTGGTTCGTCCTCCTCCTCTCCCCGGAGGCTGCCGCATCGGAGTGGGTAAACCGGGAAGTCGAGTACTGGTTGGAAGGGAGGGACCCGGAGCGGATCATCCCGGTGGTCACCGACGGCGAGTTCGGATGGACCGACGGGGACGTTGCTGGGGATGCGGTCCCACCGGCGCTCCATGGGGTGTTCTCTGATGAGCCGCGGTGGGTGGATCTGCGCTTCGCCCGCTCAGAGGAGCAGCTCGATTTGAAGAACCCGCGGTTCTCCGCGGCGTTAGCCGACATCGCCGCCCCCATCCGCAGGCTCCCCAAAGAGGAGCTCGAATCAGAAGAAGTCCGGCAGCATCGCCGGACGATCCGAACCGCGTGGATCGGCGTGAGCGCGCTCCTCCTCCTCACCTCCCTCACCGCCGCTGCCGCTCTCTACGCCAACAGTCAACGCCAGACCGCCCAACACAACGAACAGGCGGCCCGCGAGAGCGAGGAAGCCGCCACCGAGTTCGCCCGGGTCGTCCTTCTCAACACGGCTCGTCAGTCCAGCCCGGCTGCACCCGCCGGTGGCGACTTCATCCGCGCCGACACCCGTCACATTCCGCTCCCGGTCGCAGCAGCACCCCCGGCAACACCACGCCTCGCTTTCCTCCACGTCTCCTGTAACGCGGCGCAGCAAGCGCTGTCGCTCCCCAATGACGATCCCTACTGCCTGCCGTCTCCGGTTCTGCTGCATCCCACCCAGCCAGTGAGCACGGTCGCTTGGCTCGCGGGTGAACCGTTTCACATCCGCCACGGATTCGTAAACGCATCGGACATACCAGTCGGTTCGGCGTTTCCGCCCGACTTCGAAGTCAGGATCTATATCACCCGTGTCGACGGCCCGCCGCTCCCCGATGGCGCATTCGAACTCACCAAGTCGTACCGTTTCATGCCCGACTATCTGGTGCGCGTCACCAGCGATCGCTGCGGTCCCGGCTACCGCAACCAGACGGAGCCACTTCCCTGCGACGAGTTCGTCTTCGAGTTTCCCGACGGGCTCCCTCCAGGGAACTACCGGTTCTGGGTGGAGTGGTGGGCACCGTGCTCATGGTGGACCAGCGGCGCGGTATGCGACGACGAAGACACTCCCCTTCCTCTCTTCACCGCCGAGGCAGGCGACCACTATCGGGGATTCATCGGAAGCTTCTTCGCCGACTCGTACACACCTATCGACGAATTCGGCGAGGACGCATACGGCGAACCCTGGCCCTTCGATCCCTGGCAACATCCCCAACCGGGCCAATGAAACTCGACACACAAGGCGCTGCCTGGCTCTGCGGGTGGTCAAAGCAGATCCAAAACCGGGCAAGACTCACGCTGGAGTCGCCCGAAGACCGGTTCTTGGCGGCGCCGTTGGCCCATGTTGTCAGCTGGCGTCACAAGAGCGGGAGCCGCCACCTCGAGGTGTCGATCGCCATCGTCGTCGCCAAGCCGTCGACCGGCTTACCAGAAGTTCCACCCCGGCGAATGCGCCACCTGCCACATCGACCCCTGCCCCACCCTCCAAGACATCAGCAGGGCTAGCCCGTGGCGCGCACCGATCACCCAGTCTGCGCCATAACGTCCACAACCCTCAACTGCACCGATCGATGCCTGTTTGGTTGTCAAGTAGGTTCGTGGGCGCGCTGGTTTGACCTCGACTGATGCCGTGGTGGGGTTGGTGGCGTAGGGTTGGGGGTGGCCCGGGGTGGCTGCACCGAAGAGCCGCTTGATCAGGGTGTGGTAGCGGCCGCGCAGGTTTCAGAGGCGCCCCTGAGTGCCCCCCGGGCCTTACCTGTTCTGCTGGTCGGCGACGAGGTGGCGGTAGACGGCGTCGGAGAGGTGCCGCTTCAACGACCGGATCGCTTCCTTTCGGGTTTTGCCTTCGGCCAGCTTCCGCTCATAGAAGACCCGTCCGTCGGTGTCGGGGTAGCGGAGCTGGGTGATCGCAATCAGGTGGATGGCGTGGTTCAACATCCGGTTCCCCCGCGGGTTGAGTCGATGCCGCTGGTTCTTCCCCGACGAAGCATCGATGGGGGCGGTGCCGTTGGAGGTGGCGTAGTGATGCCGGGTGGGGAACTGCGACACGTCTCCGGTGTAGCCGATCAACAGCCCAGCCACGACCGGTCCGACCCCGTAGATGTCGGTGAGGGTGGTGCCGGCGGCCTCGACTGCGGTGGCGAGTCGAGCTCGTGATGCTTTGATCTCGTTGTCCAGGCGGCGCAGATCGGCGAGATGCTGGTGGGCGAGCCGTTTCCGTTCCTTCTCCACCATCGAGGAGGGTCGGATGCGGCGCAGCAGCTCCGAGGCGTCCCGTACCACCATCTCTTTGCCCATCCCGCCCGGGATCAACGCAGCCAGAGTGGCATGGAGCCGGGCGGCGGCTTGGGTCTTCAACGAGGCCAGCTGCTTGTGTCGTTTGGCGAGCATGCGCAGCACCGCCACGTGATCCTCCGCAGCGACTATCCGCAGCCCGGGTTGTCGCAACGCCACGATCGCCACCGAACGGGCATCGTTCGGGTCGTTCTTCTGTGACCTCCTCGAGTCGAGGACCCGGACCCGAGCCGCCTGCGCCGAGGGCACATCCATCACGTGTTCTCCGGCGGCGACCAGCTGTTGGGCCAGCAGATAGCCGTGCCCGTTGGCGGACTCGATCGCCCAGCACCGGGCCGGGAACCGTTCCGCCCACGCCAGGAGCTCAATGGTTTGGCGCCGCGTCGCTCGAACCTGCACTTCGGCGAGGGCCATCTCGGTCTCGTCGACCGCCGCTGCGGCATGGGACCCTTTATGAGGGTCGATTCCGATCATCACCGACATCACACACCTCCTCGTGTCTCGGGGATCGGTGGTCTGACGGTGGGCACTCCTGATACGGATAACGGTGCTACGCCTGTTTCCAGCCACACCGCCAGCAGAGGACCCCGGCAGGCTGGCAGCTCGTTCGAAAGCCAACCCGAAGGTGGCAGGCACCTCGAGAGCCACACCCACCAGGATCCCCACAACGCTACGGAACCAAACCCCGCA
>CAZCBO010000288.1:0-3205 GCA_964496825.1 uncultured Acidimicrobiaceae bacterium
GCCTTCCCTACGCGGTCTTTCCGGGTTTCTCGCCCTTCTCCCACACGAACACGGTTCGTGCGGTTGCCACGTCCCCGTATGCGATGCTGCGCTCGGCGCCCCCGATGTCGACGACGATCCCATCGCCGCCGGCCGACACCAGCCGTCCCTTGTGATGCTTCTCCCCGTCGATCGGTGCATACGTCTTGACCGCGACCTCGCGGCCGATCGACTTCTCGTATTGGGCTGGTCGGCTCAGCTTGCGTTCCAGTCCCGGCGACGTCACCTCGAGGGTGTAGGAGCCGGCGATCGGATCTGCCTCATCGATGAGGCGTCCGACCCCGCGGGAGAGCGCGGCGATGCGGTCGACTCCGAGCGGCTCGTCGGCCTCGACGACGACGCGCAGCAGCTTGCCGCCGCCGTGCAGCTCGACATCGTCCAGCTCCACGCCCTCGGCGGCGAGGTAGGGCTCAACCAGCCCCCAGATCTGCTCGGTCAGGTCGCTCACCGTTTCTCCCTGCTGACATCACACAACGAGGCGGGCAGGGGCCCACCTCGAACGCGAACATTCGGTTGCCTCGGAAGTATATCAAGGGAAACCGGAACCGCTGGTGTCGCCGGGAGAACCGGCCGGAAGCCTCTCGACGATCGATGCCGGGGGCGCGAACCCGGCAACGACGGAGGAGGGTCATGCGTAAGCAGTGGCAGGCGCTCTCCTCGGCGGTCTGATCGGAGCGCTCCCCAGCCTCTTCCTGCTCACCACGGCGGGGATCATCGTGGACAACGAGGCAACCGAGGGGGGGCGGACTCTTCTACGGGGTGGTCGGGTCTCGGCTCTCCCGGGCTGCGCCCGAGACGCCAGCGGGCGACCAGCAGCTCTAGGAACGCCGGCTATGCCGGCAGCTGCGACGCCGCCCGTGCCGCCAGCACCCGGTCGATCACCGTTGGGGCCGCGTCCGCAGCCGGGATCGGTTCGGCTTCGCCGATGCGGCGCTCGGTGAGCTCGACGACTCCGGCGGCGAGCCCCTTGGGGCCGACGGTGAGGCGATACGGGACCCCGATCAGCTCGGCGTCGGCGAACTTCACCCCTGGCCGTTCGTCACGGTCGTCGATGATCACGTCGATGCCCGCCTCGGTGAGCTCCCGGTAGAGCGTCTCTGCGGTGCCGACGGTGGCCTCGTCGTCCATCTTGACCACGGTGACCACCACCTCGTAGGGCGCGACGGCCACCGGCCAGATGATGCCGAGCTCGTCGTGGTGGGCCTCGACGACCGCCGCCATGTTGCGTTCGACCCCGATGCCGTAGGCCCCCATCACCAGGTCGACGCTCTCGCCCTCGGCATCCTGGACCGAGGCACCCAGCGCCTCGGCGTACTTGGTGCCCTGCTTGAAGATGTGGCCGACCTCGATGCCGCGGAACACCTCGAGCGGCTCACCGCACTCGGGACAGGGGTCGCCCGCTGCGGCGGCGCGCAGGTCGAGCCACGCGTCGACGCCGATGTCCCGCTCGACGTCGACGCCGCGGAGATGGTGGTCGTCGAGGTTCGCTCCGGTGACCATGTTGGAGCGGCCCCGCAGGGCGTTGTCGGCGAGGATCCTGAGGTGATCGACCCCGACCGCACCGAGGCTTCCGGCATCGGCGCCGAGCAGCTCCCTGATCTCCTCGGGATGGGCGGGTCGGCTCTCCAGGGCGCCGGTACCGTCGAGGAGCTTCTGCTCCTGCAACTCGTGGTCGCCGCGTAGCAGCACCAGCGTCGGTGTCCCGTCCAGGAACTGCACCAGCGACTTGATCTGCCGGTCGGCCGGGGCACCTCCGTCGAACTCGACGAGGTCCTCGATGGTGCGTACCCCCGGTGTGGGGAAGGGCTCGGGCTGGTCGGGCCCCGGCTCGTCGACAACCTCCGCCAGGGCCGACGTCGCCCGCTCGACATTGGCGGCATAGCCGCAGTTCGGGCAGTGGGCGATGTCGTCCTCCCCCGAGGGGGATGGGACGATGAACTCGATCGACTCGGTGCCGCCCATCGCCCCAGACGACGCCTGAACCGGAACCGCGGGAAGGCCGAGCCGCTCGAAGATCCGGCTGTAGGCACGGTGGTGGTTGTCGAACTGCTCGTCGAGCCCGGCTTCGTCGACGTCGAAGCTGTACGAGTCCTTCATCGTGAACTCTCGGACCCGCAGGAGACCCGACTTCGGGCGCGGCTCGTCCCGGAACTTCGTCGCGATCTGGTACCACAGCTGCGGCAGCTCTCTGTACGAGGAGAGCTCCCTGGCGATCGAGGCGAAGATCTCCTCGTGGGTCGGCCCGAGCACCAGGTCGGCCCCGCGCCCATCGTTGAGCTGGTAGAGAATGTCGGCCATCGCTTCGGTTCGCCCGGTCTGATCCCACAGCTCCCGCGGATGCAGTGAGGGAAGCAGGAGCTCCTGGCCTCCGATCGCGTCGATCTCCTCGCGGATGATCTGCATGATCTTGGTGCGGACGCGGAACCCGAGGGGCAGGACCGAGTAGTGGCCTGCCATGAGCTGACGGATGTAGCCGGCGCGGACGAGCAACCGATGGCTGACCGCCTCGGCATCGGCCGGGTCATCCCTGAGGGTGGGAATGAAGGCCTGGGACCAGCGCACGGATCACTCCGGAAGTCTCGAGGTCCGGGCGAGGATAGGCCCGTCCCCACTCTGTGGGCTCGCAGCGTCAGTCGTCCCCTGCGGCGACCTCGGCGACGGCGGCCCGCCTCGCCGCCGTGTCGTTGGCGTCCCCCTGGATGCCGAGCAGCTCGATCCTCGTCTCCTCGGCGACCCGACCCGCATCATCGTCGGCGGCCGCCAGCCTGGCGTCGACGCCTTCGGCGACCAGCTTCTCGGCTTCCTCGATGAGCGCCTCCACCATCTCGTCTTCGGGCACGACCCGCACCACCTGACCCTTGATGAACAGGTGGCCCTTGCCCCTGCCCGCGGCGATGCCGATGTCGGCCTCCCGCGCTTCACCGGGTCCATTGACCACGCACCCCATCACCGCGATCTGGATCGGGAGATCGGCGTCTTCGAGGGCGGTGCGAGCCTGTTCGGCGACTGCGATCACGTCGACCTCGGCCCGTCCGCAGGACGGGCAGGCGATCAGATCGAGCGTGGTCCGTTCGCGCAGCCCGAGGTACTCGAGCAGCTGTCGACCCGCCTTGGCCTCCTCGACCGGATCGGCGGTGAGCGAGAAGCGGATCGTGTCACCGATGCC
>CAZCBO010000289.1:0-3189 GCA_964496825.1 uncultured Acidimicrobiaceae bacterium
TCAGCGTCGACTTCCCCGATCCATTCGGGCCCACCAGACCGAGGATCTCACCCTCATCCACTTCCAGGCTCACGCCGTCCAACGCGACCACGCCGCCGAAGTGCTTCCTGACTTCTCGAACATCGAGCATGCTCATCGGTCGACCTCCGCCAGCGGTTCCGCCGGTTCGGCCGGGGGCGCGCCCGAGTCGCGGGATCTGCCCGTGAGCCGGTCCCACAGCTGGCTCGGGATGAGCAGCAAGAGGACGGTGACGAGCATCGCGATGGCGAAGTCCGTGATCAATGACGCCGTGAAGTCGAAGATGGTGAGCACTGCCATCGTGCCACCAAACGAGACCAACGTCGTGACCCAGCGCTCCCGCATCCTCAGGTAGATCCCCTCGCGAACGGCGAGCGCCAGGATCACCAGGAGGCTGCCCACGATGATCTGGTTGACGTCGGTGAGGCCGGCGCTGTTGAGCCGGTCGGAGAACGTGTAGATGATCACGGATCCCACCACCGGTCCCATCCAATGGGTGAGCCCGCCGAGGACGCTCATGAGGATGACGAACAGAGGCACCCTGATGCTGAAGACGTCGTCGATGGTGACGAAGCCGATCTGCAGCGACCAGATGCCACCGATGAGGCCGGCGAAGAAGGCATTGATGCCCAGCGCAGTCATCTTGTATCGAAACACCGGGACGCCGAGACCGGCGGCGACCGGCTCGTCGTCACGGATGGAGAAGAGCCCCCAGCCCAACCTGGAGTCGTAGACCAGATAGGCGGCGAGGACCGTGATGAGCATGACGACGAGGGTCATGCGGTACATGGCGGTCGTGAAATCGCCGAGGAACTCGGGGATCGGAGTCCCGGTCATGAACACGCCGGTCCCCCCGTCGATGGCGGTCGTTATCCGGGCCAGGGACGCGAGCACGAAGGCAACCGCCAGGGTGGTGAGCGCAAAGATCTCGCCGCTGAGCCGACGCACCCGAAAGACCACCAACCCCAGGGCCAGGCCGGCGAGCAACGCCGCCAGGCCGCCCAGGGGCACCGCCGCCGCGAACGACCATCCGTGCTTTCCCACCAGGACGGCCACCGTGTAGACACCGATGCCGTACCACGCGCCCTGGCCGAAGCTGAAGTACCCCGAGAACCCGGTGAGGACGTTCCAACTCGACGCCTGGGCGATCCAGAAGAACACCGTGAACAGGAAGATGACGTAGAAGCGGGGCAGGTCGAACGACTCTTGGAGCGCCGGGACGAAGAACAACACGACCCCGGTGATGGCAAAACCGATGAGGACCTTGAGCCTCGAACTCACGCAACGGTCCGCGAGGTGAGGAGACCCTGCGGGCGGAACAACAGGGCCACGATCAGGATGATGAACGTGACCAGCGGTGCGGCCAGCGGTCCCCAGATGACCGCGGCGGCGCCGGCCACCACGCCCACGATCACACCGGCGGTGAGCGCCCCAACGGTGTTGCCCAGGCCGCCCAGGATCACGACGGCGAAGACGACACCGAACCAACTGACGGCCAGACCCGGGTAGATGCTCTGCCCGAGCGCGATGAAGACGCCGGCCAACGCCGAGAAGGCACCAGAGAGCCCCGAGAGCAGGACGGCGACCCGGTTCGTGTCGACGCCGAACGCCCTGGCCATGTCCGCGTCCTGTGCCACGGCTCTCACCGCCTTGCCGAAGTAGGTGCGGCTCAGGACGAAGGACATCACCACGGCGATGGCCACCGCGGCGATGAAGGCGAGGAGCGTGGGGAGCGGGAGAGCGATGTCACCGAGGAAGATCGATTCGCTCGAGTATTGGTTCAGGTCCGAGCCGATCCTCCGGAAATCGGCGCTCCAGACGGACCGCATGACGCTCTCGAGGATGATGAAGACGCCAAAGGTGATGATCAGGGACTTGAACTCGTCCACCTTGGCCCGATGGAAGAACATCTGCATGAGCGCGCCGATGACGAAGAAGAGCGGCACGACCACCACCGTCATCAGCAGCGGATCCAACTCCAGACTCACCGTCAGCTGATAGACGACGTAGGCGCTGAGCAGGATGAACGAGAAGTGGGCCAGATTGATGATCTTGAGGGCGCCCCACGAGAGCGATATTCCCAGGGACATCAGCGCATACAGACCGCCGATGAGCACGCCCGTGACTATTCCCTGGGCAAGTAGGTCCACGCTTCGCCTATTCCTCGGTTCCGGGTCCGGCCGACTCTACCGGGGGCCGGCCACCCCGAGGCGGCCGGCCCCTCGACACTCAGCCGCTCGGGTAGACGACCGAACGATCAGGTGCGGCGAACTACTCCGGGTATACCACGAACCAGTCGTCGTCCTGGATCTGCTTCACCTTGGACAGATCGACGAAGTAGTTCTGCTGATCGGGGTAGAACTCGATGTCACCGTGGAACAGGGTCTGCGCCCCGTTCTCGACCAGCCAGTCGCACATCGCCTGCTGGTCGAGACTGCCGGCTCCCTCGGCCGCCTGCTGCAGGTACTCCCAAGCCGTCCACGAGGCCGCAGCCTGCGTCTCCACCTTGGTGTACGGAATGCCGGCGTCGGCGAGAGCGGCATCGATATCGGCGGCGACTTCCACCGCTTCCGGATCGTCGGTGAACGGCGGGTGCTCCTCGAAGATGGTCACCGACATGATGCCGTCGGAGCCTTCGGTTCCGAGCAACGGGCCCGGTGCGTCCCACTGGGTGAACATGCCGGGTGGCGAGTAGTCGATGGCGTTCATCGCCGTGATCAGGTCAGAGGCATTGACGCCCAGGCCTCCGATGTAGAGGAAGTCGGGATCGGCATCGGCCACCTGTGCTGCGATCGGAGCCCAGTCCGTGATTGCGGTGGGGAAGTTGATGTCGAGCACCACGTCGTAGCCGCGCTTCTCCGCTTCGGCCACCGCACCGCCCTCGTCGGTTCCGTCCTGGCCGTAGGCGATGAACATCGTCCCCGGGAACTCGTTGATCACGAAGCCGATCGTCTCCGGAGTGTTGCCACTGCTCTCGATGGCGTCGTAGATCAGGTTGGGGTTGGTGATGTTCGGGTGGAGGCCGGTCGACCACGAGCTGAACTGGCAGGGGTAGGTGTAGGCGTAGGTCAGGCTGGCGGTGTGATGCGGAAACACGTACCCGTAGCGCTCGGCGACCGCCATCGCCGCCGTGATGTTGCCGGTCCCGTATGGGCCGAGGACCAGATCCAC
>CAZCBO010000290.1:0-3178 GCA_964496825.1 uncultured Acidimicrobiaceae bacterium
GGACCAGGCGTCTGAGCCGTTCCTCCAGGACGAGGCCGGTGTTGATCTTCCGGGCGAAGAACCGCAGACCATCACTCTTCTGCACGGCGATTCGGTGAAGGCGGTGCGGATCGGTGCCGTTGGTGTTCGCCGGACCCTCTCCGAGCGCTGCGGTGGCGTATCGCTTTCGGACCTCCGGCTCCGCCGTCGCCGACCACCACCCCCAGGGGTAGGCGAAGTGCTGCGGCTCGACCCCGAGGTGCTGGCGAATTCGGCTATTCGATTCATCGAGTTCGGACGCAACTGCCGCGGTGTCGAGGAAGCGCAGATCGGGATGGCTATGGGTGTGTGCACCAATCGTGGCCAACCCCGACGCCAGCATCTCCTCGAGATGCGTCCATGTCAGCGGTCGCACCCCGGGCGGCGCCACCGACGGATCCTCGATGGGTAGGGTCGTCACGTAGATGGTGAAGCGAATGCCTCGCTCGACGAGAAGCGGGAAGGCGTTCTCGTAGATGTCGGCGTAGCCGTCGTCGAAGGTGAGGACGAACAGCCGGTCGTCTCCCGGTAACCCGATTGATGAGACCGCTCGCTCCAGCGAGACGACCGACCCCTCCGACAACAGGACCTCGATTTGCCTGGCGAACGTCGCGCTCGCCACCTCCATCTCGCGTCCGAGGTCGGTGCCGACCTGATGGTAAATCAGCAGCCGGGGGCCTGGCCGTCGCGGCGCCCGGAGTTCGGGGACAGCAAGCGCCGCCTTCAGCGCTCTTCTAGCTGGACTTCTGGCCACTTCCACTGTCGCCGGACACGTCATCACGTTCCTGGCGGAACGACCATGGCGATGATGCGACCGACGGTTGCTCCTGAGGCGGTGTGCTGGTTTCCTTTGCAGCCGTCGCCCGCCTCGTGATGCGTGCGGTCTTGGTGCCGGGCTTCGCGATTTCAGTATCCGAAGCGGGCTGATCGATGCCTTGCCGGTCTCGCGACACCTCGGACAAAGGCGTGACCGTCGCATCCGACGGTGAGCTTCTCGGAGCTTGCGAGGTCGACCATCCCCACTCGGGCTCGACGTAGGGCTCCTGCCTGGACAACGAGGCCGAATCTTCGAGCCCACGCATGATGAGGCTGATCGGTCCCACTCTTGGCTGAACGAGAACAACGCCGACGGGCGCGGCGCGTCGGTCCCCCAGCGTGTGGAGAGCATTGACGACATCGGAGGGCGCCAGGTCCCCTGCAACAGCGACCAGGATCATGGCGTCGAGGCGCTGAGAGAGGACATGGTAGCTCGCCGAGTCCGTTGGCGGGCAGGCGACGATCACCACGTCGTGCATGTCCTGGGCGATGTCCAGCACGGTCGCGAAGGCGGGCAACGCCAGGGTGTCGGCGGCGTCGGGGTCACGCTTCGGAATCGAGACGCCCAACAGGTCTCGGCTCCGATCGAGGCGACCGATAGCTTCACCGAGTTGACGCTGCGGATCGGTGATGACATCGTGCAGTTCGAGGCCCGCAGCACGAAACTCGACGAGATCCGACGGATTCGCATAGTCGGCGTCGATGAGCAGCGTCCAACTGCCCGAGTAGGTGAGACTCGCCGCAAGGTCGGCGGCGAGTTCGTGCACGTTCGGCGACGTTCCGGCGAGAGAAGCCAACCCGACCACGATTCCCCGGCCAAAGCCGGGAATGCCCTCGACGTGGGATCGGAGCTGTTGAATTCCCACCTTGCGCTGTCCCTGCGGCGCGGTTCCGTACCAGGGCTCGGCTGCCTGTTGCCCGTAGCTACGCGGGCGCGCTGCGATCTCCGGCAAGCGATACCGTGGCTCGAGCTCGGTAACAGCCCACAATGGTTGCCGGATCCGATCGACGATGACGAGACCGGCGAGCCCGATGAGGAGCCCGAGCGTCAGCCCGAGGATCGCCGCCACGGGAAGCGGGGTCGGAGGAATCGCCGCTTCTTCGACCGTTACTTCTTTGGAGACACCGATCGGCTCATCGATGATCTGCTGGGCGATGAGCGCATCGAGCGCAGCGCGGAGCTGGGCCTCTTGCGCTTGCAGCACAGCCAGCTCACCGCTATCGACCGCTGCACCACTGACCTCGTATTGGAGCGCCGCCAACTCGTCTTGAGCAGTTCGGAGGCGCTCACTGGTCGTATCCCTTGCTTCGAGGATGGTCTCCTGGGGTCGAGGTGGAACCCTCGGATTGAGTAGCTCCGCGGTGAGATCCCCATAGAGGGCGGCGTAGGCAGCCACCTCGGCATCGAGCTCCTGCAAGCGTGCCGCCTTCTCGATATCGGTGGCGTCGGGTGGCGGCGTGATCGCTCGCATCGCGGCGATCACCTTGTTCCGCTCGGCAACGACGTCTGCGACTCGTTGCTCGAGCTCGGCGGATGAATCGAGTTCCTGCACCGCCAGGTATCGGTCCCGCATCTCGGTGGCAATCGCCGTGGCTTGCTCCGGCGACGCGCCTCGGCCGATGAAGTCGAGGCGAAGGTCCGTCCCGCGGCCGACGATCTCGGCACGCGCTCCCGGTGAGAGCGGGTCGACTCCGACGGCGAGTTGCGAGCCGTTTACGCTGGTGGCGATCGCTTCTGCCGCATCCAGTCGATCTCGCGCTGCAGCGTCATCAACCTCGCCGACCAGCCGGTTGTAGGAAATCGACGCCACTGCTTCGTGGGACGGAATGGCGCTGTTGCGCGACTCGTTGACGAGAACGGCTGCAGCTACCGAGAGGAAGGCGGCGAGTGCCAGCACCCACCATCGCGCCCTGATGATCTTCTGCAGACGCCTGGACGTCATCCCCGAGCTCGCTTCACCACGGCCATCTCCCACCCCCTCCGGCGGTCTGCGAGGTGCTACGTGGCGACAAGCGTACACGCGTTGTGGCGCTGTGGAGGATGGCCCGACAGCACGGAGGGTGGCGGGGCGGCCGCCGAGCGTCGACATAATCGGGTTTCGATTTGTGGGTTTTCGACTAAGGTGGCGTTCCTGCCCGTCGACTGACCGGCGGGGGTGACGCAGAAACGGGGGAGGCAAGGTGGGGGCCGCCGAAATCGGGTCGGACGACGAGGGCACTGGTTGGGGGTTGAGTGTGACGCGCACCGCCGCGGCGGTACGTGCCGACTTCTCCCTCGCGCTGATCGAAGCCCTGATCATCATCACCGCCTACTCGGCGGCCCTGAGCATTCGCTTCCTCGACT
>CAZCBO010000291.1:0-2954 GCA_964496825.1 uncultured Acidimicrobiaceae bacterium
GGAGCATGCCGGCGGCGTGGGCGATCTCCTCGGGGAAGTAGACCTGGAAGTGGCCAACGACCTTGCCCCCGGCATCGCGCCACCGGCGGACCGTCTCGAATTCGGAGGACTCGACGAGCTCACGGCATTCGAACAGCGCCTCGTCGAGCGTCTGGTCGCGCCACGCATCGAAGACCCGGCTCGCGGTCAGTGTCATGTCAACACCTCCACGGGCTTCTGTGAAGCCCCGTTGAAGAAGAGATCCAGGACGTGATCGAGGCGTTCCTCGATCGTGTCGAACACCCGGTCGGCGTACTCGGCGATGACCACCTCGACCAGGGCGACGAAGGACCAGGAGAGGAGCCGGGCGTCGCCGGGTGCCAGCTCGCCGTCGCGCATTCCGTCGCGGAGGATCGCCTCGATCTGCTCGGGGAGGGCGCGCTGATAGGCACGGACCAGCTGGTCCCGCTCCTCGCCGACGAAGGCGTTGATGTCGCGCCGCACCAGCCGGGTGAGCCGCCGCTCGGCGTCGGGTAGCTCGAGGAAGTCCCGCGTCAGCCGCTCGAGACGCTCCCGCGAGGTCCCCGGCATCTGCACCGCCTGCTCGAACAGCTCGCGCTTGCGCTCCAGGTCACGCTCCATCATCGAGACGTAGAGCTGTGACTTGCTCGGGAAGTGGTGGTAGAGCCCGCCCTTGGTCACCGCGGCCGCCCTGGCGATCATGTCGGTGGTGACGTCGGCGTAGTTGTTCTCGAGGAAGAGGTCCGTGGCGGCGTCGATGATCCGGGCTTCGGTGACCTCGGGCCGATTGCGCAGTCGTGGTGCCATCGCCTCAGCTCCTACCGACCGACTGACCGGTCGGTAGTGACAATGTACGTCAGGATCGTGATTCTGTCAAGAGTCCGCCCGGATTGCCTGGGGATGTGGAAGAGCACGCACCCCAGACGAGCCTGTCCGGTTGGCCATGCGACCGACGTGGTCGCCATCGACACCCATCGCGAGCACCGGGGACGGATTCACCTCGAGCTTCCGCACACGATGCAACGAAGTGGCGTGGCAGCTAGATCTGGTACTCGTGGGATGTCGTCACAGTTCGCCGCATCCGAAGTCGACCTCGGAACCGGCCCGCCCCACCAACCGTCGCCGTCCGTCATGACCACTTTCAGTCACCCGAATGGTGAACATCGATTGACTAGTCACGGTACGGTCGCCCTATTGACTACTCTCCGTAGTCGTAGCAGACTGGGGTCGCCGTTGCACTGGAGGGGCATTGCACCGCCGTCTCATACCCGTGGCCGCTCTGGCCGTCCTGCTCACCATGGTCGCCATTCCGCCAGCCGAGGCGGTACCGCCAGGCGACCACAACGGCAGCGCGAACGACTCGTGGATCGTCACCCTGGATCCGGACGCACCGGCCGCCGAGCACGCCTTCGGGTTGGCCGCACAACACGGCGGGGTGGTCGAGCACGTCTATCACCTGGTGATCAACGGGTTCTCCTTCCGGGGCCCGGTCCAGGCTGCGGAGAACATCGCCCGCAACCCGAACGTCCTGCGGGTCGAGCCCACTCGGGTATTCGAGGCCACCGAAATCGGGCCCAACGGTGTGCTCCGGATCGACGGCTGGGCCGCCCACGGCGCCGGTCACGACGGTCGGATGGCCGACGGCACCCCGGTGCGGATCGCGATTCTCGACACCGGCATCATGCCCACCCACGTCGATCTCGCCCCGAACCTCGAGCCGGAAGAGGGCAAGAACTGCACCGGTCCCGGCGACCCGAACGACGGCCAAGGGCACGGCACCCACGTCGCCGGCACGGCAGCGGCGGCCTACAACGGGCAGGGGGTGGTCGGCGTGGCCACCGATGCCAGCCTTGCGGCGGTCAAGGTCCTCGATGACACCGGGTTCGGTACCGATGCCGAGATCATCTGTGGTCTCGATCACGTGATGGCGCTCGCCATGGACGGCACGCCGACCGTCGTGAACATGAGTCTCGGGGAGCTCCACTCCGAGGGCTCGGGATGTGCGTCCAGCGCCATGCACCAGTCGATCTGCAACCTCGTCGCCGGCAACGTGACCGTGATCGCCGCCGCCGGCAACGACGCCATCGATGCCAACAGCTTCTTCCCCGCTGCCTATCCCGAGGTCATCGCCGTCTCCGCGTTCTCCGATCTCGACGGCGCCCGGAGCTTCGCCGGCTGTGATTTCTGGTTCGACATCTTCAACCAATGCGACGACACGCTGGCAAGCTTCACCAACTACGGGTCGGTGATCGACGTCGCCGCCCCCGGCGTCCGGGTCTACTCGACGACCAACGACGGTGGCTGGGACACCAACTCCGGCACCTCGATGGCCTCGCCCCACGTGACCGGGGTGGCGGCGCTGGTGCTGGCGGCCGATCCCGCCCTCACCCCTGCCGAGGTTCGCGACATCCTGCGCTCCACCGGGGAGTGCCCCGACGGCGCGGTGGCCAACGCTCCGACCTGTGCCGGCCACGGTCAGTGGGAGATGAGCGAATTGCTGGGCGGAACCAGCCCTGATCCCGACGGGATCCCGGAGCCGCTGGTCAACGCCCTCCGGGCCGCCGAGGCCGCAGCCGCCGGGACGGGGGGCGGTGCTACGGCCCCGTCGGCGGTGATCGCGGTGCCGGCGGAGGGGGCGACGGTGTCGGGGACGGTGCCGATCGAGATCGCGGCCTCCGATACCGAAGATGCTCCGGGGACGCTGATCGTGGAGTGGAGTGTCGATGCCGGCGTCACGTGGACTGCGGCGGTTTGGGACGGGGATTCCTATGACGGGTCGTGGGACACGACGTTGAGCTCCGACGGCCCGGCCCAGGTCGAGGCGCGTGCAACCGACTCGGAGGCGAATACGACCAACGCCACACCGGTCAACGTCACCGTCGACAACACCGATTCGCCGCCGTCGGCGGTGATCGCGGTGCCGGCGGAGGGGGCGACGGTGTCGGGGACGGTGC
>CAZCBO010000291.1:3054-3156 GCA_964496825.1 uncultured Acidimicrobiaceae bacterium
GGCGAATACGACCAACGCCACACCGGTCAACGTCACCGTCGACAACACCGATTCGATTGTGGCGTCGGCGGATAACGGGTTTGAGCTGTATCTGAATGGTTC
>CAZCBO010000292.1:0-3156 GCA_964496825.1 uncultured Acidimicrobiaceae bacterium
GATCCTCACCGGAGATTGGGACGGAGACGGAGACGACACGGTGGCGGTGTACCGGCCGGGCAAGCGGCGTCTCGACGTGTATCTCGAGCACCTGGCCAACGTCCCCGCCTACAGCGTGTCCGTCGGGCCGTACTCGGCGGCGACCGGCTGGAGTCGACCCTCGGTTGGCGCTGTCGTCGAGCCGCCGCGATGGCGAACCCGTTCCGGCATTTTCGCCATTCGGCCAAACTAGGTAGCCATGGGTAGGAGCGTCGCGGTGCGGCCGGCTTCGATCTCCGTGATCTTTGCGGTGGTGGTTTCTCTGCTCGCCGTCCCGGCCGGTGCCGGCCAGGTCGAGGACGACGCCGCACATGTCCCGTCCGAGGTCCTGGTGCGACGATCCGAGCTCCCCGCCGGCCTCGTTCCGCAGCGGGCCGACGCGCGCGAATGGACCGTGTTCCGTCCGGTGGCCGGTGAGTCGGTGACCGAGCTCCACGATCGTCTCGCCGGAGCGTTCGGCCCCGAGAACGTCGCCTACAACCACGTCTACGAGCTGCACGGCATACCGAACGATCAGTTCTACCACCTCCAGTGGAACTTCGGCGCCGTTGGGTGGCCGGATGCCTGGGACGTCGCCGACGGCTCCGGGGTGACGGTCGCCGTGGTCGACACCGGTGTCGCCCTCGGCGGCGAGGATCTCACCTGCCGGACCTTCGTCGATCCCTACAACGCATTCACCGGCCTCACCGGGTTGGCCGCGGTCGTCGACGTCGACGGGCACGGCACCCACATCACCGGGACGCTGGCTCAGTGCACCAACAACGGCAAGGGCGTGGCCGGGGTCGCTCCCGGTGCGACGGTGATTCCGATCAAGGTCACCGACGACGACACCGCACAGGCCACGTCGCTGACCCTCGCCGCCGGCATCGACTGGGCGGTCGACCACGGGGCCGATGTGATCAACATCTCGCTGGGACGCGACTGCACCGCGCCATGGCCGGCGTGCGGCGATCCGGTCGTCGACGCCCAGCTCGACGCCGCCGAGGCGGCCGGTGTGGTGGTCGTCGTCTCGTCGGGCAACAACAACGACCCGTTCGTTGCGACCCCGGCCAACCATCCGACGACGATCGCGGTCGGCGCATCGACGATCGACGACACGCGAGCGGGCTACAGCAGCTATGGAGCAGCGCTCGACGTCCTCGCTCCGGGTGGGGATCCCGGCGCGGGCCGAGGGATCTTCCAGGAGACGTTCAACGGCGGAGGATGGAGCTACTACTCCTACACCGGCACCTCGAGTGCCGCACCCCATGTCAGCGGGGCGGCGGCGATGCTCCTGGAGGTGCAGCCTGCCCTGACGCCGGGCCAGGTGCGCACGCTGCTGCGCGACTCCGCCCTCGATCTCGGACCGGCGGGATGGGACCAGGAGCACGGGTCGGGGCTGCTCCAGATCGACAGCGCGATCGCCGCCCTCGGGTCGTCCGGCCCGTGTCCGGGGTCGTCGTGTGACACGGTGTACACGATCAGTGTTGGAGGTGTGTGGACCTTGTGGGATGCGCTGACCATGTCGGCCGCCAAGCACAGCTTCTACTACGGCGTCCCCGGTGACATTGGATTCTCGGGGGACTGGGATTGTGACGGGGTGGCGACGCCGGGGTTGTACCGCCAATCGGACGGGTACGTGTATCTACGAAACAGCAACACCCAGGGTGTCGCGGACATCACGTTCTTCTTCGGCGACCCGGGAGATATCCCGGTTCCGGGGGATTTCAACGACGACGGGTGCGACACGGTCTCCATCTACCGTCCCTCGGAGGGCAAGTTCCACCTGATCAACAGGCTGGGGGAGAACGGCGGAGGCTTGGGTTTCGCCGAGCTTTCGTACTACTTCGGGAATCCGGGAGATAAGCCCATCGCCGGCGACTTCGATGGTGACGGGATCGACACGTTGGGGTTGCATCGGGAGTCCACCGGGCTGGTGTACTTCCGCAACAGTCATACGCAGGGAGTCGCCGAGTTCGAGTTCATCTACGGCGACCCGGGAGACATCCTGTTCGCCGGGGATTGGGATGGGAATGGGACCGACACGGTGGCGGTGTATCGGCCCTCGACGGGGAAGGTGTATGTCAAGTTGGCCAACACCCAGGGGGTGGCCGATCACACCATCTTCGTCGGCTTCTTCCCCCAAGCGACGAGTTCCACTGGCGCTTGACCGATTCGGCCTCTAGGGTGCCGTCAGCCGATCACCAAAGGGTGGTCGGCTGCGTTATTGAGTGACTAGTTCGTTTGGGAGCTGGGAGCCGTTCTTCTAGTCAAGTACCCACAAGGTTTCTGACGATGTAGTGACCATGGGCCAGGAATCGACCACTCTGTGTAGTCGACAAACGCGAATAGTAGTGACATTGGCGGTGGCAGCGATGATCGTGGCCGTGGCTCCAGCGGCGCTGGCCAACACGGAGGAGGTGCCGATGCCGGTGCCACCCGACCCGCTGCCGCCGCCCGCCGTGGACGGGCTGTACCCGATGCCGTTCCCGATCGACACCGATCCCGACAACTACTACTACAGCGACACTTACGGGCACTGCCGGAGCGGATGCACCCGTGGTCACCTCGGGGTCGACATCCTGACCTATGGGGTCAAGGGCTACCCTGTGGTGGCGGTCGCCGACGGCACCGTCACCTGGACCGCCGATCCATGCTGTGCCATCGCCATCAACCACGACGACGGCTGGAAGAGCTACTACATCCACCTCAACAACGACACCCAGAACCCCGACGGCAGCTTCACCGACGACGCGCAGGCCGGATACCTCCCCGGGATCTACGACGGTGCCCGGGTGGAACGGGGACAGGTCGTCGGCTTGGTCGGCGACTCGGGCAACGCCGAGAACGTGACCCCCCATCTCCACTTCGAACTGTGGGCGCCGAACGACCCCGACGCCGACGACTGGCGGGACCGACATACCCCGGTCAACCCCACGCCGCACGTTGCAGCGGTCGACGGCATGCCTCTCGATCCCGAGGAGGGAGAGCGTCCGTGTCCGGGTGGGGGGTGTGATTCGGTGGGGTTGGTGGATGCCGGGGGGATGTGGCAACTGTGGGACACGTTGTCGGCAGATGCGTCCACGGATGCCTTCTTCTTCTGGAATCCGGGGGATGTGGCGTTCATGGTGGATTGGA
>CAZCBO010000293.1:0-1067 GCA_964496825.1 uncultured Acidimicrobiaceae bacterium
AGACGTCGCGAGCGTCTCCAACCGTGTCAGGGACGGTTCCAGGCGCACGCGATCAGGAAACCAGCCGCTTCTCCAGCGGCGTCCTGAATCGTGGGGTGACCACGACACCTTCGAGCCACTCGGTGAGGTCGGCGGCCTTCCGGTCGATCATCGACTCGGGTGCCTTCTCGAGCAGCGCGTAGACCACGGTCCCGTCGGGGTCCTGCGCCCAGCCCCCCACCACCCTGCCGTTCCACCACACGGTGGGGCCGGCGTTGCCGTTGCGGTCGAACAGCTCGGCGGCGTGGTCACCGAGGTACCAGTCGCGTTCCTTCCATCCCATCGCCGTGGGATCGAGGGCAGGGAGGAGCGCCACCCAGTCGTCGGGAAGGTCGGTCTCGTCCAGGTCGTCGGGCAGCAGGTATCGGCCGTCGACCTCGATGGCAACCTCCGCAAGAGCCTGGCGCGTCGGGCCGAGGTTCCACCCGGTCCACCACTTGACGTCGAGCTCGGTCGCGGGGCCGAAGGTGGCGAGGTAGCGACCGAGCAGATCTGCCCGGGCCTTCTCTTCGTCGACCTCGGGCAGCGGCCCTCCCAGCCACGAGGCCGTCGTCGTCCACCGGTACTGGCTCGACAGCCAGGTTCCGAGGGGACGACCCCGCACGATGCTCCCTGCCGTGGCGAGCAGGAACAGGATCCTGGTCGACATGCCGACGGTGCCGCCCCAGGTCTTCCCCTCGCCGAAAGCGATGGTCTCCTTCAGCTCCGGGACGTCCTCGCGCAGCTCGTTGGCCGTCGCTTCGCCGCGGGCTTCGAGGGCGGCCAGCGTGTCGGCGAGCACTCGCTCGAGCCAGGCGGCTCCATCCTTGGCGATGCCAGCCTCCTCGATCAGCCGGATCGTCCGCTTCCGTTCGCCCTCGACGAGGCTCTTGGTGACCGCGGCATCCATCGTGGCCGCAGTTTCGGGTGGGACGACGAACATCGTCCGCCGCATTCCCAGCATGCGAACGAGCGTGCGATCCTCGTAGAGCGCCCGTTCGAGATCCTCGACGGCGAAGCCCCCGACCCGGGCCCTGGCCGCCAGGTAC
>CAZCBO010000293.1:1077-3143 GCA_964496825.1 uncultured Acidimicrobiaceae bacterium
GCCGGGTCGCTGGAGTGGAGTCCGGCGAGATCACCGGCGACGGTCACGGCGTCGTTGGCCGGAACGGCGAGGTGGTGACGCCGGCCGATCCGGGCGCGGCGTTCCTCGTCGGTGGTCAAATCGGAAACGCCGGAGGCTCCGGCTCGCGCTCCTCTGGCGCTGTCGGCGATGCCGGTCGATACGGCTGCGGCTGCTGGTAGTGCCGGTTCGGCCCGAACTGACGGGGCGGGCCGTCCTGTGGATCCGGTGGCAGCACCTCAGGCTGTTGCGGTTGGTGTTGTGCTTCGAGCGCGGGACGGGACCGCAATCCGCTGATCAAGATGAAGACCAGGAAGAAGGCCAGAAACGTCTCGCCGAGGTAGAACGCCGCCCCGATCAGACCGACGCCGAGGACGACCGACACGCCCATCGTGATGTTGACCGCCTGCTTCGGCCAGAAGATCGCCAAGGCGTGGTGCAGCATGTGGCCACCGTCGAGCGGGAGGAGCGGGATCCAGTTGAGCACGCCCCAGAACAGCCCGACGAGAATGAAGGTGTTGAAGAAGGCGACAGCCCAGTTCGGGAATCCGTCGAAGAAGCCTTGGGTGTTCAACCCGACGATGATCAGACCGGCGGCAATACCTACCGCCGAGCCGGCGGCGGAGACCAGGAATCGCTTGCCCTGCGTCATGTCCGGCTTGGGGAGCCACGTCGTGTAGCCGCCGAGGGCGAACAACGTGACCGAAGTCTGGGTGGCGCCGAAGGCCTTGGCGGTGTAGGCGTGGCCGGATTCGTGGAGGAGCACGGCGCCGAACACCGCCAGCGTCCACGCCGCGATCTCGAGCGGATCGTCGTAGAAACCGATCCCGAAGAGCGCCACGAGCAGGAACGACCAATGAATCGTCACCGGGACGCCGGGGAGGGTAAACGTCAACATGCAGAGGAAAGGGTAGGGCGGCAGCCGACTCATCCCGGCGTCGTACGTGCCTGGGAGGGGTGCTCAGCGCCCTCTGCTACACGCGCGTCGGGGAGGTCCGTCCGGCCTCTCGGACCAACGAGACGGCTTCATCGGGGCGATCGGTCAGCATCCGATAGGTGAACCGCATCACACGGTAGCCGTAGGCAGCGGCCAGATTGTCCCGGTCGCGATCGAGCTCGAAGTCATTCCGCTTGGTGTGGAACTGCCTGCCGTCGGCCTCGAGGATGAGCCACCATTCATCGATGAGTGCGTCGACGCGATGAGGGAGCTGCTCCCACCATGGAAGCCTCACCTGGCGGGTGATCGGAGGGAGACCCCTGCCATCGAGGACGTCGAGCATCAGATGCTCCAGCTCCGTCTCGGACGGCACGTACTCGTCGGTCAGTTCGAGGATGGCCTCGCGGAAGGCCACCGTGCCCTTCAGGCGGGAGCCCTCGATGCGTGCGAGCACGGACTCGAGATCGTCGACGGTCACCAGGTCCCGTACCAGCGCATCGTCGACGACCCGTCGTAGGCGGGCGCGTCGCATCAGCCGCGACAGGTCGAAGATCGTCTCGGCGACCGACGACGAGGGAATCCCGTCGATCACCACCGTTTCAACCGATGCGAAATCCACTCGTCGACGCACCCGGGCGAGATCGCTCCTGGCGCTGCCGGTGAATGGGACGGTGATTTCGGGAGTGCTTTGCCAACAGTCCGGCAGGTGGTGGAGACGTCCGGCGGTGAATCCGCTGGCGAAGGCGCGATTCTTCGAGAGCACGGCGGCCATCACCGAGCGCTGCCAGGTCTCGCGGGACGACTCGAGGGCATACGTGCCGCGGTCGAGCACGATCCAGAGGCCGGACTCGAGCCGGCGTTTGATCTGACCGGCGGAGGCGCCGAGCTCGGTGGCCTGCCCACGCGTGAACACGCCGTGCTGCTCGCTGCTGAGCAGGGCGATCTCACGGTCGAGGCTCACGCGAAGACCATGCCAGAGCACCCCATCCGATGGAAGGGGTGCGTCGGTTTCGGTGGTCGTGCGTGCAGGAAGGGCCGCTCAGCGGCCCTTCTAAGCACGTATGACGCGGGGAGCTACTCCTCGTCCTCTTCTTCGGGCTCGTTGTCGTCC
>CAZCBO010000294.1:0-3120 GCA_964496825.1 uncultured Acidimicrobiaceae bacterium
CTCCGCCACGATCTCCTTCAGCGCCTCCACGCTGAGCTCGGAGTCGCTGTCGACGCCCTCTGCCTCCCGTTTGCGTGCGAGGACCTCCTCGAACGGCTCGTCGCGGACCCCGATGACGACCGAGCCGAACATCTGGATGAGGCGGCGGTACGAGTCGTAGACGAAGCGCGGATCATCGATGATCTCCACCATCCGCTCGGCGACCTCGTCGTTCATCCCGATGTTGAGGACGGTGTCCATCATCCCCGGCATCGAGTACTTGGCACCGGACCGGCAGCTGAGCAGCAACGGGTCCTCGGAGTCTCCGAACTCACGGCCGCAGGTCTTCTCGATGCGCTGGAGCGCATCGCGGATCTCGTCGATGGCCCCCTCGGGAAACTCCTCTCCCGCCTTGAGATATGCGTTGCAGGCCTCGGCGGTGATCGTGAATCCGGGGGGAACCGGCACACCGAGCCGGGTCATCTCACCGAGATTGGCTCCCTTGCCGCCGAGGAGCCCGCGGACGCCATCCCACGAGCCGGTCTCCTTTTCGGCGAGCTCCACCTCGTCGAAGTCGTATACCCACTGGGCCATCCGCAACTCCTCGCTCAGGTGTAGCCATCGTCCTGCGATGTCGGAGGGCCGCGATAGGGACCTTCGGCCGTTTCAGACCCAGCCCGTGATCGACCAGGTATGGCCGTCGGGGTCGAGGAAGTGAGTGGCGTGGAGGGCTCGACCGTCCTGCTCCATCACCGGACGCAGCTCGACCTCGAACTCGATGCCGCGCTCGCTCATCTCGGCATGAGTGGCGGCAACGTCCTCGACCTCCAGGGCGATCTCGGTGAGCGATGCATCGCGCTCCTGGCCGGGGTGGGCATTGAGGGCGACGCTGATCGAGCCGCCGTCGAAGAAGGCGAATGCGGGGTTTTCCGAAACGAGCTCGAGCCCGACCCGGTCCCGGTAGAAGGCGACCGACTCCTGGAGATCGGCGACCCGCAGAATCACGTGGGCGACCCGCACGGCTCAGTACAGGAACATCGGCTTGCCCAGCACATGGCGTACCGTGGGCCGATACTCGTCGACGTCATACAGCTCATCGACGTCCACCCGCTTCTCGCCCTCCCCGGTGATCTCGAGCGGGACGTGGGTGTAGGTGCCGCTGTTGAGGGCCACCATCCGTCCGGAGCTCCCCTCGATGGCGAGGTTCGACGCCATCACCGCGTAGTTGGTGGCGACCATCAGGTCGAGCGAGTCGGGAGCGCCCGACCGCATCATGTAGGCGACGGGCTGATAGAGGACGCCCTGTCCGGTGATCTCCTTGAGTGCTTGGGCCGTGGTTGCACCGATGCCGCCGAGCTTGCGGTGACCGTACGGGTCGGCGTCGCCCGACTCCTCGATCTCCCCCTCCACCATCCGGGCTCCCTCGGAGATCGTCATCATGGCGTAGTGCGACGGGTTGGCCTCGCGATCGGCCATCAACAGGTCGGCGAGCCGATTCGGGTCGAACGGCACCTCCGAGATGACGGCGCGGTCGACTCCGGAGAGGTAGGCCGTGATCAGCGACGTCTCTCCGCTGTTCCTGCCGAACAGCTCCACCACGGCGATGCGCTCGTGCGATCCGGCCACGGTGCGAAGCCCGTGGATGGCCTGGACCCCTCGGGTCACCGCGGTAGAGAACCCGATGCAATAGTCCGTGCCGTACACGTCATTGTCCATCGTCTTCGGGATGGCGATGACGGGAAAACCCTCTCGATGAAGCCGCAGCGCGTAGGACAGCGTGTCGTCACCACCGATCGGGATGAGCACGTCGATCTTGTTGTTCTCCAGCGTCCGCAGGACGAACGGGGTGAGGTCGTGGGGGCCGTCGCCGGCGAGATCGGTGGCGTGAGCGGGAAGATCGGCGGCGGCGACACGGCCGGGATTGGTCCGGGAGGTGTGAAGGAAGGTGCCGCCGCTCCGATCGACGGTGCGCACCGCCGCGGAATCGAGGGGGACCAGATTGCCGGCAGCCGTTGTGACATCGTCGGGATCGGTGGCGGCCAGACCGGCCCAGCCACGCCTGACCCCGACGACCTCGTGGCCCGCTTCCACTGCGTGGTTGACCACCGCCTTGATCGCCGGGTTCAGGCCGGGGACATCACCCCCGCCGGTCAGGATGCCGATCCGCATGCTCTCCTCCCGTCCTACGCGAGCGTACCCCTTTGCGGGAGCGTGTCCTCCGCGGCCCCATCGTCGCACGCAGCTCCGTAGGATGGAGGCCCGCGGGCGATGGAGGAGCTTCGTGGCGCAGCAGCCGATCGAGATGATCCTGTTGCACCTGTGGGCGAGCTACATCGCAATCCCGATGTGGGTGATCGACGTCGATGGCAACCTCGTGTACTACAACGAGCCGGCCGAGCAGCTTCTGGGGCGACGCTTCGATGAGGCCGGGGAGATCAACGCCGAACAGCTCGCCGACATCTTCGTCACGACCGGTCTCGATGGCGAGCCGATTCCCAGCAAGCAACTCCCCCTCTCGGTTGCCTTGACGGAACGGCTCCCGGCCCATCTTCCGATGCGATTCCGCGACTTCGGCGGTGAGTGGCACCACATCGAGGTCGCCGCCATTCCGATCGAAGCGCAGGGCGGACGGCTGCTCGGGGCCCTCGCCGCCTTCTGGGAGGCCGAGCGATGAGGGTGACGTTGTGGGGAACTCGCGGCTCGGTTGCCAGGGCCGGGATGCACACGGTCCGGTACGGGGGTGACACGTCGGTGGTCGAGGTGGAGGGATCCGACGGGACGAGGCTCATCCTCGACGGCGGCTCAGGAATGATGCGTGTGACTCCAACCCTCGGGAGCTTCTGCGAGCGCATCGACGTCCTCCTGACGCACCTGCACATGGACCATATCCAGGGTCTCGGGTTCTTCTATCCGCTGCGCGATCCCAACATCGAGACGCACATCTGGGGGCCGGTGTCGACGACGATGCACCTCGGCGAGCGGCTCGCCAAGTACCTGTCCCCGCCGCTGTTCCCCGTCCGGTTGCGCGATCTCCAGGCGTTGGAGACGCATGACGTCGGGCCCGGCACCTTCGAGGTCGGTCCGTTCACGATCACGGCGGACCTGATCTGTCATCCGGGGCCGACGCTCGGCTACCGGATC
>CAZCBO010000295.1:0-3107 GCA_964496825.1 uncultured Acidimicrobiaceae bacterium
TGTAGAACACGAGCCCCCCGTCGGGCACTTGTCGATGCGGCAGATAGACTTGAGGCTCGCTCGCCCGCTCGAGTCCACGCACACGGATGTTCCCCACCACGCCGGCCACGGTTCTCTCCCGGAAGGCGAAACGGAAGCGCTTCCCCAGAGGATCGGCACCAGGCCAATAGCGGCGAGCGAACGACTCGCTCACCACAGCGATGAAAGGGCTGTCGTTCGTATCGGAGTCGCTCACGTCCCGACCCGATCGAAACGGAATGCCCAGGGTGGAGAAGAATCCCGGTGTCACGAACCGAAGGCTCGCGGTCTGGGGCGTCCCGGAGCTCTCGGGTAATCCCTCGACCTCCACCGGCCAGATGCCTCCGCCCACTTCCATCGGAAGAAAGCTGACAAAGGCGGCTTCGGCGACACCGGGCAGGGCGCGCACCTGGGAAAGGACTCTGGCATAGAGCTCCGCTCGGCGCGACGTCGGCGAGTACTTCGAGAGAGACAGCGGCGTGTGGATCGCGAGCACGTCGCGGGTACGAAAGCCCGGATCGACCGCCTGAACGCGCAGGAGCGAGCGCACGAGAAGTCCCGACGAGACCAACAGGACGACCGTGGCGGCCACTTCGGCGAACACGAGGGCGGAGCGCAGGCGGGAATCACCATCGACGACGTCTGGGCACGGTGGCTCGAGCGCAATCCTGCCGCGACGGGGTCGGTCGGCGACTCGGGGGAGCGACCCGCGGTACCGGCCGTCTTCATCGCCAGCTCGGGCGGAGGACTCCGCGCCGCCGCCTGGACGAGCTACGTGATGGACTGCGTCTTCGGAAGCGCCGTCGCCACCGACTGCGAGGCCGGAGGTGCCGGATCCACCGAGAGCGTGGTGGCGATGTCCGGCGTCTCGGGCGGCTCACTCGGGCTCGCCTCGTTCGCCGGTGCCTCGCTCGACCCGGAGCTCCCGTCCGACGACTGGGTGAAGGCCCGTCTCGGCGAAGACTATCTGGCGGCCGCGGTCACCTGGCTGGCGTTCGTCGACACGCCGCAGACCTTCCTCGGCTTCGTGCCCAGCATCGAGGACCGTGCCGCGATGATGGCCCGCGCCTTCGAGCAGTCGTGGCGGTCGCCGGACGACGATGGGTTCCTCGCCAGGGGCATCTTCGAGATCTGGCACGCCGAGCCCGGGGTGCCGGCGATGATCTTCAACGGCACGAGCGTCACCGACGCGTGTCGATTCAACGCGTCGGTGATCGATGCCAACGCGCACGAGCCGGGCGATACGTGCACGTCCCTGCTCGTATTCGAGGACTCGACCGTCGGCACCGAGCCCTCCGCCGTGCTTGCGGCGACCGCCGACCTCGTCGACTACCTGTGTCCCGGTCAGGACGTCAAGATGTCGACTGCAGCAGTGCTCAGCTCCCGCTTCCCCGTGATCTCTCCGTCGGGGCGCGTCGGAGGCAGGCTGGAGGACTGCGGCGAGGGGCCGCGGGAGGCCTACGTCGTCGATGGGGGTTACCTCGAGGGTTCGGGCGCGGGAACCGCGATCGAGCTGTGGGATCACCTCGAGACGCGAATCGCCGCCTGGAACGCGGATCCATCCCACGTCTGCATCGTTCCGTTCTTCCTCCAGATCGACAACGGCTACGAGAACCCGACGCCCTCCTCCGGTGGCCGGCCGCGCGAGCTCTTCGCGGTGCTGTCCGCGGTGATCAGCAGCTCATTCGGTCGCATCGCCAACGCACGGGAGCAGGCGGCGATCGAGTTCGATCTCCCGCTGATGTCGGCCGCTGGTCCGCTGACGGTTGCACGCGATGGGTTGCCGGTGGAGAGCCGCTATGCCCGATTGGTGACGCGCGCCCATCCCGGGGTCCAGGCGCCGCTCGGCTGGACGCTTTCGACGGCGTCGTTCGACGACTTGCGCAATCAGCTCGATCTGGACGAGACCCAGCGCGAGGTGACCGAGGTCACCTCGTGGCTCGACGGACACCTCACGTGCCGCGAAGGGGTCTAACCCGCGTGAGACCAGGAGGCCTCTCGTGACCGCCTATCTCGCCCATACCCGCGACATCGCCAAGGCCACACCGGCGTCGCGCAACCGGATCATCGACTTCTGGAGAGCCTTGGCGATCTGCGTCGTGGTGTTCGGCCACTGGCTGGCGGCTTCGATCTGGCTGCGCGCCGACGGTGAGATCACGCTGATGAACAGCCTCGAGTGGATCCCGTACTCGGGCTGGCTGACCTGGGTCGTCCAGGTGATGCCGATCTTCTTCTTCGTCGGCGGCTACGCCAATGCCAGGGCGCTCCGCCGGGTCGAGTCGGGCGAGCAGCAGCGGCGCGAGTGGATAACGATCCGGGTGCGGCGCCTCTTCACCCCTGTCATTCCCTTGCTGCTGGTATGGACGATCCTCATCGTGATCATGCGACCCTTCGTGCCCGGGGAGGTGGTCCGCGCCGGATCGATGTCGGCGACCGTTCCACTGTGGTTCATCGCCGTGTACATCGGACTGGTGGCATTGACACCGGTCACCCACCGATGGTGGGCGACCAGCGGCTGGGTGAGCGTTGTCACCCTGGCCGGCGCCGCCATCGCCGTCGATGTTGCCCGGTTCGTCTTCGACGTACCGGGCATCGGGTGGGCGAACTTCCTCTTCGTGTGGGCGGCGGTCCACCAGCTCGGCTTCTGGTGGGCGTCCCGCGACGCCGCCGGTGATCCGATACCGGCGAGGACCGGATGGGGGCTCGCCGGCGCGGCGCTCGCTGCTCTCATCGCTCTCACCTGGGCAGGTTGGTACCCGGTAGCGATGATCGGCATCCCCGGTGCCGAGCTCACCAACATGACCCCACCGACGTTCGCCATCTTCCTGCTTGGGTTGGTTCAGGCGGGTTACATCCTCGGTCTCCAGGACCCCGTCGCCGCGGCGACACAACGCCTCGGTGTCTGGCGGGCGGTGGTGGCGGTCTCCGGGGTGATCATGACCGTCTACCTCTGGCATCTCTCTGCAATGTCGCTCGTCGCCGCTGCCGGGCTGTTCACCCTCGGTGGGGTCGCCTTCGAGATCGAGCCGGGCACCTGGGCATGGTGGCTGACCCGACCGATCTGGATCGCCGTGTTGCTCGTCGTCCTC
>CAZCBO010000296.1:0-3098 GCA_964496825.1 uncultured Acidimicrobiaceae bacterium
AGGGGGCGGCCCGTTCCTCGAGCTCGTGGCTGTTGGTGAAGAAGGCGATCACCGCATCGGCGGCAGCCGGATCCTCGGCCACCGCAACGCCGTCGAGCCCGAGGTCGACGTCGGCGGGCTGGCCGAGCACCGCGACCGACTGGTCGGGCTTGATCTGGAGCTTCTCCGCGACGCCCACGTCACCATTGTGGTCGCCCGCGGGCGCGATCGCCAGGGGTCCAGCGACGTCCTTCCGGTCGACATAGCGCGGCCCGGAGCACCCGGGTCACCGAGCAGGGAGCGTGCTTCTGACAGCGGTGACGAACCCCTCACACCGCAGCAGCAGCGGTCGATAATCAAGTGGTGACCTCGACGACCGAGCACCACGAGGCGGCCGAGGCGACCCTCCCGGCCGGAACCGAACGCTCCCACATCCCCAACTGGGTGTGGCCGGTGGTGATGATCCTGGTCCTCGCCGTGCTGTACGCCTGGCAGCTCCAGCCGGGGATCGCACCCCACGGGGACATCTCGAAGTTCCAGTTCGCCGGTCCCCTCGGCGGGACCGTCCACCAGACGGGCTACCCGCTCTACCTGATGCTGTCGTGGTCGTTCGCCCACCTGCCCTTCCTCGACGCTGCCACCGGCACCACCGCGGTGTCGGCCGCCTTCGCCCTCGGCGCAGTGGCGATGGCATACCTGGCTCTCCGTGAGCTACGCGTCCGGCCGCCGATCGCCACGGTGTTCGCCCTCGTTCTCGGCGTCGCCCCGGTCATCTTCTATTACGCCACCGTCGCCGAGGTCTACGCCGGGCACCTGTTCTTCACGGCGGCCGTGCTGGCCCTGCTCCTGCGTTGGCGCCGCACCGGCTCCGACGTCGATCTCGGCCTCGCCATCGCTGTCCTCGCCCTGTCGTTCACCAACCACATGGGGACGAGCCTGCTCCTCCCCGGGGTCCTCTGGTTCGTCTGGAGGACCGACCGCGGGATCTTCCGCCGCCCTGGGGTGTGGGCCTTTGGCGCCGGCTCGCTGGTTGTCGCGATGGCCATGTACGGCTACCTGATCTGGCGTGCGAACGATCCGGCCACGCCCTTCATCGAGGTCGCCCCCGAGACCTGGCGCGATCTGCTGTCGATCTGGGTGGGCACCGGCGGGGCGACCTTCGTCCTCGGGCCCGGCGAGGCGGACGCGATCTGGGGCCGGATCCCGGACCTGGTCCGGCTCGTCGTGGCGAGCTCGCTCTTGGCGCTGCCCTTTGCCTTCTTCGGCTTCCGCTCGCTGTACCGGGATGCGGCCGGGGCGATGCTGGCGCTGTGGCTGGCGGCAACGGCGGCCTTCACCCTCCTCTACGCCGCACCCGACCCGCAGAGCTTCATCCCGCCCGGCGTCTTCGTCCTGATCGTCACCGCCGGTGTGGGTGCGGAGTGGATCGCGGCCCGGTACGTCTCCTCGAGCGCCGTGGCCGCAGTTGCCCTCGGGTTGATCGCCGTGACAGCCGTTGCCGCCGGCATTCGTTTCGTCGGGGTGCAGTCTCACGACGAGTACGCCGAGCGGACCCGGGGATGGGTCGCCGAGATCCCACCCGGCAGCGTCCTCACCGCCAACTACACCGACGCGATGGCGGTCTTCCATCTGAACCTGATCGAGGGAACGCGCACCGACGTGGTGACGGTGTCCGACTACCCGCTCGCCGACCCCGCCGGATCGGTGATCGGTCGTTACCTGGCGGGTGAGACGGTGGTCGTGCCGCACACCCGGGAGGTCCTCGAGCCCGGGCGGCCGGTGTACGCGCCGGGTGAGGACTTCGCCTGCGACCTCGCCGGTGCCGGCTTCGGGATCCACACCCACACCGCCTCTCTCTTCCTGGTGCTGCCGATTGGCGCAGCGTCGGACGCTCCCGCCCTGCCCGCAGCGTGCTGGGACTCGACGTGATCAGCGTGACCGAGCACCGCTGGGTCGCCTATCAGACGGCCGCCCTCGCCGGGTTCGTCCTGCTCGCCCTCACCAACGTGCGGCCAATCGAGGTCGGCGCCGCCATCGCCGGCACCGTCGCCCTCCTGGGCACCAGGCTGCTCGGCTCGTGGGGCGATACGGCGGACCGGGCCCTCACCATCGGCCTGGTGACCGCCGGTGGCTTCCTGCTCATCGGCTTCGCCGCCGGCCCCTGGCGTCCCTACATCCTCGTCACCACGCTCTTCCTCGCTCCGATGGCCATCGTCGCTGGGTACCTGGCCTGGCGCGGCAAGGTCGACGAGCGGGGCCTGCGCGCCGGCGTCACCGCGATCCTCCTGTTGATGGTGGCGCTGGTCGGGATCCTGTGGATCGTGCCGGTCAACCCGCCGGTCAGCGACATGCTGGTCCTGCACGAGTCGGCGGCCGACGTGCTGCTCGATGGGGGCAACCCGTACTCGGATGCCTATGCGGTGAGCACGAACCCGGAGGCCAGGGAGGGTGACGAGTTCATCGGCTACGCCTACCCGCCCCTCACGATGCTCGCCTACGCCGGGTCCCACATCCTCTTCGGCGACTCGCGCTGGGCGAGTGTGATCGCCCTGGGGGCGGTGGTCGTCCTCATCGTCAGGCCGTGGCAGGCAATGACCCGCCGCCGGGCCGGGGCGCTGATCGCCCTGGCCCTGGCCGTCGTCGTTTATCCGTGGCTGGGAACGCTCGTCTGGTTCGGATGGACCGATCCGGTCAGCCTCCCCCTGCTCCTGGCCGGTGGGCTGCTGTGGCGGCGCCACCCGGTGCTCTCGGCGGTGCTCTTTGGCCTGGCGTTCGGTACCAAGCAGTACTTCGTCCTCGCCCTGCCCCTGATGCTGGCCTGGCCCCACGAGTTCCGCTGGAAGCGGGCGCTGATCTCCTGCGGCGTCGCCGCGGCGACCGTCGTTCCCTACGTGCTGGTCGACCCGGTGGCATTCTGGAACGCCACGATTGCGCTGTCGCTCTCGACCCCGAATCGAGCATCGGCGAGCGGGTTGTCGGCCTGGGGCCTCGATCTGCCCTTCTGGGTGCTGGCGTTGGTTGGCGTGGGCGTCGCCGTCTGGCTGGGACGGTTCGGTGGGCAATCATCCCGCTTCCTGCTCGGTCTCGCGGCCACGCTGTCGGTGGTCTTCCTCGTCGGC
>CAZCBO010000297.1:0-3066 GCA_964496825.1 uncultured Acidimicrobiaceae bacterium
GGCGATGGCATTGAGCGCCACGTTCAGCGTGGTCGCCGTTCGCTCGGGATCGTCGGCGGCGGTCTTCCACGGCGCTCGCTCGTTCAGGTAGACGTTGACCGCCTGGGCCCCGGCCATGGCCCGCTGCAGTGCGGCCCGCAGCTTGACCTCGCCGATGAGCGAGCCCACCTCCTCGAGGGTGGCGTCGCTCTCGGCGAGCAACTGCTCGTCGAGCGCCTCGAGGTCGCCCGCCGCCGGCACCACGCCCTCGAAGTACCGGCCGGTCATCGAGAGCACGCGGTTGACGAGGTTGCCCCAGGTCGCGACGAGCTCCTCGTTGACCCGCTTCACCAGCTCATCGAGGGTGATCTCGGTGTCCGAGGTCTCGGGGAAGTTGATCGCCACCGCATAGCGGAGGGCGTCGGGCTCGAAGTGCTCCGCGTACCAGCCGATCGAGCGCCCGATGCCCCTGCTCGCCGAGGCCTGCTCGCCGCCGAAGTTGACGAACTGGTTGGCGGGCACGTCGGTCGGCAGGTTGAGGCCGCCGTATCCCATCAGCAGGGCCGGCCAATAGACGGCGTGGAACGGGATGTTGTCCTTCCCGACGAAGTAGTAGCTCTCCGCTTCCGGGTTCTCCCACCATGCCCTCCAGGCCTCGGGATCGCCGCGGCGCTCGGCCCACTCCTGGGGTGCCGAGAAGTAGCCCATCAGCGCCTCCCACCACACGTAGATGCTCTTGCCAGGGCCGAGGTCGTCGACCGGAAGCGGGATCCCCCACTCCAGGTCGCGGGTGAAGGCGCGATCCTGGAGGCCGTCCTCGACCATGCCGATGGCGAAGTTGATCACGTGGGGCCGCCAGCCCTCACGGGTCCGCAGCCACTCGAGCAGCGGTTCCTCGAAGGCGCTGAGCTTCCACATGTAGTGCTCGGTCTCGCGCAGCACGGGTGCGTTCCCGGTCAGCTTGCTCCTCGGATCGATCAGGTCTACCGGCTCCAGCGTTCGCCCGCAGTTGTCGCACTGGTCGCCGCGGGCGTGGATGAACCCGCAGTGGGGGCAAGTTCCCTCGACGTAGCGGTCGGGAAGGAACCGCTCGACCTCCTCGTCGTAGAACTGCTGGGCGGTCTCCTTGTACAGGTAACCGTTGTCGAGGAGATGCATGAAGAAGTCCTGAGCGACCCGGCAATGGGTGTCGGTGCCGGTGGTGGTGAACAGGTCGTACTCGATGCCGAGGTCCTCCCAGTTCTGAACGATCTCGGGGTGGTACCGCTCGACGATCTCCCGGGGCGTCACGCCCTCCTCGTCGGCGCGGACGGTGATCGGGGTGCCGTGCACGTCGCTGCCCGAGACCATGAGGACGTCGTTGCCCGCCGCCCGGTGATATCGGGCGAAGATGTCCGGCGGCAGGTAGGCGCCGGCGAGATGCCCGAGATGGCGCGAGCCGCTGGCATAGGGCCAGGCGACGGCGACGAGGATCTTCTTCGGATTGGGCACGGGCGGCGATGGTAGCGGTCCACCTTCCTACGGAGCCGGGATGCGCTGCCGGTTGCTGGTTGCCCCGCTACCCTGCCCGCGGACCAGGATTTGGACTTTCCAGGAGGCAACTGGTGGACACCGTGATGGTGCGAAAGATCGACGACCTCGGCCGGATCGTGATCCCCGCCGAGACGCGTCGTCTGTTCAACATTCACGAAGGAGACGAGCTCGAGATCAGCGTGGAGAACGGGGCGATCATGCTCCGCAAGCTCCAGGCCACGTGCGTGTTCTGCGGGTCGACCGAGGACATCACCGAGTTCCTCGGGCGGGGCATCTGCGGCGTGTGCCGCGAGAGAGTGGCCGCCTAACCTTCCCTGGCGTTGCGCGCCTCGAGAGCGGCTTCATAGAGCACCCGGCGCGAGAGACCCATCTCCTCGGCGACCTCACGGACCGCGCTGGAGAGCGCCTCTCCTGCGGCCACCCGGTCGTCGACCGCCGCCAGCCCCGCCGCCAGGCTCGGCGTCGGGACCGGGCCGGGCGCGATGACCAGTGTGAACTCTCCCCTGGGCTCCACCCCGCTGGCCCAGTGCTTGGCCGCGTCGCCGAGGGTCCCTCTCCAGACCTCCTCATGGAGTTTCGTCAGCTCCCTGGCGACGACGACGGGCCGATCGTCCCCGACGCGGTCGGCGAGATCAGCCAGGTCCTTGGCAACCCGGGTCGGCGGCGAGAACAGCACCGTCGGCCGGTCGTCTGCGGCGATCGCCTCCAGTCTCCGTTCTCGTTCCCCGGAGCGACGCGGGAGAAAGCCCTCGAACACGAAGCGATCTCCCCCAAGGCCCGAGACGGCGAGCGCGCTCGTGACGGCGCTCGGCCCGGGAACCACCGAGACCCTCGCGCCGACGTCGGCTGCGAGCCTGACCGCAACGACCCCGGGATCCGATACCGCGGGCATCCCGGCGTCCGACACCACGGCCACCGTCTCACCACGCCGCAGCCGCTCCCTGAGCTCCCCGAGGCGCTGCTGCTCGTTGCCGACGAAGAAGGAGCGCAGCTCGGCTTCGATCCCGAGGTGCTGGAGCAGCTTGCCGGTCCGGCGCGTGTCCTCGGCAAACACCACATCAGCATCGGCGAGCGCGGAGCGCAGGCGGGCCGACACGTCGCCGAGATTGCCGATCGGCGTCGCGCAGAGGACGAGCGTTCCCTTCACCGCGGCGAGGATGGCAGAACGCCGATCCGTACGCCGGTTCGGGGCGATGGAACCCGGAGGGGCAGCTCGAGCATCCAGTAGCCGCGGGACCGCACCGAGCCGTCGACCTCGAGTCGCTCGTCGCCGAGGACCATGCCCGAGCGGCTGAGGTGTACCACCCGCAGCGGATCGGTGAGCCCCTTGCCGTGGACCGACGAGGCGTGGATCAACAGCGCTTCGGCACCGGCGACGTGGAGTCCGAGCAGGCGCTCGACGAAGGTCCGGGCAAACGCCACGCGCTCGACGCGCCAGCCCTCAGCACGCAGGTCGATCAGCGACCGATACGAGACCGCCCTTGATACCCTGCCCCCCATGGCAAAGGCAAAGCGACGCAAGCTCCGCGCCCGCCGCAAGAAGGCGAACCACGG
>CAZCBO010000298.1:0-3063 GCA_964496825.1 uncultured Acidimicrobiaceae bacterium
CCCGTCACGCGGGCCAGCATTGAACTGAGAGCTGGTGACCCGGAGCGTGCCCTCGAGCATCTGCACGACGTCGTACCCGAATTCGACCGGCTCGGGCATCAAGAGGTCGTCGAAGCCGTCGACATGGTCGCGCTGGCCCTTGCCCGACAGGGTGGGTCGGAAGAGGCGGCGCGGCTGTTCTCCGCGATGGACCGGGAGCGAGAGAGGACCGGCCTGGTGGTCCAATCCCCCGACCGGCCGCTGCGTGAGGCAGCGGTGGGTCTCGCCCGAGACGCCCTCGGCGACGACTGGAAGAGGGAAGCCGACACGGGCCGGGCGATGAGCCTCGCCGAGGCCGTTGAGTACGCGGCCGGCTGCCTCAAGTCACATCTCGACGAGTAGGACTACTTGTCCTTGGTCTTGCCCGGTGCCTGATTCGACTTGCCCGGCGACTCCGGGCGTCCGTGCCCGTCGTCGGACGCAGCCGAGGTCTTGTCCTTCCCGTGCAGGTTGCTGGGGTGATCCTCGCCCTTGTCCTTCTTGCCGTGCTGGCAGCTGGCCAGGACCGTGGTGAAGTCGATCGTGAGGTCCTCACCCACGATGGTCTGGGCGTCGTCTTGACCCTTGACCTGCTGCTCGTCCTTGCCGAGCGTCGACCCTGCCAACCACCGGTTGAGACAGCCACGACCTTGCATGGCGATGTGCGCGTTGAACGCCTTCATGATCTGGCCGTGGTTGATGTTGCCGTTGGTCCCCACCGGAATGCCGGAGATCCCACACTCGTCGATGGCAGCGGTGTAGCCGATCGGCTCGCCGGCGAGCTCGGCGCCGTCCGACGGATCGCTCGGGCCGAAGGTGACCTCCGTTCCGCCTCCCTTGAGCTCGACGACCGAAACGACGCCGTCCTCGTTGGCGTCTCCGTACGTCGGAGTCAGCGACCCGGTCAGCGAGCAGTCGAGCGTCGCCGACTCGATGTCCTGGATACCGGTCAGCAGGAGTTGAGCCTGCGGGTCGAAGCCGTAGGTGAACCGGGTGTCCGTGGAGTCGGTCCCATCGCTGCTGGCGCTGGCGATGCCGGCCGTGAACAACATACTGAACGCCGCCACCACTGCAATGATCCGCACCCTCATCCCTGGCTCCTTCGTGTCAGGCTAATCACTACCTCATCGACAAATCGCGCCGTTCTTCTTGATCCTGCGCCCAGAAATAGCCCCTTCCATAGCCCGAATGGACTAACCCCCAGCCCGATCGAATAGGGTGACGGTGTGACCGAACCCATGCAGGACCCCGACTGCGTGTTCTGCGCCATCGCCGACGATCGCGCCCCGGCAAGCGTCGTCTACTCCGACAAGGACGTCATCGCCTTCCTCGACATCAACCCGGTGACGCCGGGCCACCTGCTCGTCATGCCGAGGCAGCACCTGCCGGCGCTGGCCGACCTCGACGATGCCCTCGCCGGGCATCTGTTCAACATCGCCCAGCGCCTCGCCGCGGCGCTCCGCGCCAGCGACGTGCGCAGCGACGGCATCAACCTCTTCTACGCCGACGGCAAGGCGGCCCTCCAGGAGGTGTTCCACGCCCACCTCCACGTGATCCCGCGGTTTGCCGACGACGGGTTCGTCATCGATGCCGACTGGGGTACGGACCTCACCCGCGAGGAGCTCGACGAGCTCGCGGCTCACATCAAGGAACACGTCTAGGTCACAGCTCCCGCACCCAGAGCTCGTTCCTGAACTCCGGCATGAACCCGATGGCGCGGTAGAACTCCAGATCGGAGCCCACCCAGGCCACCTCGGCTCCGAGCTCGGCGACGCGGCGCAGCGACTCCAACACGGCCGCCGCCCCCAGCCCCATCCGCCGGTAGGCTGGGTCCGTGGCGACCGGTTCGACGTAGGCGACTCGGTTCTCCGGGACGATCCACATCCCGGCGAACGAGGCGTAGTCACCGTCCGGGGCGACGGCGACGATCGTGAGATCCTTGCGGAACCCGGGAGCCTCCTGCATGTACGCCCGTCCCGGGATCTCGACGTCCGGCGCCTCGTCGCCATGGCCGAAGCCGCGCCAGAGCACGGCGTTGATCTTCCGCAGGTCGTTCTCGTCGTCCAGGCTCTGCAGGCTGAAACCATCGGGCAGCTCGGGCACCACGACCGGTTCGTCGAAAAGGAACCGGGAGTGAGGCTCGTCTCCCCGTGGCTCACGGGTGAACCCGTGTGACTTGGCGAGATCAACGAGCGTGGGGTCGCTCTCGTTGAGGAACAGGCCCAAGACGTTGCGTTCCATCGACTTCGACCAGCCCCCGAACTGCTCCACCGCGTAGCCGAACATCGCCGGTTGAAGGTGCTCGAGGCCGGGCCGGGTCTCGAAGTACACGAAGGACGGGCTGTGCTCGAAGTGGACCACCCCGACGACCTCGCGACCCTCCTCTACCACGCCGATCCGCTCTAGCGGCAGGCCCTCGATGAGCGGGTGGAAGTGCATGTACACCCAACGGGGCTCGAGCCAGTTGGCCAGGGTGCGGCCGGGGACGAACGACTCGATGAGGAACCGCCGGATCCTCTCGAAGTCGGCCGCATGCTCGTACGGCCTGACCTCCACTACATGTTCCGCCGGTAGCGGCCGCCGACGTCGTAGAGGGCGTGGGAGAGCTGGCCCAGCGACGCCACCTTGGTGGCCTCCATCAGCTCGGCGAAGGTGTTACCGCCTTCGAGTGCCGTCTTCTGCAGCCGGTCGAGGGCGACCTCGGCCTCCTTGGCGTTGCGCTCCTGGAAGGCCTGCACCGCATCGATCTGGCGCTGCTTGTCTTCGTCGGTGGAGCGGATGATCTCGTCGGGGATCACAAAGGGCGACCCCTCCGGTGACAGGAAGGTGTTGACCCCGATGATGGGCAGCTCGCCCGACATCTTCTGGCGCTCGTAGAGCAGCGACTCCTCCTGGATCTTCGAGCGCTGGTACATGGTCTCCATGGCGCCAAGCACGCCGCCGCGCTCCGAGAGTCGTTCGAACTCAGCCAGCACCGCGGCCTCTACGAGATCGGTCAGCTCTTCGATGATGAAGGCGCCCTGTGACGGGTTTTCGTTCTTGGCC
>CAZCBO010000299.1:0-3039 GCA_964496825.1 uncultured Acidimicrobiaceae bacterium
TCGGCCCTTCTCGCCGGGAGACGGTGAAGGTCTCGATGTCGTCCTCCGGCCAGGTCTGCGACCAGGCGGAGAGGACCTCCCACGGCCCAACCCAGTCGAGCTCCTCTGCCCCGTCGAAGACGAAGAATCCGATTCGGGTCGCCATGAACCGATTATGGGTGCCGCGGGAGGTCTAGGAGCGCGGAGAGGGCCCCGTCACCACCGCGGGGCCCTCACCGTGGGTTGGACACCTAATCGGTCCTGGCTCCGTGCCGCGCGGCGTGCCCCGCCCGGCACCAGTCCCCCTCTCGACGGTTCGACGGTCTCACCCGAGCCTTCCGGTGCCCGACCCGTTGAGTTCAGACCGCGCGCAGTCGACCACACTCGGTGGCAGATCTATAGAGGAGAAGGACCCAAATCAGATCGGGAAACGTCGATTGGGCGCGACGAGGGCCTACCGGAACGCCTTCCCCGATCGGTCGCGCAGGATCGGGGCCGGGGTGAACCGGTCCCCGTGCCGCGCGGCGAGGGCCTCCAGTCGATCGACGACTGTCTCCACTCCCTCCTGGTCGATCCACCAGAACGGCCCGCCTCGGAACGGCGGGAACCCGAGGCCCATCACCGCCCCGATGTCACCGTCGAGGGCCGACTGGAGCACACCGTCCTCGAGGGTGCGAGCGGCCTCGTTGATCATCGCCAGCGACAGCCGGTCCCTGATCTCCGACGTCGGCAGCTCCCTCCTCGGGCCGAGGCCGAGCGCCGAATAGACCGTCTCGTCGACGCCGCCGCGCTTCCCCTTCTCGTCGTAGGTGTAGAAGCCCCTGTGGTTCTTGCGACCCTTCCGGTCGTCCTCGAGCAGCCCGGCCATGATGCCGGGTCCCGCCATCCGCTCCCCGAAGGCGTCGACCATGATCTGGGCGATGTGGCCTCCCACGTCGAGGCCGACCTCGTCGGCCAGCAGCAATGGCCCCACGGGGAAACCCCACTGCACCATGGCCTTGTCGATGGCGTTGACCGACGCACCGTCCTCGAGGAGGAAGAACGCCTCGTTGGTGTACGGGACGAGGATCCGGGTCGTGTAGAAGCCCGGGGCGTCCTTGACGACGATCACCGTCTTGCCCTGCTGCTTGCCGTACTCCACCGCGGTCGCCGTCGCCCAGTCGGCGGTGTCCTCGGTGACGATGATCTCGAGCAGGGGCATCTTCTCCACCGGAGAGAAGTAGTGCATGCCCAGCACCCGTTCGGGGTGGGCCGCCTTGCGGGCGATCTCGGTGATCGGCAGCGAAGAAGTGTTGGAGGCGAACACGACGTCGTCGGCGACGACGTCCTCGACCTCGGTGAGGATCGATCGCTTGAGGTCGAGGTCCTCGAACACGGCTTCGACGACCAGGTCGCGGTTGGCGAATCCGTCCCAGGTGGTCGACCCGGTCACCCGGTTCATGATCTGCTCGCCCTCGAAGGCGCGCAGCCGCCTCCGTTGCACCTGTTTGGTGATCTCGTCGCTGACGTGGGCCAGGGCCCTGCCCACGCCGGCGTCGTCGATCTCTTTGATCCGCACCGTCGTGCCGGCCTTCATCGCGCTCACCGTGGCGATGCCTGCGCCCATCAGTCCCCCGCCGAGCACGGCGACCTTGTCGACCGGCTTCGGCTGGGCGTTGCTGGTGATGCCGGTGACGTACTTCATCATCTGCGAGGCGAAGAACAGGCCCTGCAAGGCAGCGGACTCCGGGGTGACGACGAGCTCACCGAAGAATCGGGCCTCGGCCTCGTACCCGGCTTCCCGGCCCTGTTCGACCCCGATCCGCACCGCCTCGAGGGCCTTGGGCGGCGCCGGATAGTTGCCCTTGGTCTCGGCGAGCATCTGGTCCTCGGCCTTCTTGAACAGCACCCGGCGTCCCACCGGGTTCTGCTCGAGGGCGAGGGCCTGGAGGTGGGAGGGGGAGAGTCGGTCTCTCATCGACGGCCCCGGCCGGTCGTCGAGATGGCCGATCGACTCTCGGGCGCGCTGCTTGGCCACGTCGAGGAGCACCTCCTCGGGCACGACCTCGTCGACCAGGCCGATGGCGCGGGCCTTCCTTGGGCGCACCGGCTTCCCGGTCAGGATCATGTCGAGGGCGGCGGCGATGCCGACCAGGTTCGGTAGTCGCTGGGTCGCGCCCCCGCCCGGGATCACCCCCAGCTGCACCTCGGGCTGGCCGAGCTGAGTCTTCGGGTTGTCGGTGGCGATCCGCATCGACCCGGTGAGGGCCACCTCGTTCCCGCCGCCGAGCGCCGGACCGTCGACCGCCATGACCACCGGCTTCCCGTGTTCGGTGTGCAGGGCCTCGAGCCGAGCCAGGACGCCGTGGAGTTCCCGCATGGCGGCGGCGGCCGTTTCCGGCGTGGTCAACTCGGCGAAGTACCGGATGTCGGCACCGGCGCAGAATCCGGTCTTCTTGGCGGAGCCCAGGACGAGGGCCTCGATCGCATCGTCTTCGGCGACCCGTTCGGCGATGGTGACGATCTCTTCGGCCACCTCGGGATTGATGGTGTTGATCGGCTCGCCGGCCCGGTCGAACAGGGCAACGGCGATTCCGTCTTCGACGTCGAACGTGAAGTGTTTCAGGTCCATCTCAGCGCTCCAGGACGACGGCGGCGCCGAGTCCGCCGGCGGCGCACTGGGTCACCAGCGCGGTCCCCGCGTCGCGACGCTGCAACACATTGGCCATGGTCAGGATCTGCCGGGCTCCGGTGGCGGCGAACGGGTGCCCCAGGCTGATCGACCCTCCGTACAGGTTGAACTTCTCCTCGGGGATCTCGCCGATCGCCTCGTCGCGGCCCAAATGCTCCTGCGCCCACTCGTCGGAGGCGAAGGCCTGCGTGTTCGAGAGGACCTGGGCGGCGAAGGCCTCGTGCATATCGATGACGTCGATGTCGTCGAGGGTGAGCCCGGCGTTGTCGAGGGCGATCGGGGTGGCGAAGGCCGGCCCCATCAGGAGCTGCCAGTTGGGGTCGAGGGCGGCGAAGCCCCAGGAGCGAAGGTACGCCTTGGGCACGAACCCGAGCTTGTTGGCCACCTTC
>CAZCBO010000300.1:0-3033 GCA_964496825.1 uncultured Acidimicrobiaceae bacterium
GGTCCGCCGAGCAGGCACGGACCAATCGCCGGCTGCGTCTCCAGCTCACCGCCATCGCGGCAGCACTGGTGGTGGCCGTCGTCGGCGGCGTGGTCGCCCTCGACCAGAGACAGCAAGCGCAAGGAGAACGCCGCGACGCCTTGGCACGAGAGTTGTCCGCAGCGTCCGTCGCCAGCCTCGAGGACGATCCGGAGCGCAGCATCCTGCTCGCGCTTGCAGCGGTCGACCAGACTCGCTTGCACGACGGGACCGTGCTCAAGCAGGCCGAGGATGCGCTGCACCGCGCGGTGATGGCCTCGCGGATCATCCTGAGCGTGCCGGGGGTGGGCGGCGCCGTCGATTGGAGTCCCGATGGCAGGACCTTCGTGACGGAGGGGCCGGAGGACTCCGGCATCATCGACATCAGAAGCGCCGAGACGGGCGCGTCGGTGCGATCCTGGCCGGGACACGAGATCGACATCAACAGCGTGGCCTTCAGCGCCGACGGATCCCGGCTCGCCACGAGTGGTGACGACGGCGCGGTGCGGGTGTGGGATCCCCGCAGCGGGGCCCTGATGCATGAGTACCGGGACGAACGTGGCGGCGTCGTCTTCGGTGTTTCCCTCAGCACGAACGGGAACCGGGTCGCCGCCTCGTGGGCCGATCAGCAGACGGTGCGGGTGATCGACCTGGCGAAGGCGGAGGTGATCACCGAGATCACGGGGGTGGAGACCCACGGGGTCGCCTTCAGCCCGGACGGGGCCAGGATCGCCTACGGAGGCGTGGGCGGCGTCGATCCCCGCGACCCTTCGGCGGAGGGAGCGGCCGTGGCCGACGCAGCCACGGGCGAGACCCTCTTCACCGTGAGTGCCGACGTGTGGATCGATGCGCTGGCTTGGAGTCCCGATGGGCAGCAACTCGCCACTTCCGACGCCGATGGCTCGGTCGAACTCTGGGACGGGCGTACTGGGGAGCCCCGGCACAGCATCGATGCCCACCGGGTGGAAGTCGTCGATCTCGACTGGGACGAGGACTCCACTCGTCTCGCCACGGCGAGCTTCGACGGGACTGCGCGGGTCTGGGAGGTGACCGGGACCGGCGCGCGGCAGGAGGTCTCACTGGCCGCTCAGGGCTCCACCCAGGGCGGCACGTGGGGCGTCACCTTCTCTCCCGACGGAAGCCGACTGCTGACCGGCGACACCGCGGTCTCGATCGCCAAGATCTGGGACGTCGGCCCCGCCGCAGGGGCAGAACATCTCAACATCGCCAAGCCACCCGGCGAAGGGGGCGCTCGCTTCATCGACCAAGGACACGAGATCGTGGCGGTGACCCGCGAAGGTGTGACGTTCTGGGACGCTGACTCCGGCGAGGAGGTCCGAAGCCTCCGTGCCGAGGAGTTACCAAGCGCCGACGGCGAGGTCCCGACGGTCGTGAACGTGAGTCCGAACGGCGAGCTCGCGGTCACGATCGATCCCGTCCGCGTGTGGGACGTAGCCACCGGCGAGCAGGTCTTCGCCCAGGAGACCGCGGTGCCGTCGACGGCTGGTAGCTGGAGCGGCGACGGACGGCTGCATGCCACCGCCTGGCTCGATCAGGACGCGGGCGTGCCTCGGGTGACAGTGGTCGACCGCGCCGGCAAGGAGCTCGGGGCGCTCACCGGCGAGGCCGGGTTCGTCTTCACCTCGACCGCTTTCAGCCCGAACCACCGGCTCCTGGTGACGACGCGTGACAGACTCGACCGCACCTCCCCCGACGATCTGGCCGTGCAGATCTGGGACTGGCGCCGCGGCACCCTGGTTCGCACCATCGAGACGCCAGCAGGTCATGTCGTGTTCGCCCCCTCCGGAACACGCTTGGTGACCAGGAACTTCATCGAGGGGCTCGCCCAGGTGTGGGACGTCGAGACCGGTGAGCACGTGGCCACGTTCGCCGGGCACGCCGGCGGCGTCGAGTCATTCTCCGTCAGCCCCGACAGCTCGAGGGTGGCGACGGTCGGCGCTGACTCCACCGTGCGCGTCTGGGACCTCGAGACCGGCGCGCAGCGATTGACGCTCACATCGGAGTTCGCGCCACGAGAGGTCGACTTCAGCCCGGACGGCTCCAGGCTCGTGACGTTCAGCTTCGAGGGGCTCATTCGAGTCTGGGCGCTCGATCTGGACGACCTGATCGAGATCGCCACGGAACGACTCACCCGCGGCCTGACCGCCGACGAGTGCCGTCAGTACCTCCATCGCGAGAGCTGCCCACCGTCTGCGCCGGCCGCGTAGGACGTTGCCACGGAACTGCCACAGGACCGGCGCCGTGATGCCACGAGCCGGGCTCATCGTCAGCGTGTCACCACAACCGCTGCCCGATGCAGCTCGACACGAAGGAACCCGTCATGGCACTCCACATCGAACAATCCCGGACCACCGGTTCCGGGCGGTCACCTCGGTCGCGCAAGCCGGCCACCCCCTCGCGACGGCCCCGACCGGTCCGCGTCGTCGCCGGCTGGTTCGCCGTCGGCGTCTCCCTGGCCGTCGCGGTCGCCCTGGCCGCGGTGGCCCTGATGGGCGACGGCGACGCCGGAGCTCGGACCTCCAGTCAGCCGGTGAGCATCCGAGCGCTCGAGGGCCCGTTGGCCGCCGAGCAGTGGGTCCGGCGAGGCCCCAGCCACCCGAGCATCCGCGCACTCGAAGGCCCGCTCACCTCCGAACGCTCGGTCCGGCGAGGCCCCACCCACCCGAGCATCCGCGCACTCGAAGGCCCGCTCACCTCCGAACGCTCGGTCCGCCGAGGCCCCACCCACCCGAGCATCCGCGCACTCGAAGGCCCATTGGAGGCGGAGCAGGGCGAGTGACGAGCAGAGGGTGGAATCACAACAGCCGAGATCCCGGGCGAGGAACCTGGGATCTCGGTCTACCCCGGCTGGCTTCGAACCAGCGCCACCCGACGACCCGGGGGGTGCGAATCACCGCACCCTTGCCTTTGCGGCCACGCGGTCATACAGAGCATCCGCTCGGGCGAGTAGCTCCGGCGAGAACAGGTCCTCCGGCGTCGCGTCGGCCTCAGCCC
>CAZCBO010000301.1:0-3026 GCA_964496825.1 uncultured Acidimicrobiaceae bacterium
CCTCGAGTGGTCGATGTTGGTGAGGCAGTACACCATCGTCACGACACCGTCCGCATCGACGGCGAACAGCCCGCAGGCTTCCTCAGGGTCCGAGCCAAGGGCATGCCGGCGCATCGCCTCCAACGCCTCGGCCGGTACCCGGACCGGAGCGACGCCGAGCGCAGCCCGGGCCGCGTCGAGCTCATCGCCACGGACCACCACCCGCACCCCGTACCGGCCGTAGAACCCGGGGTTGAGCCCACCCTCGTCGTCGGCGAAGACGAGGGCGTCGATCCCCTCGCCGGCCAGCTTCGCCCTGGCGATCTCGGCGTCGGAGCGTGTGGTGTACACGACGACGGTCGCCAGGTCGTCGGTCACGAAATCGCCTTGCGGAAGGCTCTCGTCGCCCCGGTGAGGGTCACCACGCCGAGCAGGAAGGTGACGCCGATCGACTGGGCGATCGCGCTCAAGTCCCAGCCTTCGTTCACCAGTGCCCGCTCCGCCTCGACGATGTAGGTGATCGGGTTGAACTTGGCGACGGTCCCCAGCCATGAGGGGAGCAGCAGCTCGGGCATGAACGCCGTCGACAGGAACAGGACGGGGAAGGTGATCAGGATCCCGACGACCATCGTCAGTTCCGCGTTGCCCGAGCGGAGGGCGATGATGTTGGACAGGCCCGCCCATGCCATGCCGAACAGCGCAGCGAGGACGAGCATCATCAGGATCCCGACGATCCCGCTCTCGTATCGAGTCCCCATGATCCAGGCGGCGACGATGATCAGCACCGCCTGGAGGAGGATCCTCGCACCGTCGGCCAAGATGCGGCCGGTCATGATCGACAGGCGGTGGATCGGGGCGATGAGGAACTTGTCGAGCATCCCGTCGTCCATGTCGGTCACCGTGCCCATCCCCGACTGAAAGGCCGAGTTGAGGGCGGTGAGGGCGATGATGGACGGCACCAGGAACTGGAGGTACGAGTCGTAGGGAAACCCGGGGAGCTCGCCGAGGCTGCTGAAGATCTGGCTGAACAGGAACAGGAACAGCATCGGCTGGAACAGGGCGAAGAAGAGCAACATCGGGACCCGGACCGTCTTCAGCAGGTTCCTCCGCACCAGGATCAGGGACTCGATCGCGTACGTCATCGGTTCCTTCTCCCCCTCGCCAGGCGGCTCGGAGGTGCCACCTCCTCGACGCGCAGGTGCTCGCCGGTGTGCTTCAAGAACACCTGGTCGAGCGTCGGCTCCGAGAGCTCGAGTTGATGGAAGTCGACCGAGGCCGCATCGAGTGCCCGCACGACCTCGCCCACCCGGCTCGCCCCATCGGCGACGTAGATCGTCACCGAGCCGTTGTGGGTCGTCAGCTCGTGAACGCCGGACAGTGCGTGTAACGTCGCTGCCGCTCGATCCACATCGTCGACGGTGACGCTGATCGTGTCTCCGCCCACGCCGTCCTTGAGCTCGTCCGGTGTGCCCTCGACGATGATCTTCCCGTGATCGATGATCGCGATCCGGCCGGCGAGGGCATCGGCCTCCTCGAGATACTGCGTGGTGAGGAAGATCGTCACCCCGTCCCGGTTGAGTTGTCGCAGATACGACCACAGGGCGTGCCGGTTCTGGGGGTCGAGCCCGGTCGTTGGCTCGTCGAGGAACAGGAGCCGCGGCTCGTGCATCAGCGCCTGCGCCAGGTCGAGACGCCGCCGCATGCCTCCCGAATAGGTACCGGCCCTGCGATCGGCCGCCTCGGTGAGGTCGATCACCTCGAGCAGGAGATCGGCTTGCCGTTTCGCCTCCTCGGACGACATGCCATGCAGCCTCCCCTGGAGGATGAGGTTCTCGCTGCCGGTGAGGTCGCCGTCGATACCGATGAACTGGGCGGCGTACCCGATGCGGGCGCGTACCTCGTGGGGGTCGGCCGCCACATCGAATCCGTCGACGATCGCCGTGCCCGAGGTGGCGGTCGCCAGCGTCACCAGGATGCGGATCGTCGTCGTCTTCCCCGCCCCATTCGGCCCGAGGAACCCGAAGACCTCACCCTCGTCGACGTGGAAGGTGATCCCGTCGACGGCGCGGATCTCCTTGTCGAAGACCTTGACCAGGTCGTTGACCGCGATGAGCGACATAGCCGGCCGAGCCTATCAAGGTTCTTGCGCCACGCTGTGGGCGGGGAGCGTCGTCTATCACGCGGCGAGCCCTGGGCTCGCAGTCGCTCACTGCGTGGCGTCCTTCGCCGCCTCGCGCAGCGTGGCTGCCAGGCCGGGATCGCCGTCGACGGTGAGCGCCTCGACGGGACCGCGGCCCCACAGCCACAGATCCATCGCCACCGGATCTCCCGAGATCGAGGTCGTGATCCCTGCGGACGGATCCGACAGCTCGAAGGTGAGGAGATCGGTGTAGGTGTTGCCGGTGTTGGGCGACGTCCCCGAGAAGCGTCCCTCCTCGAGGCTCCACGACCGGCCGGGAATCGACACGCAGACGAGGTTTCCGGCTCCGGCGAACGACGCCCAGGTCGGCAGCCCGGTCATCATCACCGAGATGATCTCGTCGACGCCGTCGGCGGCCAGCTCGACATCGACCGGCGAGACGTCACCCCAGGACTGCTCGGCGTCGACGCGGTGGATCAGCGCCTCCTGGGCCATGCGCCGGTACCAGAACCCCGCGGTCTGGTCGGGGTCGTGCCAGGTCCACACCGGTGTCGCCGGGTCGGTGGCGGCCAGGGTGTCGGCGAGCATCGCCGCACCCTCAGCGAACCAGTCGGTCAACCCGTCATCGGGAATGGCGATCCGCTCGTCGGGGGGAGCCTGGAGCCGTTCCCTGACGATCAGCTCCTTGTGCCGCTGCACCTCGCCCAGGTGGCCGACCAGGTCGCGGACCGTCCACCCCTCGCAGCAGGGAACGTCGGGCTCGAGGCCGCGCCGGGCGGCCTCGAGCACCAGGGCCGAGTCGAACTTGAGGTGGTCGAGGTAGCGCTCCCACTCCATGCGCTCGACCCTACAGATCCTTGCGGTACTCCACCGTGGCGTGGTCCCTGACGAAGCCGAGCTTGTCGTT
>CAZCBO010000302.1:0-2425 GCA_964496825.1 uncultured Acidimicrobiaceae bacterium
GGCCCGGTCCACCTTGTCGAGGCCCTTGGCGTCCACCTCGAAGATCTCGAGGGCCTGGTCGGCGACCCCTTCGTCGACGTGCCCCGAGGCCCGCACCGCGGCGTAATCGCGGACCCGGCGCAACAGCCGGTTGGCGACCCGCGGCGTCCCCCGGCTCCGGGTGGCGATGGTGGTGGCGCCTTCCTCGGTGATGTCGACCTCGAGGATCGCTGCCGAGCGGTCGACGATGGCCGCAAGGTCCTCCGGTCCGTAGTAGTCGATCCTGGCCACGTACCCGAAGCGGTCGCGCAGGGGCGGTGCGACCCTACCGACCCGGGTCGTGGCGCCGACCAGCGTGAAGGGCGGGAGATCGATCTTGATCGATCGGGCCGCCGGACCCTTGCCGACGACGATGTCGAGCTGGAAGTCCTCCATCGCCGGGTAGAGAACCTCCTCGACCTGCCTGGGGAGCCGGTGGATCTCGTCGATGAACAGCACGTCGCCGGCCTCGAGGTTGGTGATCACCGCCGCCAGGTCGCCGGGTCGGTCGAGCGCGGGTCCCGAGGTGCCACGGAGCTGGGCGCCCATCTCTGCGGCGAGGATTCCGGCGAGCGACGTCTTCCCCAGCCCAGGCGGGCCCGAGAACAGCACATGGTCGACCGCCTCACCGCGACTCCTCGCCGCCTCGATGAGGATGGCGAGCCGCTCCTTGAGAGCGTCCTGGCCGACGAACTCCCCCATGCGCCGGGGTCGGAGCCCGGCCTCGACCGCCTCGTCTTCCGGCGTCGAAGCTGCGGTCAGCAAACCCTCTTCCCTCATGTCTCCCCACCCTTGCCCAACGCCTGGAGCGATCGTTTGAGGAGATCCTCGACCGGAAGATCGTCGGGGAGATCGCGCAGCGCCCCGCCGATCTCGTCCGGCTGGTATCCCAACCCCTCGAGTGCTGCCCTCACCTCCGAACGGGGCACAGACGGGTCCAGCTCGCCCTCGGGGAGTTCCAGGCGCGGTCGCAGCTCCAGCAGCAGCTTCTGGGCCGAGCGCTTGCCGATCCCCGGCACCGCGGTGAGCGCACCCACGTCCTCGGTGGCCACGACTCGCCTCAGCTCGTTTGCATCCATCGTCGAGAGGATGGCCAGCGCCACCTTGGGCCCGACGCCGGAGACCCCGAGGAGCACCCGGAACAGGTCCCGATCGTCGGAAGAGCCAAAGCCGAAGAGCGCGAGCTGATCCTCGCGGACGTGGAGGTGAGTGTGGAGCACGGCGTCCTCGCCGATGCCCGGCAGCTCGACCAGGGTCGTCACCGGTACGGCGACCTCGTAGCCCACTCCTCCGACCTCGATGACGACCTCCGACGCCCCGAGACGGACGATCGTGCCGCGCAGACGTCCGATCATGACGTTCGCGTGGCGCCGTGCTGGACGTGGCACAGCGCCACGGCCAGGGCGTCCGCGGCGTCGGCTGGGTCGGGAGGTGCGCTGAGCCCGAGCCGCATGGCGATCACCCGCTGCATCTGCTCCTTGTCGGCGGTTCCCGATCCGGTCAGCGCCATCTTGACCGCTGAGGGGGTGTACTCCGCGACCTCGACACCGGCTTCTCCGAGGACGAGCAAGGCGACGCCCGACGCTCGAGCCACCGCCATCGCGGTCTGGCGGTTGTTGTTGATGAACACCTGCTCGATGGCGGCAACCGCGGGGTGGTGGGCAGCCACGATCTCGCGCAGGTCTCCGGCCAGCTCGGCCAGCCGGCTCGCCGTCGGCTCCGACGGCTCGGTGCGAATCACACCGGCGGCCACGGCCCGGTCGGACGATCCCGAGGAGGCGATGACCCCGTACCCGGTCGTGGTCAGCCCGGGGTCGATGCCGAGAACGAACATATGTTCTGGCAGCGTAGTCGGTACCCGCTCCGAGGGCGAGGATTGGGTCAAGACTCCAGGCTCACCAGGATCTCGTCCGGGATGTCGAAGTTTGCGTAGACGGCCTGGACGTCGTCGAGATCCTCCAGGGCATCGACCAGGTCGAGGACCTTTGGGGCTGTCTTGGCATCGACGGGAACCGACGTCGTCGGAAGCTGGGTCACCTCGCCCTGGTCGATCTCGACGCCGGCCTCTTCGAGCGCCCTACGCACCGCAGGCAGCGCAGACGGTCCGCTGACGACCTCCCACTGGTCGCCCGACACCGCGACGTCATCGGCGCCCCCCTCGATGGCGGCGAGCATCACCGTGTCCTCGTCACCGGTGACCAGCAGATACCCCTTCTGTTCGAACAGGTAGCCAACCGAACCCGGTTCACCGAGGCTGCCGTTGTGCTTCGTGAACGTCGAGCGGGGGACGGTGTTGCTGAGATGCGGCCATCTGTGCGACCTCCTCGCGAAGCTTGCGGGAGGTCGTGCAGCGGCAGCGCTAGGCGGCGACCTCCCAAGACTTGGGCAGGTCGCTGGCCGGAGGCGC
>CAZCBO010000302.1:2435-3008 GCA_964496825.1 uncultured Acidimicrobiaceae bacterium
AACGTCGAGCGGACGTCCGCAGCGGCACGGTTGCGGTTGTCGGTGAGGATCTGCACGTACAACGCAACCCCACCGGGCCCATAACCCTCGTACCAGGCCTCCTCGTAGGCGACACCCTCGGCGTCTCCCGATCCCCTGGCCACGGCGCGCTCGATGTTCTCCTTCGGCACCGAAACGTCCTTGGCCTTCTGAATGGCCGAGGCGAGGGTCGGGTTCGCCGCGGGATCCCCACCCCCTTCACGGGCGGCGGCCTCGATGGCCTTGATCAACTTGGCGAAGAGCTTGCCTCGCTTGGCGTCCTGACGGCCCTTGCGGTGCTTGATGTTCGCCCACTTGGAATGGCCGGCCATCAGCCCTCCAGGAAGAGCTCGTGGATCCGCCGGTCCGAGGTCAGCTCGGGATGGAATGAGGTGGCGAGGATGTTCCCCTGCCGCACCACCACGGGACGGTCCCGGCCGTTCGCCGGATCGACGACGGTGGCCAACACGTCGACCGAGCTGCCGACCTTCTCGATCCACGGAGCCCGGATGAACACCGCCTCGAACGGCTCGTCGAGCCCGTCGACGTCGAGCT
>CAZCBO010000303.1:0-2993 GCA_964496825.1 uncultured Acidimicrobiaceae bacterium
ACGTTCTTGTCGATGCCCCGCTGCCGGAAGTCGTTGTCGAGGTGCTGCTGGAGCATGTAGCCGATGGCGCCCTGGGTGTCGGCACCGCAATAGTCGAGCGGGACCTCGTGGAGCTCGTTGCTGGCGAGCTCGGAGCGCCGCAGGATGAACCCGACCTGGGGCCCGTTGCCGTGGGTGATCGCCACGTCCCAGCCGTCCTGGATGAGGTTGGCGATGTGCTCGTCGGTGAGGCCCGCCGCTTCGTACTGGTCCTGGACCGTCTGGTGGTCGGCGTCGGGGATCAGCGAGTTGCCGCCGATGGCGATCACGGCGCGGGGCATCGCTACTCCATGGCTCCCAGCACCGAGGCGAGCAACGCCATCCGCATCACGACGCCGTTGTAGGCCTCCTGCCAGTACCGCGCGTGCTTGAGCTGGTCGACCTCGGGAAGGAGTTCGTCCATCCGCGGCAGCGAGTGAAGGATGATCGAGTCGCCCTTGGCCCGCTGCATCACCTCGGCGGTGATCTGATAGTTGGACGGGGTCAGGCCGTACTCGTCCTGCTTCTCCTGTCGGGACCGGGTGTAGTCGGGCTGGACCACCGGCTCCATGTAGATGACGTCGCCCTCGGCGATCACGTCGTCGATGTGGTCGGCGATCCGCCAGGTCGTGCCCTTCTCGTCGAGCTCGGCGAGGAACTCCTTGGTCGGGGACATCTCCTCGGGGGCGAGGATGATCATCTCGGCGTCGTACTGCGACAGCGCATAGCCGAGGCTGTGCATCGTGCGCATCCGGTGGTCGCCGATGGCGATGAAGGAGAGGCCGTCGATCGTGCCCTTCTCCTTCTCCACCGTGTAGAGGTCGGTGAGGACCTGGGTGGGGTGCTCTCCCCAGCCGTCCCCGGCGTTGATCACCGGGATCGACGCCCAGTGCGCCGCCTCGTGGGGAGCACCTTGCTCGAAATGGCGCATGACGATGACGTCGCCGTAATACTCGAGCATGTGGACGGTGTCCTTGATCGACTCCTGGTAGAAGTCGCCGGCCCTGGTCATCTTGGCGTCGGCGAACCCGGTGACTGCGCCGCCGAGGCGGAGCATGGCGGCCTCGTGGGCGAGCCGGGTCCGCGTCGAGGGCTGGTAGAAGGCGGTGACGAGCGTCTTCGACCTGAGGAGGTCGGTGTTGCGCCGCTCCCTGGCGATCGGTTCCAGCTCGTCGGCGATGCGGAACAGGTGCTCGAACTCGTTCCGCTCGAAGTCCTTGAGCGACAGGATGTCGCGACCGGAGAAGCTACGCATCGGCCCTCCCTGGGCGAGGTTGAACGATTGGTCATACCATAGTACCATTGCCTCAACCGTGCCACTCGTTTCCAGTGATCACCCGTAATCCGTCGCTCACCGACCAGGTCAAGGCCCACCTCAAGGCGCTGATCCTCAACGACGGCTTCGCCGACGGGCGCATCCCGCCCGAGGCCGAGCTCGCCGAGGAGCTCGGGGTGAGCCGCACCACGGTGCGCGACGCCCTCAGCCGCCTCGAACACGAGGGGGCGATCTCGCGTCGCCAGGGCTCGGGCACCTTCGTCAACGCGCCGGTGCTCCAGATCAAGTCCCGCCTCGAGGAGATCTGGTCCTACGAGAAGGTGCTCGAGGACCACGGCTACACCCCGTCGGTCGAGGTGCTGCGGGTCGAGACGACTGCCGAGGACGGCGCCGAGGTCCTGCTCATCGAGAAGCTCTTCCTCGAGGACGACCGCCCGGTCGTGCTCACTCGGAACCGCATTCCGACCGAGTTCATCACCGACGCCGAGTACCAGCGAGACGGCGCCACCCCCATCTACGACTTCATCGATCAGCACACCGGCCGCACGCTCTCCTACTACGTTTCCGACATCGTCCCTGTGGCGCTCGAGGGCGAGGTCGCCGCGATGCTCGGTGTCGAGCCGGGAACACTGGCGGTGGCCTTCGAAGAGATCGGCTACGACCAGGACAACGAGCCGGTGGTACGAGCCACCTCGTACTTCCGCGACGACCTGCTCCGGTTCCGCCTCATCAGGAGGAGGCACTGACCGTTCTTGCGTAACCACAGCCCGTATACGGGCTGTGGTTACGCAAGAACAGAGAGAAAGGAACAGCATGCAGACCCACCTTCACGGCCGGGACATGATCTCCACCCAGGAGTGGACCAAGGACGAGCTCGACACCGTCCTCGACGTCGCCCTGGACCTGAAGCGGCGTCGCGCCCTCGGCGAGGAGCACGCCCTGCTGCGCGACAAGGTGCTGGCGATGCTGTTCTTCTTCTCGTCGACCCGCACCCGCGCCAGCTTCGAGGCCGGGATGGCCCAGCTGGGCGGCCACGCCATGTTCATGGACTCGACCACCACCCAGATCGGCCACGGCGACACCTGGCGGGAGATCGGCGAGATCCTCGGCCGCTACAACGACGGCATCGCCATTCGCAACGTCGAGTGGGGCATCGGCAACGCCTACATCCGCGCCGTCGCCGAGGCCAGCCGCACGCCGGTGCTCAACATGCAGTGCGACTGGTACCACCCGTTCCAGGCCCTGGCCGACCTGCTGACGATCATCGAGCAGAAGGGCGACCCTTCCAAGCTCACCGTCAACATGAGCTACGCCTACGCCGCCAGCTACCAGAAGCCGATCAGCGTTCCGCAGAGCCTCATCCTGCTCCTCACCCGCTACGGCGCCGACGTCCGGCTCACCCGGCCCCCCGAGTTCAAGCTGATGCCCGACGTCGTCGCCCAGGCCGAGGCGAACGCCACCGCCGCCCACGGGTCCCTCGAGATCGTCGAGGACTTCGACAAGGGGATGGAGGGCGCCGACGTCGTCTACGCCAAGGCCTGGGGCTCGATGCTCACCACCGACGACCTCGAGGAGTCGGCCAAGATCTCCGAGCAGTACCAGGACTGGATCACCGACGAGCGGCGGATGGCGATGGCCGACCCCGACGCCATCTACATGCACCCGCTGCCGGCCGACCGCAACATCGAGGTCACCGACG
>CAZCBO010000304.1:0-2920 GCA_964496825.1 uncultured Acidimicrobiaceae bacterium
AGAATTTCCCTGTCTGATCGCAGAATTCCGTAGGTGGTGATGATGGCATCGGCGCTCCTCAAGAACGGGCCCGAGCACGTCGCCAAGGTCCTCGATGGGATGCAGCGCTGGCTCGACGAGCACGAGTACGCGTCCGTCGATCAGCTGCGAGGGTCCATGAGCCACCGGGCCGCGCCCGACGCCGAGTCGTTCGTCCGTGCGAATTACATGGACATGCTGGTGAACTACACCACCCGGCCATAGTCCCTCCGAGCCCAGGGCTCGCAGGCGCGTATGTTGCCCTGACAGCCCTCGGAGTGCGGCAACTCGAGGACGACCTCCGTCACGCCGCGATCCACAGCACGTAGAACCCCACGTACAGAGCGATCAGGAGGAGTCCGCTCACCCGGTCATGACGCCGCCGGACCGACAGCAGCACGGCGACGATCCCGATGACCAGCGCGGCGAGGAGCGACCCGGTGACCACGAGCGAGGCGGTCACCGACACCGGTGCGATCAAGGGCCCAGCAGCGATGCTGAGCGTCGAATCAACGAAGCTCGAACCCAAAGCATCGCCGACGGCGAGATCGCGCTGTCCTTTCCGGATCGCGGTCACATCGACGACGAGCTCGGGCAGCGAGGTACCGATGGAAGCGACGAAGAAGGCAATGAGGTACTCGGGGACCGCCAGCGTGATGGCGACCGTAGTGAGGCCCCAGACTGCTGCCGCCGCCCCCGCTCCGACGACGGCGAGCGCGAGCAACACACCCATTGCCTTGCGAAGCCGGTGCGCCGTGGCAACGGTCATCGTGGGCTGTGCTCCCGCCGGGAGCTCCCGCCAGGCAAGCGCCGTGCCCGCCAGCCAAGCGATGATCAACAGGGCGGCGTCGGTCCGCGTGAGGTCGCCGTCGGCCATGATCCAGGCGCCGAACAACAGCGCCCCCACCGTCGCCCCTCCCACGGTGCCGACACGCCTTCTCCCGGCCACGAAGGCACCCCCGAGGAGCGGCAAGAGGCCGAGTACCAGGGTCGCCTGTGTCGCCGCCGAACCGACCGAGTCACCCACGTTGATGTCGCCGTGACCGCTGATCGACGCGATGATCGAATTGGCGATCTCGGGTAGATCGGTGCCGATGGCGAGCAGCGTGATCCCGATGATGAATGGCGGCACACGCGTACCGGCCGCCAACGCCGCCGCATCCTGGACGGCGCGCCGACTCGCCACCATCGTGATGCCGAACCCACCCACGATCGCCAGCATCGCCAGGAGCGCGGTCAGGGGTTCCACACCGTCACTGTCGCGCCCGGCCGAGGGCATGGGGTAGAGGCGCTCGTCCTTGTGACCTTGGCCTCTTGCCCTCGACACTCGCCGGAGGTGCACTGGTGGATGGAAGGGAGGAGGTGTACATGGCCATCGTGCGTTGGGCACCGTTCACCGCATTCACCTCGCTCGAGCGCGAGATCCAGGACATGTTCGAACGGTTCAGCATGCGGCCGATCGTCGAGGGCATGACCTGGAAGCCGACCGCCGATGTGTACCGGGAGAACGGGACCCTCGTCGTGCGCGCCGAGTTGCCCGGCATCGACCCCGCATCGGACCTCACCATCGATGTCGAGGACAACGTGCTCCACATCAAGGGCGAGAAGAAGTTCGAGAGGGAGTTCGAGGAGACCGACCGCTTCGTCAGGGAGCGGCGCTACGGCTCCTTCGAGCGGAGCCTGATGCTCCCGGAGGGTGTCGACCCCGCGGCCGTGACTGCGATCTACGAGAAGGGGGTCCTCATCGTCGAGGTGCCGCTTCCTGAAGAGGAGGTGACCCCGTCCGAGAAGGTCATCGTCGACGTCATCGAGAAGTAACCGCAACCATGGTCGGAGCGTGAGCAAACGCCTCGCGCTCCGTCGCGCCCAGGGTCCGATGCCCCTACCCGGTGCGCATCCATCGCCATAGGTTGATGCTGTCAACACCGGCCCGGAGGGAGCGCATGGACGTCAACACGGGAATCAGCGAAGGCGACCGCAAGGACCTCGCCGCCGAGCTGGGGCGGCTGCTCGGGGACACCTGGGCCACTTACCTCAAGACCCACGGGTACCACTGGAATGTCACCGGGCCGGCCTTTCCCTACCTCCACACGATGTTCGAAGAGCAGTACGTCGAGATGTGGAACGCCGTCGACGCGATCGCCGAGCGCATTCGGTCCCTCGGCTTCCCTGCCCCGGGAAGCGCCTCCGAGCTCGGCCAGCTCACCTCGATCCCCGAGGACACCGGCATCACCGACGCCCTCGAGATGGTTCGCCGCCTCGTCGAGGCCAATGAAGCCGTCATCGAGACCGCTCGCGACGTCGTCGAGCGGGCCGAGGAAGCCAACGACCCGGCCACGGTCGATCTGGCGACCCAGCGCATCGACGTCCACGAGAAGACGGCCTGGATGCTCCGGGCGACCGTCAAGTAGATCGCTGCCCCACAGGGTTGGCGAGATGCGGTAGTCGGCGGCGAGCGAACTGCGAGCCGCCCAACAAGCAAGGTTCACCCGTGCGGGGCAGCAATTCGATCGTCTCAGACGAAGATGACCTGAGCCCCCTCGCTCAGCTCGATGAAATCGTTGACGTTGATGATGTCCTCGACCTCCTCCATCAGGTCGTCCTTCTCCAGGTCCATCATGTCGACCGACATCTTGCAGGCCCAGAGCTGGACCCCCATCTCGTGGAGCTCGCGCAGGAATTCCGGGACCTCGGGGACACCCTGCTCGGCGATCTGCTCCTTGAGCATCTTCGTCGCATAGGCAGTCATGCCCGGCAGGCCGCCGAGACCCTGGGGGATGTGCTTTTCCGAGTTCGGCATGTGCATGGCCGTATTGCCGAGCAAGGTGAACTGCAGATTGTCCTGCGTCGCCTTGTTGATCATGTCCATGCCCCAGAAGGTGAAGAAGATGTGGGTCTCGAC
>CAZCBO010000305.1:0-2910 GCA_964496825.1 uncultured Acidimicrobiaceae bacterium
TGGTTTGGGCTCGCTGCGGTCTTCGCCGCCATCGGCGGCGCCGTGGCGTACGCGGTGACGAAGGTCAAGGAGAGCCCGAAGAAGGCCGCGGAGATGGTCGACACGGCCAGGGAGAAGGTGCGCGGCAACGGTGAGGCCGAGGCGTCCGAAGAGGAGAGCGCAGCTTCGTAGCGGCCACCAGCACCGATCGTCGCCGGGAACGGGGTCCCGGCGACGTGCGCGATCAGGCTGCACTACCGTCACGCGTCATGAGGCTCGCCTTCGTCGTCAACGACGTCGCCACCGAGGAAGCCGGCTACACGACGACGCGCCTCGGCGTCGCCGCGGTCAACCGCGGCTACGAGGTGTGGGTGATCGGCGTGGGCGATCTCGCCTTCGACCCCGACGAGCGAATCCGAGCCCGAGCGCGAAGGGTCCCCAGGTCACGCTACAAGACCGGCCAGGCGTACCTGCGCGACCTCCGTGGCCCGAAGGCGATCCAGGACCGCGTCACGGTCGACGATCTCGACGTGCTCATGCTCCGCAACGACCCGTCGACGGAGAAGGGCAGGCGAGAGTGGGCGCGTACGGCAGCCGTGGACTTCGGTCGGGTGGCGATGCGTCACGGGGTGATCGTCCTCAACGATCCCAATGGCCTCGCCAAGGCGCAGAACAAGATGTACTTCCAGACCTTCCCGGAGGAGGTGCGGCCCGAGACGTTGATCACTCGGGATCGCGATGAGATCAAGACCTTCGTCAAGGAACGCGGCACCGCGGTCCTCAAGCCGCTCCAGGGCTCCGGCGGGGAGAGCGTGTTCCTGATGCGGTCTGACGATGTGGCGAACCTCAACCAGATCATCGATGCGGTGACCCGCGACGGCTATGTCATCGCCCAGGAGTACCTCGAGAAGGCCGAGGAAGGTGATATCCGCCTGTTCCTGATGAACGGGGCGCCGCTGCGCCACCGCGGGCGATACGCTGCCTTCCGGCGGATCCGGCTCGGCGGAGACATGCGATCCAACATCCACGCCGGCGGCACGCTGGGTAAGGCGCACATCGACGAGGACGCCCTGCGCCTCGCCGAGATGGTGCGGCCGAAGCTCGTCCAGGACGGCATGTTCCTCGTCGGCCTCGACATCGTCGGGGACAAGCTGATGGAGATCAACGTCTTCAGCCCGGGCGGCCTCGGCTCGGCGCAGAAACAGGAGGGGGTCAACTTCACCGAGCCGGTGCTCAACGCGCTCGAGAACAAGGTGAAGTACATGTCGTACTACGAGCGCCGCTTCGACAACCGGGAGATGGCGACGCTGTGAGCGAGTGGGCCGTCACCGTCGGGGAGGGTCCGATCGTTGCGACCGCGATCCATGCCGGGCACCAGATCCGGCCCGAGGTGGCGGCGCTCATGGCGATGTCCGACGGGGATCGCCGTCGCGAGGAGGATCCGTTCACCGATCACTGGACCTGGATCGGCGACCACACCATCGACGTCCTCGTTTCGCGCTTCGAGGTGGATCTCAACCGCCCGCGAAGCAGGGCCGTCTATCTGACCCCCGACGACGCATGGGGTTTCGAGCTGTGGACCGAGACGCCCCCCGAGGCGATCGTGGAGGCGTCCCGAGCGCGTTACGACTCGTTCTACGCGGCCCTTGCCGAGCTCTGCGACTCCATAGCGAGCGACCACGAGCGCTTCGTCGTGCTCGACCTGCACTCCTACAACCATCGCCGTGGCGGTCCAGACGCCCCGGTCGATGATCCCGAGCTCAACCCGGAGGTCAACATCGGCACCGGGTCGCTCGACCGTCCGGCGTGGAGCGACGTCGTCTCGGTCTTCTCGGAGGCGATGGCCGCCCATCCCTTCGATGGGGGCTACCTCGACGTCCGCGAGAACGTGCGGTTCAAGGGCGGGCACATGAGTGGCTGGCTCAACGATCGATACGCCGGGCGCGGCTGCGCCCTCGCCGTCGAGGTGAAGAAGTTCTTCATGGACGAATGGACCGGCCAACCCGAGGAGAGCGTCGTCGCCGGCATCGGAGAGGCGTTGGCGACCGCCGCCCAGGCGGTTCGAGAGGTGCTCGCCTCCTGATCAGGTGGGTTCCACCAAGTCGACGAGATCGACCCGTCTTCGCAGACGCTCGAGGCGGTAATGGGTGTCCGGCTCGTCGAGGTAGTGCGGACGCAGCGGCGGCGGGGCCAAAGCACCGCGACGCTGGAGCTCTTCGATGACCGCAACGTGATCCACTGAGATCTTTCCGGTGAGCAGGGTGTCGAGCCTGCCTCCATCGGCGAGGTATTCGTTGACCTTCTGGAGTCCACGCAGGTACACCGCGTCCTTGACGAACCCACCGCCCCGGTGCACCCGGGTGGCGGTCAGGAAGGCCGGACGGGGCGACAGGCCGTTGTCACCGTTGAGGGTGCGGTAGGTGTCCATGAACTCGGCACCGTCGAGCACGGTGCGGGCGGCAACCACCCTGCCGGCGATGGTGCGGAGGCGTGAGGGTGTCAGGCCCGCGACCAGGTATTCGGCCAGCACCGCCAATCCCTCCTGGAGCTCATCGTGGCCGGCGAGACCCGTCGCCAGGAGTCGGAGCCGCTGCGCGGTGCCGTTCCAATACGTCACCACATGCGTTCCCACCTCGTGTTGGAGCAGCGCCTCGACGCGTCGGAGGGGAAAACGCATCTCGGTGCCGACGAGGAGGTTGCCGCGCGACACCATCAGCGAGGCGACGTCGTCGCGGAGCTGGACCTGTGCTTCGACACCGGGGTACGCGGTGCGGTAGGAGGCGATCTCGGCCTGGGCGGCTGCGGCGAAGGCGGCGGCGTCCGTGCTTCGGCTCCGCGCGGGCTCGGATGGGGCGAGACCGTCGAGCACCCGTTGCGCCGTGGCGAGTGTGGCGTCGTCCACGTCACCGTAGAGCGCGACCCCGGTGTGGA
>CAZCBO010000306.1:0-2897 GCA_964496825.1 uncultured Acidimicrobiaceae bacterium
AGGCGTTCCGCAAGCTCGCCCGAGACCTCCACCCCGACAACAACCCCGACGACGCCGTCGCCGAGGCGCGATTCAAGGAGGTCAACGAGGCGTACGACACGCTGTCGGATGCCGAGCAGCGCAAGGAGTACGACCACGTCCGCGAGATGGGATACTTCGTCGGCGACGCCGGTGGACACCAGCAGTACGTCCGCTACGAGGACCTGTTCGGCGGCCGGGGAGGCACCGGCGGGCTCGAGGACCTCTTCGGCGGCGGCTTCTCCGATATCTTCAACCGTGCTCAGCGCACCCCGGTGCCGGTCCCCGGCCGGGATTTCCAGGCCGATCTGTCGCTGACCTTCCACGAGGCACTGGCCCCGGGGACCAAGACCCTCAACATCAACGGGAAGCAGGTCAAGGTGAAGATCCCCCAGGGGATCGCCGACGGCACCAAGATCCGGCTGCGGGGCAAGGGCGGGCCGGGCGCCAACGGCGGACCCAGCGGCGACATGTACGTGACCGTCCACGTCGCCGATCACCCGATCTTCAAGCGCCCCGACAAGAAGAACCTGTCGGTCACCGTTCCGGTGAGCTTCGCCGAGGCTGCCCTCGGATCCGTGGTCGAGGTGCCGACGCTCAACGGCTCCACGAAGATCCGCGTCCCTGCCGGCACGCAGAACGGCAAGGTGCTGCGGGTCTCGGGCCAGGGGGTAGAGACTGCGAACGGCATCGGTGACCTGCTGGTGACGATCGAGGTAGCAGTGCCCACAGAGCTGACCGACGAGCAGCGATCGCTGCTGGAGCAGCTCAGGGACGAGACTGCCGCGGAGAACCCGCGGGCTCACCTGGGGGTCTGACGATGGCCGAACAGGAAGAAGCCGTCTACATCATCTCCGTTGCCGCAGAGCTGGTGGGCATGCATCCCCAAACGCTGCGCATCTACGAGCGCAAGGGCCTCATCGAACCGTATCGGACCCCAGGTGGCACCCGCCGCTACTCGGACGCCGACCTCGAGCGCCTGGAGACGATCCAGGACCTGACCGAGGCCGGGGTAGGTCTCGAGGGGGTGCGACGCATCCTCTCGCTCCGTGCCGAGAACGAGCGGCTGCGCTACCAGATCGGCCGGTTGCGGCGGATCATCGAGGAGACCCAGGAGGAGATCGCCTCGGGCGGTGAGATCATCGCCGTCGGCGCCCGCCGCCGCTACCTGCCGGACATCCCGCGGGGCTGACCACCCACGAGCCCAGGGCTCGCAGGCGCACATATGACCCTGACAGCCCACGGAATGGCAGACCGGAGCCGTCGGAGCACCTGACCCAACACCCACCGGGGTGGGGTTAACACCACCATGAGATCGGGTGCCCGCACCCTGGTGTGCAGGCACCCGATTCGCTTGGATATCGGGTAAACAGCACAGCGGAGGTGCTGGGTGGCCATCTCGGTGTTTCTAGCCGACGACAACCTCATCGTACGCGAAGGCGTCAAGGCGCTCCTCGATCTCGAGGACGACCTGGAGGTCGTCGGCGTCGCCGCCGACTTTGATGAGCTCGTCGCGGGCGCCGAGGAGGCCAACCCGCAGGTCGTCGTCACCGACATCCGGATGCCCCCCAACTTCACGAGGGAGGGCATCGAGGCCGCCAAGGTGGTGCGGAAACGACACCCTGGTACCGGCGTGGTGATCCTGTCCCAGTACGACGATCCCGAGTACGCGGTGTCTCTGCTCTCCGAGGGCGCTGCGGGATACGGCTACATGCTGAAGGACCGCGTCGGGGAGGGCAATCAGCTCGCCAGGGCGATCCGCGAGGTGGCCGCCGGCGGATCAGTGCTCGATCCCAAGATCGTCGACGCCCTCGCCTCACCGTTCCGCTCCGACGGTGTCCTCACCGCCGATGAGGAGGAGCTGCTCCAGCAGGTGGCCGAGGGCACCCCGATCAAGGCCATAGCCGTGTCTCGGAAGACGACGCCAGCCGACGTCGACACCGCGATCGAGCATCTCTTCGTCATCCTCGCCGAGGGCCTCTCCGCGGGACAGGAGGGGAGCCTGGAGCGCCTCAAGCGACTGCACCGGGCGATCATGGAACGCGAGGAGCAAGGTGAGACCCTGGCCCGGCTGCTGCCCGGCGGCGTCGCCGAGAAGCTTCGCGAAGAGGGACGAGGGATCGGCGAGACCGAGGAGCTCGAGGTCACCGTGTTGATGTCGGACATCCGCGGCTTCACCGCGATCGCCGAGCACACCGATCCGTCGCAGCTCGCCACCCAGCTGAACGAACACCGGGCGGCGATGAACCAGCCCATCATCGACGCGGGTGGCACGGTCATGCAGTTCGCCGGTGACTCGGTGATGGCGGTGTTCGGGGCACCCTTTCCCATCGACGACCACGCCGATCGGGCCCTGGTCGCCGCCCGCGGCATGCACGCCGCCCAGGCCGAGCTCAACGCGTCATGGGAGGATGCAGGCCGGGAACGATTCTGCCTCGGCATCGGGCTGTCGACCGGGCCCGTCGCTGCGGCGCTGATCGGCTCCGAGGAACGGCTCGAGTACACGGTCATCGGTGACATCGTCAACCTCACCCAGCGCCTCCAACAGTGGGGCGAAGATGGGGAAACGGTGATCAGCGATGCCACCTGGGACCAGCTGACCGAGAAGCCCGATGCCGACGTATTGGAGCCGGCACCGGTCAAGGGACGCGAGGCGCTGGTCGGGGCGCACCGGTTCCCGAGGAGGCAGTGATGGGCAACGTGACACGCACGCGTTGGGACGCTGGCTTGCCGGCGCCTCGGTGGCGACCGCAGCAATCGGCGTCGGCATGATCCTCGTCCTTGCACTGTTCACGATCCTCCCGTTCGAGGGAAGCGATTTCGGCATGTTGGCATCGCTCAACGGGCAGCTCCCCAGCACTGGACTGGAACCCGCATGA
>CAZCBO010000307.1:0-2854 GCA_964496825.1 uncultured Acidimicrobiaceae bacterium
GCCGATGATGGTGAGGCTGCCGCCCTCCTCGATGTTGCGGGCCGCGCCGAAGAACCGCTTCGGCGGATAGAGCGCGGTCGAGTCGACCCCACCGGAGAGGATCCGTCCGGACGCCGGTGTGGCCAGGTTGTGCGCCCTGGCAAGGCGGGTGATGGAGTCGAGGAGCACCACGACGTCCCCACCCTGCTCGACGAGCCGCTTGGCCCGCTCGATGGCGAGCTCGGAGACCTGGGTGTGCTCTTCTGCCGGGCGGTCGAAGGTCGAGTAGATGACCTCGCCCTTGACCGAGCGCTGCATCTCGGTGACTTCCTCGGGCCGCTCGTCGACGAGCACGACCATGAGGTGCACCTCTGGGTTGTTGACCGCCAGGCTGTTCGCCACGTCCTGGAGCACGGTCGTCTTGCCTGCCTTCGGCGGCGACACGATCAACCCGCGTTGCCCCTTCCCGAGGGGAGCGATGAGGTCGATGATCCGGGCCATCATGTCGTCCGACTTGCCGTCGATCTCGAGCCGGAGCCGCTCGTCGGGGAACAGGGGAGTGAGCTTGTTGAACTTCGGCCGGTTCATCATCTCTTCGGGGTCGGCCCCGTTGACGGTGACCGCCCTGACGAGGGCCGGGAACTTCTCCTGCCCGCGAGCCGGACGCACCGGACCGGACACGAGATCCCCCTTGCGGAGCCTGTGCTTGCGGATCACGTTGACCGACACGTACGCGTCCTTCTCACCCGGCAGGTAGCCGCTGGTGCGCAGGAAGCCGTAGCCCTCGGGCAGGATATCGAGGATCCCCTCCCGAACCTCGAGGGTCGACTCGTCGATCGGCTCGCGCTGGCCGCGGGAACGGCTCCGGTTGCGACGGCGTCCGCCGTCCCCATCCTTGGACTGCTCGGACCGGTCCTGGGTCTTGGCCGGTTCCTCGTCCGTGGTCACGGCCTCCGGGAGCATCGACACGTCGAACTTCTCGGCCTCGAGGATGGCGGCGATCAGCTTGGACTTCTGCAATCCGTCGGTTTCGACGTCGACATTGGTCGCCATCTCACGGAGATCGTCCAGTCCGAGTTCCTGAAGCCTGGCTCTGGGCGTAGTCATGGTTGCTGGTTTCCCCTTTTTCAGCAGCGTGGGTCGGAGACCCCGGGGCTTGGTGACGCGGGCTCGATCCCGGTCACATGGAATGTCCGTCGGGCGCCGCGCAATGCGGGCCGGGTGGACGTGGATGAGCGAATTGTAACGACTCGCTGCGCTACTTCAAGTCACCCAGAGTCATCCGTCGTCAGTCTTCGCCCGAAACTGAAGGAGCTTCGCCGGAGTGATCCGACCGGTGAGGTCAACCTCCCCAGGCCACGAACTGCCCGTGCGGAAGGACCGGCCAGAAAGCCCATTCGGCATCCGGCAAGAGTCCACCCTGAGGGACGTCGGCGATGCGGCGCCATGCCACCTCGAACACCTCGGCCGCCAAGTCGGCGGCGTCCTGGCGCCCGACCCGGCGAACGAGGTAGGCAAGGACCCGCGGGTGGTACGCCGTATAGAGGTCTCGATACCGGCTCGCTCCGCCCTCCCGGAAACGGCGTGCGGTGTCTTCCGTCATGCCGTAATTGTGCCCGGAACAGCACGGTCATAACACGGACGATCTCGGCGCACGCTGCGTCGCAGCACCCGGACGGAGCGGTCCCTGGCGCTATAGCTCGATGTGCTCGAGGACGGCATCGAGGCGCGGCGCCACCGGCTCGCTCACCGCCGCGGTGTGCACGGCCGTCTCCGGATCCTTCAACCCGTGCCCGGTCAACGTGCAGACCACGGTCCCGGCGGGGAGATCGCCGGCGTGTTTCAGCAGACCGGCGACACCTGCGGCCGAAGCGGGTTCGCAGAAGACGCCTTCCCTGGTCGCCAGCAGCCGATAGGCGTCGAGGATCTCGTCGTCGGTGACGGCCTCGATCCGACCCTCGGACTCGTCGCGGGCGGCGACCGCACCGTCCCACGAGGCGGGGTTGCCGATCCTGATCGCGGTGGCGATCGTCTCGGGATCGTCGACCACCTCGCCGCGCACGATCGGGGCGGCGCCGGCGGCCTGGAACCCCCACATCTGCGGAGCGGCATCCGCCGCCCGGTAACCCTGCCAGTAGGCCGTGATGTTCCCGGCATTCCCCACCGACAGGACGTGGACCGCCGGTGCCGACCCGAGGACGTCGATCACCTCCCAGGCGGCGGTCTGCTGGCCGGCGATCCGGTACGGGTTGATCGAGTTCACCAGGGCGGCGTCGTGGGTGGCGGTGAGTTCGAGGACCAGGTTGAGCGCATCGTCGAACGACCCGTCGATCGGGATGATCCTGGCGCCGTGGGCGATGGCCTGCGCCAGCTTTCCCTGGGTGATCTTGCCGGCGGGAACGAGCACGATGGCCGAGATCCCAGCCCTGGCCGCGTAGGCGGCGGCCGAGGCCGAGGTGTTTCCGGTTGAAGCGCACGCCACCGCCTTGGCCCCGTCCTCCAAAGCCTTGGAGACCGCCACGGTCATCCCGCGGTCCTTGAACGACCCCGTCGGATTGGCACCCTCGATCTTGAGGAACACCCCGCGCTCCACCATGGCGGAGAGCACCGGAGCCTCGATGAGTGGCGTGCCGCCCTCGAGCAGGCTGACGACGGGGGTCTGGTCGGTCACCGGAAGCCGGTCCCGGTACGCCTCGATCACCCCCGGCCAGGGCTTGAGCTCCATGCCTGGCACGATAGACCCCGCGGGGCGACCGCCCCCGCCCGTACACTCAACCCCCCGGGAGGGCGCGACGATAACGCTGAGATCCCGATGACCGACGCCACGACCACCAGCACTGAGATCGGCGCCCTCACCGCCCGACAGCGAGTCAAT
>CAZCBO010000308.1:0-2853 GCA_964496825.1 uncultured Acidimicrobiaceae bacterium
TATGACGTTCCGTGGTGGCCAGAATGAATATGGCGTAAGAAGGTGGTTCTTCCAGATCACGGTGCCGGCGATCTCGGTCGCCTCGGGGTACTGCGGCGTGGCGCCGGGCCCGTACCACAGGCGGAGCCCCGCCTCGGCATCCGCGTGCTCCCGCAGGTCGAGGACGAGATCGCGGGGTGACAGCGGCGCGCCCGCGGTTCGCGCCGGGCACGCTTCGTGGCACTTCCCGCACTTGGTGCAGGCGTCGAAGTCGATGAGCTCCTTCCAGGTGAACGAGGACAGGTCGCGATAACCGGGCGCGGTGGCGTCGGCGACCGGGCGCAGCGACCGCGCCGAGTCCTCGCGGTCGCTGAAGACGAGATCGGCGACGTCGACGACCATGTGCATGCCCTTGGAGTAGGGCAGGTAGGCGATGAAGGCGAGGGCGACGATCGCGTGCACCCACCAGGTGATCATCCGGGCACTCTCGTTCCAGGCGTCGCCGAGCCCGCCGAAGATCTGCGCCACGACCCAGCCGGCGATCGAGTACACCTCGAAGTCGGGGAAGTCGGTGGCGGCGATCCGGAACCCTTCGAGGAGGAACCCGGTCACGCCGAGGAACAGCAGGATCAACAGGAACACCGTGTCGTCGAGCGAATAGCCGGTGCGGTCGGCCTCGACGTCGTCCACGCGGTCGTACTCGAGCCGGAAGGGACGGCGCCGCCGCCGGTAGGCGAGCACGAGCAGGCCGACGACGAAGCCGATGGCGAACACGTCGACGACCAGCGAGTAACCGACGTAGAAGGCGCCGTGCCAGAACTGCCACTCCGGCCTGTCGAGGATGAGCCCGATCACGTCCTCGTCGATGGCGATGATCGTGGTGGCGATGAGCAGCACGATGAAGCCGTAGAAGACGAAGAAGTGGGCGATGCCGACCACGGGAGAGCGCTTGCCGATCGTCCGCTGCGACGCCAGGTCGACGACGGCTCGCCGCAACCGGGCGAACGAGAACCGCGACGCCGAGCCACCTGTGAGGTACTTGGCGAACCGCTTCCACACGCCGAGGAGGAAGATGGCGATCGCGATGGCCGCCAGCCAGTAGAAGAACCGGATGGCCCAGTCGTCGAATCCGAGGAAGACCTCGCGGCCAGCGTCCTCGACGCTCTGGACAACGAGAATCACTCTGTGATCCTCGGCTGCAAGCCGCAAGCTGCAAGCTGCAAGCTACGGACGCTCAAAGGCTTGCGGCTTGTAGCTTGTAGCTCGCGACTCATCCCAGCCGCTCCGTCAGCTCCGGCAGCAGATCGAACAGATCCCCGACCCATCCGTAGTGGGCGACCCCGAAGATCGGCGCCTGCGGGTCGGTGTTGACGGCGATGATCGTGGACGAGTCCCGCATGCCCTCGACGTGCTCGGGTGCACCACTCACCCCGAGCGCCAGGTAGACCTTGGGCTTGACGGAGAGGCCGGACTTGCCGACCTGTCGGGTCTTCGGCAGCCACCCCTGATCGACGATCGGTCGCGATGCCGCCACGGCGCCGCCGAGGGCCTCGGCCAGCTCGGCCGCCTCCTCGATGTTGTCCTCTGATTCGATGCCGCGTCCGACGACGACGAGCACGTCCTGGGTGGTGATGTCGATGTCGCCGCCCTCCGGCTCGGCGAGGCCGGTGAAGGTGGTGCCACCGACACCGGCGGGGTTTTCGATCGCTTCCACCTCAGCAGACCCGTCGGTCCTCCCCTCGGCCGCCGAAGCGGCACCGGAGAGCACGGCGAAGACGGCGCGGTCGCCGTCGACCTCGACGTCGGCCTCGATCTTGCCTGCATAGAGCTGGCACGTTGCCCGGAGTCCGCCCTCGGCGCTGATCGACTGGCAATAGGACACCAGCGGGAGGTCGTTCAGAGATGCGATGTGGGACGCCATGTCCATCCCCGTGGACGTGTAGGGGACGAGCACGATGCTCGGCTCGCGCTTCTCCACCAACGCCGCGGCGGTGGCGGCGTGGGCGTCGGGGTTGAACGACTCGAGCGACGGGTCATCGACGACCAGCACCCGGTCGGCGATGCCGAGCTCGCCGGTCATGCCGGCGGCCCCGCTGCCGATGACCGCCGCCTCCAGGTCGCCGCCGGTGGCCGTGGTGAGGGACCTTCCCAGGGCCAGCAGCTCGAACGTGGCATCGGTGAAGGCGCCCGAGAGGTGCTCGGTGATGACGAGGACGCTCATGATCCACCTCCTACCCCGGCCGTGGAGAGCAGCTCGACGATCTTGTCGGCTGCTGCTGCTTCGTCGCCCTCGATCATCTCGGCCCCCTCACCGGCCTCGGGGATGTGCATCGCCGTGATCGTGATCCCGGACGAGCCCGAGGGGGAACCGGCATCGGCCCCGGTGATGGCTCCGGATTCCTGGGCTTCGCGGATCCGGCTCACCGCCACATAGCGCGGGGCCTGCCGTGCGGCCTGGATGCCCAGCACCGCGGGAAGCGTCACGTCGTAGGTGGCGGTGATGCCGGCCCAGTACTCCTTGGTGACCGTGAGTCCGGCGCCGCCGGCGGCGGTCTCCACCACCACCGAGACGTGGGGGTAGCCGAGCTTGGCCGAGAGCAGCATGGCGACCTGGCCGTCGATCTCGTCGGAGGCCTGGACCCCGGTCAGGATGAGGTCGTGCCCTCCGAGGGCGCCGGCGAAGAGCTCCGCCTGGCCGTGGGCGTCGAGCGCACCGAGATCGTCTCCGATCTTGACGGCCCGATCCGCCCCCTTGGCCACCGCGGTGTAGAGCATCTGCTCCACCTCGTCCGCGGTGCCGAGGGCATAGGCGGTGACCGTGCCCCCGGTGTCCTCCTTGAGGAGCAGCGCCTCCTCGAGGGCGTGGTCGTCGAA
>CAZCBO010000309.1:0-2834 GCA_964496825.1 uncultured Acidimicrobiaceae bacterium
ACCGCGGCTACGACTCGGCCGGCGTGGCCGTCAACGACGACGGGATCAAAGTCCGAAAGGCCGAAGGCAAGATCGATCAACTCACCGCCCTGCTCGATGCAGAGCCGCTGGCGGGAACCATCGGCATCGGCCACACCCGGTGGGCCACCCACGGACAACCCAGCGATGTCAATGCTCACCCCCACACCGATGCGAGTGGTGAGTTCGTGGTCGTCCACAACGGGATCATCGAGAACTTCCAGACACTGCGTGAGGAGCTGGAGGGGAACGGCGCCGAGCTGACCTCCGACACGGACACCGAGCTCCTCGCCCACCTGATCGCCGAGGAGTACGACGGCAACCTCGCCGATGCGGTTCGGGCCGCGGTCGAGCGTGCCGAAGGGGCCTACGCCTTGGTGGTGATGAGCGAGCGGGAGCCACGACGGATCGTCGCCGTTCGCAAGATCAGCCCGCTCGTGGTCGGGCTCGGCGAGGGGGAAAACTTCCTCGCCTCCGATATCCACGCCGTGTTGCATCACACCAGGGACTTCCTCATCATCGAGGATGACGAGTTGGTGACCATCAACGACGAGGGTGTCACGATCGAGACCATCGACGGCGACCCGGTGGAGCGCGACGTGATGCACATCGACTGGGATGCCGAGCGTGCCGAGAAGGGCGGCTACAAGCATTTCATGCTCAAGGAGATCCACGAGCAACCGGCGGTGATCACCGAGACCCTCGCCGGACGCCTCGACGAGGACGGGACGGTTTGGCTCGAGGACGTGAAGTTCGGTGACGACTACGCCGCCGACATCGATCGGGTCTGGATCACCGCGTGCGGCACCGCCTACCACGCCGGGCTGGTCGGTCAGGAGCTCTTCCAGCGGCTCCTCCGGCTGCCGACGATGGTCGAGTACGCCCACGAGATGCGGTATGCCGATCCCCTCGTGCGACCCGGCGACCTCACCGTGTCGATCTCACAATCGGGAGAGACCGCCGACACGTTGGCGGCGGCCCGGCTGGCGAGTGAGCGGGGGACGCGCATGTTGGCCATGACCAACGTGGTTGGATCGACGCTGAGCCGCGGCGCCGACGACATCCTCTACGTCCGGGCAGGGCCGGAGATCTCGGTGGCATCGACGAAGGCGTACCTGGCGATGCTGGTCGGCCAGTACCTCCTGGCGCTGAAGCTCGGTGCGGCCAGGGGGACGATCCCGCCCGAGCGGGCCGTCGAGATCGCCCAGGGGTTGAAACGCCTCCCGGGGCAGGTCGAGGCGATCCTCGCCGACGTCGAGCCGATCATCGCTGCTGCCGAGCGGATCGTCGATGCTGAGGACATCTACTTCATCGGGCGTGGCCTCGACTACGCCATCGCCATGGAGGGGTCGCTGAAGCTGAAGGAGATCTCGTACCTCCACTCGGAGGCAATGCCGGCCGGCGAGCTGAAGCACGGCACCCTCGCTCTGGTCACCAAGGGCGTCCCGGTCGTGGTGGTGTTGACCCAGCGTGCCGTATACGACAAGACGATCTCCGCGGTCCAGGAGGTGAAGGCACGCGGGGGCGAGGTGATCGCCGTGGCCTACGAGAGCGACACCGAGATCGGGAAGCACGCCGACGTCGTGCTACGCATCCCCGACAGCGACGATCTGCTGGCGCCGGTCAACGCGGTCGTGCCGCTCCAGCTGCTCGCCTACCACGTGGCACGGCTGCGAGGCCTCGAGATCGATCAACCGCGCAACCTGGCCAAGTCGGTTACCGTCGAGTAATGCGCATCGTCGGGCTCGGTGTCGACCAGGAGGACATCTCCCGGGTCCGGCGCCTCCTCGATCGGTATGGCGACGCCTTTCGCCGACGCTGCTTCACCGATCGGGAGTGGGAGTACGCCCACCGCTACGCCGATCCATCGCAACGACTGGCCGGCCGGTTCGCCGGCAAAGAGGCGGTGATGAAGAGCCTCGGGACGGGATGGCGGCGGCTGCGTTGGACCGACATCGAGATCACCGGCGGCGGTATGCCGCGAGTGAACCTCTCGGGGAACGCGGCCAAGCGGGCGGAGATGCTCGGCGTCACCGAGATCAAGGTGTCGATGACCTATGAAGGCGACCGCGCGCTGGTCTTCGTCGTGTCGGTGGGGGAGCAGGTCTAGGGGTCGACGAGGACCCCGATCACCTCGTCGACGTCGTAGGGAACGGTGGCGGTGAGGTCGATCGTGCCGATGGGGATCCACGGGCCGTCGGTGCGGTACTCGCCCCACCAGGTGAAGGTGGCGCTCACCGGGTAGGCCTCGAGGCTGGGGTGGCAATTCGGTCCGAAGGGGTGATTGGCGCGGTAGTCGGGTGGACAGGTCTTCGTGGTGTAGGTGTGTGTCACGCCGCCGGCGGGATAGGGGACGGCGGCGGCCGGGTCGTTGGTAGTACTGACGCCGTCGCCCCAGTCCACGGTGATCGAGGCAACGGCGGCGCGGACCTCGAACGGGCGCCCGTCTTCGAGGATCTCGCTGTGGGTGATCGGAGCCGGGTTGGCGGCAGCCAGGTAGGTGGGGAGCCCGGTGATGCCGTGTTCCGCCGGCTGGAAAGACGGGTTCGGAGTGGCGAGGGGGAAGGAGCGGAAGATCCGCCAGGCGCGGTCGGGGTCAGGCTCTGTGGTGGAGGTGCACCTGGGGGTGCCGGTGACGATCGAGTAGATCAGGTTCTCGTTGGTCGGGTCCCAGGCATCGATGCCGCCCGGCTGGTTGGACCAGTAGTAACAGGTGCCTGATTGGTACAGGTACCGGATCTTGGGCGGGGCGAGCTTCCTGGCGGGCTCGGTGGTTGGCTGGTCGCCCGGCTCGGTGCCGGAGACGGTGCAGTCGA
>CAZCBO010000310.1:0-2819 GCA_964496825.1 uncultured Acidimicrobiaceae bacterium
GAGGCCGGGCTCGTGGGTTGGCCGAAGACCTCCGGGAACCGCGGGATCCACGTCTACGTGCGGATCGAACCCGTCTGGGACTACGTCACCGTCCGGCGGGCCGGCCTGGCCCTGGCCAGGGAAGCGGAGCGACGCAATCCGATGGCCACCACGGCTTGGTGGAAGGAGGAGCGCCACGGCGTCTTCCTCGACTACAACCAGAACGCCAAGGACAAGAGCGTCGCCTCGGCGTACTCGATTCGCCACACCGGCTGGGTGTCAACACCGTTCACCTGGGACGAACTGGGCAGCATCGTGCCGTCTGCTCACGACCTGGCCACGTTCCCGCAACGCTGGGAACAGGTGGGCGATCTCACCGCAGGGATCGACGATGCCGCAGGGAGCATCGAGCCGCTGCTCGAGCTGGCCATGGCCGACGAGGAGCGGGGCCTCGGCGATGCGCCCTGGCCGCCCCACTACCCGAAGCAACCCGGCGAGCCACCTCGCGTCCAGCCGTCGCGCCAGCGGCGGCCCGACGACGAGTACTAGCCAGGGACTAGCCCCGGAAGGATGCCGGGGGATCAAACGCTTCGGATTCGCCGAAGGCGGTCCGATAGAAGACGCATGAAAGCCGTAGCAGTGGCGGGCCCGCGCATCCCGTCGGGCACCAAGAACGGCATGGTGGCCGTCCTCTCTGGACTGGCCATCATCGCCATCCTGCTCTCCCTCGCCTTCATCTTCTCGACCGCATCGAATGCCGAGCGCGTCGCCGCCAACGCCGAGGAGCTCCACGAGGCCAACGCCGCCGTCGGGTCCGCCGCCTTGACCCGAGCCGCCGTTGCCCAGGCGGTGGTGTTCGGTATCGACTACTCGGTGCACGGCACGGCCACGAGAAGCGCCAGGGACGAAGCGGTGGCCGCTGCCGAGGCCAACCTCGCGGACACACAGTCCTGGGCCGACGTGATGGCCGAGGACGAGGAGACCGCAGAACTCGGCGCCGAGCTCGCCGCCCTCGTGGAGGCGGGCCAGGGCGTCGTCGACTCGGTAGCCCGCGGAAGCATCGAGGCCGCCGACATCGATCACCGCGAGGCGTTCGAGCCGATGTATGCCGCCGTTGCCGCCGGGCTGACCGCACGGCAGGATCTCGTCTCCGTCCGTGTCAGCGATACCGAGCGGGTCGCCGGCTTGGTGGGGCTGGCCACCCAACTGCTCACGACGCTGCTGATCCCGGCGGCCACGATCCTCGTCTACTTCTTCATCGTGCGCCGCCAGTACCGCGAGGAGCACCTGCGGATGGAGACCAAGCTGAATGCCGAGCGGGAGCTGAGCACATCGAAGGACGCCTTCATCGCCGGTCTCTCCCACGAGCTCCGCACGCCGCTCACCAGCATCTACGGGTTCAGCGAGTACCTGCTCGAAAACGGAGTCGGCGATCCCGTTGAGGCCCTCGAGCTGATCCATCTCATCAACAAGGACTCGGCCGACCTCTCTCGCATGGTCGACGACATCCTGACCGCGGCCAGGCTCGAGTCGGATGTCCTCGGCTTCGAGTACCAGGCGGTCGCCTTGTACGAAGAGTCCGCCGCTGCCATCGCCCCGCTCGTCCGGGCGGGCGCCGACGTGAGACTCGAGGGCAACGCCCTCGTCTGGGCAGACCCGGTGCGGACCCGCCAGATCATCAGGAACCTGGTCAACAACGCCATCCAGCACGGGGGCCCCGCCGTCGAGGTCTACATGGAGACCAACCAGAAGAACGCGGTCGTGACGGTTTCGGACAACGGCCCCGGCGTCGACCCGAGCATCGCCGACCGTCTGTTCGAGCGGTTCGTCAACGACGGCCAGGAGTCGCTGCTCAATGGATCCATCGGCCTCGGTCTCTCGATCGCCCGCTCGCTGGCACGAACGATGAACGGCGATGTCAGCCATGTCAGGGCCGGTGGCTGGACCAACTTCGTCCTCACCCTGCCGCTGCTCGATACGACGGATCTGTGGAGTCACAAGCCACAGGCCCACGATGCGCTCATCGGCGTTCCGCTCTCGGAGCGGGTCACGGCGACCCCGGCGCCGGTCGGTGATCTCGCGGTCTACGAGCCATGAGGCGGCTCGCCGCCGTCCTGAGCGCCACCGCGCTCGTTGCCGTCGCCATCACGGTCCTCGTCGCCCAGCCCGATTCCGCCGCCGCCTCCGCGACCACCACCTGGACCTACTACAAGGACAAGTTCCAGGAGCAGGAGTTCGACGGCAACGACGCCAGCGGACAATTCTCGTCGGACTGGATCGAGGTCGGCGAGGCGAACGGCCCGCTCAAGGGCTACGCCTCGGTATCGGACCACGACTACTGCTACGGCTACTGCCTCCAGCTGGGCGGCGGAGAACTCGCCGTCGGCAACATCGGGATCGAACGGTCGCTGAACCTCGACGGCGCCATCGAAGCCAAGCTCACCTACATCTTCGCCACCGATCTCTACGGCGGCTCGACCGACCAGCGGATCGCCGTCCAGATCTCCGCCGACGGTGGTGGCCAGTTCGCCACGCTCGAGACGTACCAGCTGAACGACGATGAGGACATGGACCGCCAGGACTACATCGACATCAGCGGCTGGGCGGCGCCCCAGACCGTGATTCGCTTCGTCTCCCTCGACGGCGCCCCTGCCAACGTCCTGCTCGTGGACGACTTCCTGGTGAAGGCGCTGTTCTACGACGGCCCACCACCACCCACCACCACGACGCCGCCGCCCACCACGACCACCACCACGCCGCCGCCCACCACCACCACGCTGCCGCCCACCACGACCACCACCACGCCGCCGCCCACCACGACCACCACCACCACGCTGCCG
>CAZCBO010000311.1:0-2816 GCA_964496825.1 uncultured Acidimicrobiaceae bacterium
TGCTCCCGGCGGGATTGGCCACCGGTGTCTCGGCCGGCCTCCTGGCGATGGCGATCCTCGGTGTCGCGTCGGTTGCCGTAGCGATCGGGCTGCTCGCGGCCGCGCTTCCACTTGCAGTCGACGTCGGGCGGCAACGCCGCAGACGGGAGGATCTCGCCGCATCGTGGCCGGACTTCCTCGCCATGGTGAGGGGCAGGGTCGTTGCCGGAGAGACCCTGCCGGATGCATTCATCGCGGCAGCCGACCGCTCCCCCGAGCCCCTGCGCTCGGCGTCGAGACCGGTTGCCGAGGCCGTCATGTTTGGCGACGGCTTCGTCGCCGCGCTCGAGCGGCTTCGCCTCGAACTCGATGACGCCACCGCTGATCGCGTCTTGTCGACGCTCGGCGCCGCCCATCGCGCCGGAGGGCCGCGAGTTGGCTCCGTGCTGGCGTCGCTGGGACGATCGATCGGTGACGAACTGCGGCTGCGTCGCGCCCATTTCGCCGCGCTCACCGAGCAGCGGATGACCGCCCTGGTAGCGCTAATCGCACCGTGGGGCTTGCTCGCCCTGACGATCGCCACCAATCCCCAATCAGCCCTGGTCTACCAGACTCGCACGGGATCGGTCATCGTCATCATCGGGCTCGTCTCGACGAGTCTGGGGTACCTGGCTGCCCGACGGGCGGCAGCACTGTCGCAGGCGCCGCGGGTGTTCGAATGAGATATCTGGTTGCGCTCGCGGCGGCCGCGGCCGTCTATCTGACCGTGTCGCTGCCACGAGGTGTCCCGATCTCGGTCAGGGTCGGTCGGTATCTGACCCCGCAACCCGCGGGAGCGAGCCGGCTCGCCAAGCCGGTCGAATGGCTTCAGAGCGAGGCAGCCTTCGGCAGGCTCGTCGCGACCGGTGTTGGGGTGCTGACCGGGCTTCTGCTGTCCCAGGGCGACCTGTTCATTCAGGGACCAGGCCGGTCGACGCTCGCCCTGGGAGCGCTCGGCGGCACGGGCGGATGGTTGGTGTTCGGGATGTACCGTTCGACGGTGGCACAGCGGAGGGCCCGCCGGCTCCGCTTCGAGCTGCCGGTGGTCGCCGACACCATCGCCCTCCACGTCATCGCCGGAGAGTCCGTGGCCAGCTCCATCGAGCGGTTCGTCGAAGGAGCCCACGGTGTCGCCGAGGACGAGCTCGCCGTCGCGCTGGCGGTTCGAGCGTGTCGGAGGCGTTGCAGCGCGCCGGAACAGCGACGGTCGACCCGGAGGCTCAGCGGCTCTACGTGCTTCTGGCCCACGCCCACGACACCGGCGGCCGTCTCGCCGACGCCCTGGGAGAGTTGAGCACCGATTACCGGTCTGCGCTCTCGCGCGATCTGACCGCCGAGGGAGGCAGACGGGCCCTTGCCACCTATGGGCCGGTGCTCGCGCTGATGCTGCCGGTGACGCTGATCTTTCTGCTGTACCCGACCCTCGCCGGGCTGAGGAGCCTGGCGGGAGGCCCATGAGGAAGGAGGTGAAGGTGCGGAGCAACGAGCGCGGGGCGACCACCGTCGAATGGCTCGGGCTGGCGACGATCGCCGTGATCGTCGTCGCCATGCTGATTCCCCAAGTTCGCAGTGCCGCGGCCGACGTGTGGTCGAGCATCGTCGCTCAGATGACCGGCTTCTTCTCGTAGGAGACGCCCGCGGAGCGGTGATCATCGAGTCGCTGGCGGCAATGGCCGTGGTATTCCTGCTGCTGGTGGTGATCGTCCAGGCCGCCTTCCTCGTGGTCGCCAGGGGAGTCAGTCAATCGGCAGTCGATGCCGCCGCCCGCCGGGCCGCACGACCCGCCGCCGACCTCGAGGTCGTCGCCGAGCGACTGACCGCCGAGCTTGCCTCGGTCGTTCCCGGTGCCCACGGTGTCGACGTCAGGGTGCAGGCCGGTGCCGGTGGCGTCGACGTCGGCGCGGCCATCGACTGGGCGCCTCCGGGACCCGACCTCGTTCCGGTGGTGATTCGCGTCGAGGCCACCGCCCTCCTTGGAGTTCCGCCGTGATGAACGAGCGGGGTGCGGAGCTCGTCGGGACCCTGGCGATCGGGTTTGCGGTTCTCCTGCTCGTAGCGCAGGCGCTCGTGACAGTGGGGCGGATCACCACTGCAGGAGCATCGGCCGAAGAGACCGCGCGCTACGCCGCAACCTGGGCAGCCCGCCACGGCACCGCGTCCGACGCCGAAAACATCGCTCGCGACCTCCTCCCCAACGCACAGGTCAAAGCCGCCGACACCCCGAACGGCATCGCCGTGGCGGTCACGATCCAGGTGAGCCTGATCGGTCCGGCGGGGTTCCCCGTCACCACCTCGGTGACCGGGACCGCCGCGGTGCCGGTGAGCCGGTATCGGAGCACGCCGTGAATAGTGGAACGCACGAATCCGAGCGAGGCTCAATGCTTCCCTTCATGGCGGCGCTGATCTTCGTCGGTCTCATGGTCACCGGGCTGGCGATCGACGCAGCGCTGCTCGCCGCCACGTATCGAGAAGTGGCATTTGCCGCCGATGTCGGCGCAGAGGCCGGTGCCGCCGAGCTCATCCGCGACGGCTACGGCGATCGGCCCCTGCTCGATCCGAACCTGGCACGCCGCACGGCGATCGTCGCGGCACTCGATGCGAGGCCCCGCGCCGGACGGATCGCCGTCGCCTCCGCCAATGATCGAATCGTCTGCGTGACCGTGACCGACCGTTACGACCCGCACTTCCTGTTGGGTCTCGGCATCGCGCCCGAGACGATCTCCGTAGAAGCCTGTGCCGAGCCGCATCGCGGGTGAGCCGAGACGAGACCGCTGCGTCGTTAGCCAGCGGCCCAGCCC
>CAZCBO010000312.1:0-2752 GCA_964496825.1 uncultured Acidimicrobiaceae bacterium
GGGACCGGGCATCGCAATGCAGGATGCCCCCGCCGGGGTGCCGGGACCGGCGGGGTAAGACAACACCGGCTAGGCCCTGGAGAAACGGCCGACGGCGTCTCCGGGGAACCGAACGCTCGCTGTCGGCTGCGCTCGGAGATGCCGACGCTGAAACCTCATGGGACGGGGGTTCGATTCCCCCCACCTCCACGCTTCGCGACCGTCCTGACGTAGAGTCTCCCCGTGGCAGCGTGTCCCAACTGCGGCAAGGACAACGTCGAGGGTGCGGCGTTCTGCGCCTTCTGCGGCACGCCGCTCGCCGAGGCGACAACCACCGAGGAGCGTCGCTTCCTCACCGTCCTCTTTGCGGATCTCGTCGGCTTCACCGCCGAGTCCGACGAGGCCGACCCCGAGGACGTCCGCGCCCGCCTGATCCCGTACCACCGCCGGGTCCGCGAGGAGATCGAGCGCTACGACGGTACCGTCGAGAAGCTGATCGGCGACGGCGTGATGGCCGTCTTCGGTGCGCCGACGGCCCATGAGGACGACCCGGAGCGGGCGGTCCGTGTCGCTCTCAGGATCCAGGCCGCAGTCGATGAGCTGAACGAGGAACACCCCGGTCTCGATCTCTCGGTCCGCATCGGGATCAACACCGGTGAGGCCGTCGTCACGCACGGCGGCCAGGGCGAGCGGATCGTCGGCGACGTGGTCAACACCGCGTCGCGCATCGAGTCGATTGCCCCGCCGGGCGGGGTCGTGGTCGGGGAGCCGACGTTCCGGGCCACGGAGCTGATGATCGAGTACGACCAGCTCGATCCGGTCGAGGTCAAAGGCAAGTCCAAGCCGCTCAACGTGTGGCGCGCGCTCGCGCCCCGCGGCCGATACGGGATCGACGCCGCAGTACGGGCGCCGACGCCGTTCCTCGGCCGTGACTCCGAGATGGACCTGCTCACCGACACCTTCCGGCGGGTCGTAGACGACGGGACACTCCGCCTGGTCACGATCGCGGCACCACCCGGCGTCGGCAAGTCGCGGCTCGTCAACGAGTTCTTCCGCTGGGTCGACGACCAGCCCGAGATCGTGTGGTGGAGACAGGGCCGCTGCCTGCCCTACGGAGAGGGGATCACCTTCTGGGCGCTCGGGGAGATCGTCAAGGGCCAGGCGGGGATCAAGGAGACCGACGGTCCCGACGTTGCCGAGGCGAAGCTGGCGACGGCGCTGGAAGCGTTGACCGAGGACCCTTCGGATCGGGAATGGCTGGCCAACCAGCTCAGCGCCCTCGTCGGGACCGAGAGCGATACGCAGGGCGGGGACCGTTCGGAGGCGTTCACCGCCTGGCGCCGCTTCCTCGAGGATCTCGCCGCGGCGCAGCCGCTGCTCATGATCGTCGAGGACCTGCATTGGGCGGACGCCTCGCTGGTGGAGTTTCTCGAGGACCTGCTGGTGTGGTCGGCAGACACACCGATCATGGTGATCTGCACGGCCCGGCCCGAGGTCTACGAGGCGCACCCGGCGTGGGGTGGGGGCAAGCGGAACTCGACAACGATCTCGCTGTCGCCGCTCACCGATGAAGACATCGCCCGACTCATCGCGGTGCTGCTCGAGCAGGCGGTGCTCCCCGTCGAGACCCAGCGAGTGTTGCTCGAACGGGCCGAAGGCAACCCGCTGTACGCCGAGGAGTTCGTCCGGATGCTGAACGACCGGGGCATGCTGCACGGTCACGGCGAGCTCGCCGGGCAGGAGGCGATCCCGGTGCCCGAGACCGTGCAGGCGCTGATCGCCTCTCGCCTCGACGTGCTGACCGATGATGAGAACCGCGCCATCGAAGACGCCTCGGTCGTCGGCAAGGTGTTCTGGGAGGGCGCCCTCCGGGCGCTGGGCGGGAGCGACGACGTGCGCGGCGCCCTCCGCCAGCTCGTAGCGAGGGACTGGATCCGCCCGGTGCGCAACTCGGCGATGGAGGGCGAGCAGGAGTACGCCTTCTGGCATGCGCTGACCCGCGACGTCGCCTACGGGCGGATTCCGCGGGCGGCTCGCGCCGAGAAGCACCGGATCATGGCGGAGTGGATCGAAGCCACCGCCGGGGAGCGGGCCTCGGACCACGCCGAGCTGCTGGCGCACCACTACTTGAGTGCCCTCGAGATCGCTGCGGCGACGGGTGCGACGGACATGGGTGAGGCCGAGGCACAGGCCGCCCGCACCCTGACCATGGCCGGTGACCGGGCGAGACGCCTCGACACAATCCGGGCCTACCAGTACTACGCCCGCGCCCTCGAGCTGATGGCCGCCGACGACCCGGCGCGGCCCGAAGTCCTGATCAATGCCGGGCTGACCGGCGGAGACGCTGGTCTGATCGCGCCTGCGGAGCTGTACGAGCAGGCAGCCGAGCTGGCGCTCGCTCGGGGCGATCGCGTCACCGCCGGGCGCGCTCTGCGGCTGGTGCACCTCGCCCACTGGTTCGCTTCGGGGATCGGGGCGGGTACGGCCGATCTCGACCGGGCCATCGAGATGCTCGAGGCGGAGTCGGCAACCGGCGAGCTGGCCGAGGCCTACATCACCCGCGCCGGCGGCTACATGATGGCCGGCGACATCGAAGAGCAGCTGGCCTGGTCGGAGAAGGGGACGCAGCTCGCCGTCGATCGGGGCATCGAGGACATCAGGAGCCGGGGGCTGTCGATCCGGGGGATCGCCAGGTTCCATCTCGGCGACGTCGATGGCGGCATGGCCGATCTCCGCGAGTCACTCGAGATCGCCGAGGCCGAGGCCGAAACGG
>CAZCBO010000313.1:0-2742 GCA_964496825.1 uncultured Acidimicrobiaceae bacterium
GAGCTGCCGATGGGAGCCGACAGCCTCGGACTCGGAGATGTGCGGCTGCGGGATGTGGATCACCTGTTGACCGTTGTTCAGATCACCCATCCCGATCTCGATTCGGTGTTTCCGCCGTTGCGAGGGTTGGCGGCGACGCCGCACAATCTGCCGGCGCAGTTGACCAGCTTCGTGGGGCGAGAGCGGGAGTTGGCGGAGATCGCGCTTCTGAGCGCAGAGTTCCGCCTGGTGACGTTGGTGGGGGCGGGGGGTTCGGGGAAGACCCGGTTGGCGCAGGAGTATGCGGCCACCGTCCTGAACGACCACCCGGATGGAGTGTGGTTCGTCGACCTGGCGGCGGTCGATGATCCCGCCTTGGTGCCCGGGGTGGTGGCGTTGACGGTGGGGGTGTCGGAGGCGCCCGGGGGTTCGGTGGTGGAGCGACTGGTGGAGCGACTCGAGCATCGGAAGACGTTGCTGCTCTTGGACAACTGTGAACACCTCCTCGATGCAGTCGCCGCGCTGGCGGTGGACGTGTTGAAGCAGACCGAGGCGATGCGGGTGCTGGCGACGAGCCGGCAACCGTTGGGGATCGCCGGGGAGCACCCGTTCCTGGTTCCCACCCTGGATATCCCGGCCGAGGTGATCAGCGACCCGGCGGTGCTTGGTGGCTATGGGGCCGTGCAGTTGTTCCGTGACCGGGCGTTGATCGCCGACCCCGGTTTCGTCATCTCATCGGCCAACGCGGCTGCGGTGGGACAGATCTGTCGCCGTCTCGACGGGCTACCGCTTGCGTTGGAGCTGGCGGCGGCCCGGCTCAACATCCTTAACTCCGACGAGCTGCAACGCCGCCTCGACAACCGGTTCGCGGTCTTGACCGGCGGGGCTCGGGATGAGCTGCCCCGTCACCAAACCTTGTCTGCCACTCTGGACTGGTCCTATCAGCTGCTTACCCTCGACGAGCAGACGCTGCTGGGGCGTCTCTCGGTGTTCACCGGCGGGTTCGACCTCGCTGCCGCCGAAGCGGTGTGCGCGACAGACGGGATCACCCCCGAACAGGTCCTCGATCTGGTATCGAGCCTCGTCGACCAGTCGTTGCTCGTCGCCGACCACGGCGTGACCGGGCGCCGCTTCAGCTTCCTCGAAACCATCACTGAGTACGCGGCGGCTCGTCTCGGGGAGAGAAGCGGAGAAGACGAGATCAGGCAACGGCACGCCGAGTACTACGGCGCCCTCGCCCTCGAGTGGTACGAGAGCGCGTACGGACCCGACGAGGTGGAACGGCTCGACCACCTCGACGAAGAATGGCCCAACCTCCGCCGCGCCCTCCAATGGCACCTCGACACCGAGCAGTATGAGGAGGGCCGGTTGATGGCCGGTTCTATGCGTAACTTCTACATGCGGCGCTACCACCAGACCGAGGGGGTCGCCTGGCTGCGACGCTTCCTTGCTATGGACAATGAAGCGAGCCCGGGACGGGCGCGCGCCCTCCTTGCTCTCGCCACGCTATCGGATGATGCGGCGGACTACGCCTCGTGGGACGAGGTCATCGACTTGTACCGGCAATACGGTTCGAAGAAGGAACTCGCCGGAGTCCTGAACAACGCCGGCCTCTTTGCCCTCCTCACGTACGATCTGGATGCGGGGCGGGAGCGGCTCGAAGAGGGTGTCCCCCTCGCTAGAGAGGTCGGCGATCCCGTGTTGCTGGCGTTAATCCTCGACTCGTATGCGCATTTTGTTCAGGCCGCGGACGACGACCTGGCTCAGACGCTCGCACTTCACGAGGAGGCGCTCGGCTTTGCCCGTCGGGTTGGCTCACCGGAACTGATCGCTGAGTTGTTGACGTGGGTCGGCTTCAAGCGGCGCGACGCCGGCGACCTCGACGAGGCAGAAGCGGCGTTTCGCGAAGTCCAGGAGGTGGAGAAGGGACTCGGTCCCAGGCACGGCGGTGTCGGTTGGAGCCAAGTGGGGCTCGCTCAATTAGCACTGGACGATGGCGATGTCTCCGCCGCCGTCGGCCAGCTGATGGATTTCAACGATGTGATGCGTCCCCTTGCCGAGGACGACGCCGAAATGTGGAACGCAGCGGACAAGCCGCTGTGGGAGTGGGCCCAAGTCGCGGCCCAGCGTCGGGAATACACCGTCGCTGCCACCCTTCTCGGGGCCGACGAGGCGGCGCGCGGCGCGTGGCCTGGCTATCGGACGTTCCGCCAAGACTTCGAACGGGTCGTCACCGATGTGAGATACGAACTCGGACCGGATCGCTTCGCAGCCGCCTGGAACCGCGGCTTGGAGATGACCTCGATCGAGGCCCTCGACTACGCCATCGAGGAGCTGGTTCGGCGGGCGGCGGATTGACTCGCTATGCGGGTCCTACAGGCTCGTCCAGGCTCTGCGTCCGTATGCGGGGGCCTCGACGAGGCTCATCGCTGCACCCGTCGGCCTCGTCACGACCGTCACTCGCCGGCGGAGGGGCCATCGAGCAGATGCATTGCCGCTTTCTCGAGGAGCCGCGCGGTCTCGATCCGGTCCGCCTTCGACGACACGGTGATCGGGGGACCGATACGGACCGCGACTGGACCCGGCCGCGGCCGCCACGTCCCCTTCGGAAGCACCCCGTGGGTGCCGGTGACGGCGATGGGGACGACGGGAACGCTCAGCTCGGTCGCCAGCAGCCCGATGCCGTCCTGGAACGGCGCCGGGGCGCCGGTGATCGAACGCGTGCCCTCTGGGTAGATGAGGATCGACCATCCCCGATCGACG
>CAZCBO010000314.1:0-2741 GCA_964496825.1 uncultured Acidimicrobiaceae bacterium
ATCGACGCCGTGTTCGACAGCCGCGGGTCGACGGCGCAGAGCTTCGCCCCGCCGTTCTTCGCCTCCATGATTCGCTGGGCGTGCGGGTTGAAGTAGTGCCCGGTCTCGAGGTGGGCCGAAAGGAGCAAGATGAACTTGGCGTTGGCGAAGTCGGCCGACGGTCGGTCGAAGCCGGACCACAGCGCATAGCCGAGCCTGGCCCCCGACGAGCAGATGTTGGTGTGCGAGTTGTGACCGTCCACCCCCCAGGCCTTGAGGGTGCGGTCCATGAACCCGTCCTCGCCCGGGCGTCCGACGTGGTACATGATCTCGTCGTGGCGCCCCTCCCGGATCGCCTTGTTGATGCGCCCGCCGATGTCGGTGAGCACCTCGTCCCAGCCCACCCGCTCCCACTCGCCCGATCCCCGCGGGCCCGTGCGGCGCAGGGGATGCAGGATCCGCTCGGGGTCGTAGACCTGGTTGATCGTCGCCGGGCCCTTGGCGCAGTTCCGTCCCCGCGATCCGGGATGGGCCGGGTTGCCCTCGAACCGCCGGATCTCCCCGGTCTCCTTGTCCACGTAGGCGAGCAGGCCGCACGCCGACTCGCAGTTGAAGCAGGTGGTGGGGACGAGCCGGTACTGGTGCTTGACGCGCCGTGGCCACGCCGCGGCGTCGTACTCCTCCCAATCGTCCCAGCGGTCCGGAGGCGGGTAGTTGGTGAGTTGCCCTTCGGGGAGGAGTCGTGGGATCTCGATTCGATCAGTCATCGGTCACCTCAGCTCAGGGGCACGCTCTGGCCCGCTTTGACGAAGGCATCGTCCATCAGCCAGATCCCGGCCATGCCGGCGAGCCCGCCGAGGGCACCGAGCCACACCGTCACCCCGGAGAGCACGGCGATGCCGAGACCGAGCGGCACCAGGACCGCCAGGGCGTATCCCAGCCACCATTCGGCGGCGAACGCGCCCCTCGTCATGTGGTGCATCGCCTCGGTGATGTTGCGGGTCGGGTGCCGGGACAGCAGTTCGACCAGCCCGATCAGGCCGAGGGCGGCGGCACCGATCACCAACGTCCAGGAGAAGGCGGCCGTCCCCGGCGGGATGTCGCTCGACGAGAGCAGCGCGCTCACCGACGCCTCCCCCCCAATCTCGGACCCGAACGCCGTGGCGATCAGCGAGGCGCCGCCGCCGGCGACGAGAGCTCCGGCGAGCATGTGCCAGAGCAGCGTCGGGCTCTGCCACAGGTCGCGGGCCTCGGCCTGGCCGAAGAGGAACGCGGTGTAGCCGGAGACGCCGAGGGCGAGGAGGGCGCCGATCCAGATCATCACCCGTACGAGATCGGTCAGGTCGGCGACGCCCGCGATGAACCAGATCCCGAGCACGAGGGCGTAGGCGCCGAGGATCCACGCCCCACGCACCAGCCACGAACCGGGATTCCCCTTGGTGAGGAGGTAGAAGAACCGATCGGGCCGCTTCAGATCGGCGACGAGCAGCGCCCCGGTGGCGAGGAGCAAGAGGCCGGCCACCAGCGGCGCCACCCAGCGCATCCACAGCGACTCGAGTCCGGCCCCGAAGAGCAGGGCGACGAACGCCGCAAGGGCGATGCCTGCCGAGATCCCCTTGGTGAGGAAGTAGCTCGACACCCGTACGCCCCACGGCATCGGGAACTCGTTGGCGTAGACGATGCGGGCCGGATGCCCATCGCCGGCGACGACCCTGGGACCGCTCGGCTCCGGCCGGTACTCACCTTCGGTCAGGTCGACCGACAGCCACGTCTGCTCGATGCCGGGGGGATCGCGCCAGATGCCGCCGTCGTCCGGCCGGGTGGCGCCGAGCGGGTCGATGGCGGCGGCCTCGACCCCCTTGTACCAGAGATTGGGCGTGGTGCCCTGTTCGGGCGCCCGCTGGTAGAGCTGCTCGGTGGCGACCCAACGGGCGATCTTGGTCGTCGGATCGTCGAGGTCTCCGGCGATGATCGCCTGCTCGGGACACACCACAACGCACGCAGGCTCGAGCCCGACCTCGACGCGATGCACGCAGTAGTTGCACTTCTGGGCGGTGTGGTCGCCCGGGTCGATGTAGAGGGCGTCGTAGGGACAGGCCTGCATGCAGGACTTGCACCCGATGCATCGGTCGGTGTCGAAGTCGACGATGCCGTCCTCTCGCTTGAAGAGCGCCCTGGTGGGGCAGATCTCGACACAGGGGGCATCGGTGCAGTGGTTGCACCGCATCACCGAGAAGAACCGCCGGGTGTCGGGCCACGCCCCCTTCTCGATGTACTTGACCCAGGTGCGGTTCACCCCGATGGGCACGCGGTGCTCGGTCTTACAGGCAACGGTGCAGGCGTGACAGCCGATGCAGCTGTCCTGGTCGATGATGAACCCGTAGCGCAGCCGTCACCTCTCGTTCAGCCGGGAGCGGCTCGGCCGCTCTACTCCGCCGGTACGACGAGCTGCTCGTTCATGACCTCGCGCAGCAGATCCATCGCGTCGATGATCTTCGGTGAGGTCAACGAGTAGTAGACGTACTGGCCGTCGCGCCGCGATCGCACCAGACCCTTGTCTCGGAGCAGGCCCAGGTGTTGCGAGACGTTCGCCTGCGGCAGATCGAGCTGATCGCAGATCCCGCTCACCGAGAGCTCTCCATCACGAAGGGCGTCGATGATCAGCAGCCGCTTTGGGTCGGCGAGGCCCTTGCACACACTGGCGTGGAGCTGCATGAGCTCCTGTCTGGCGTTCGACACATATGCACTATGCCATATATGTC
>CAZCBO010000315.1:0-2736 GCA_964496825.1 uncultured Acidimicrobiaceae bacterium
GGCGGGCGAGGTGTCGGGCGCCCACCGCGGCTGCTCCGGTACCGACGTCCCCATGCTCCCTCCCGTGGCGGGAGCGTAGGCACCCGGGGCGTCGGATGGCCGAGGGTGTCCACGACGCAGGAAGTATGGCGAGCCGGATCGCCATCCCGCTTCGGCCAGCCGCCGTCGTGAGATCCTTGGAGGTCGCTTCCGAGCCACGCGAGGCGGGATCCTGGTCCGCCCTAGCCTCGTGCGCCCCGAGGCTTGGGTACGCATGGTCGATGACATCTTCCGCGTCACGGCAGACGGTGAACTTCGTCAGTACGCATCGTCCGCCTATGAATCCGAGGACCTGCTGCAGGCCCTGCTCGCCGCCCATCCCGATGTGCTGGCCACCGGTGCGCAGGCGGGCCGGCTCCTTCTCGTAACGCGTGAGATGCCGGTGGCCGAGTCCGAGGGCGGGCAGGGACGTTGGTCGCTGGACCACCTGTTCATCGACATCGACGCCGTCCCGGTCCTCGTCGAGGTGAAGCGGGCATCGGACACGCGGTTGCGTCGCGAGACGGTCGGTCAGCTTCTCGACTACGCGGCTCACGGCGCGACCTACTGGACCGCCGACGAACTTCGTCTCGCGTTCGAAGCGACCTGTGCGAAGCAGGACGTCGACCCCGACGTCGCCCTGCAGGACCACCTCGGTCCGGACGGCGACGCCGATGGGTTCTGGGATGACGTCGCCGACCACCTCCGGTCCGGCCGGGTCCGGATCGTCCTGGTCGCTGACGCCATCCCGCAGCCCATTCGTCGTGTCCTCGAGTTCCTCAACGAGCAGATGTCTCCCGCGGAGGTGTTCGCGGTCGAGGTGCGCCAGTACCTCGCCGACGGTGACGACCGCACTCTGGTCCCGCGTCTGGTCGGCAACACGCGGCTCGCCGAACGCAACCGCGCGACCTCGGACAAGGCAGGTGGCGGGTCGACGCGACGCTCGAAGCCCTGGACGCTCGACGAGATCGCGAGCGATCTCGCTCGGCGAGGGATGGGAGACCTTGCGCCCACCCTTCAGCGCCTGTACCGAGAGCTCGTTGACCGGGCAGACAAGGTCCACCTGCTCCGCGGCAAGACCTACGGATCGTTCGTCACCGCGACGACTGGGACAGAGGGGGACGTGCACCTGCTGCTCGCGCGCTCGACGGGTCAGCTCATGGTCCCGCTGAACTGGCTCCGGAACCAGCCGCCCTTCGACGACGATGGGCTTCGCGACGAGTACCGCCGTCGCCTCGAGGAGCACATCGACCTGCCCGCCCGCCTCACCGGGCAGCCCTACGTCAGCCTCGCCGATCTGCAGGAAGCGGAGGTGTTCGACGGGGTGCTCGAGGTGTTCGACTGGGCGCAGGGGAAAATCAGAGAGTCGATGGTGAACTCCGCTGACGAGGCGAGGCCAGGCAGTTGAGTGCTGGGGTCACCTTCGCCATGCTCGCTGTCGGCTCAGCCCTCAGGGCCCGTCGTGCCTGCCGCTCAATGACACCAGCCGCAGGCGGTGCAGCACCTAGAACCATGGCTACGGGGGTCGCGGGACGAAGGGCATCCGCCCATAGCGGCCGCGGCGCCTTGGGCACGCTGAGTACCTAGCGTGTAGCCCAGAACGGGGAGGAATGATGTCGGTCGAAATGGCCATGTGGCGCATGACCGAGAACGGGCCAGAGCCGCTGGCGACGTCCATGCTTGATGCCGAGGCGCGGCTCGAAGACCTGGTAGTGAGCGACCCGTCACTGGTCGGTCTCGATGTCCTTGTGCTCGGACGGCAAGTGCAGACCGAGCACGGGGGCTTCATCGATGTGCTCGCAGTCGATGTGGATGGCGCACTCCACATCCTCGAACTGAAGCGCGACCGAACACCGCGAGACGTGGTGGCCCAGGCGCTCGACTACGGGTCGTGGGCGGACGGGCTCGGGCTGGCTGAGATCGAGGCCATCTACAGCCGGCATCACGACGGACGGTCGCTCCCCGAGGACTTCGCTGAGCGCTTTGGGCAATCGGTACCCGACACTCTCAACGATGCCCATCAGATGACGGTCGTCGCGTCGGCGCTGGACCCGGCATCCGATCGGATCATCGAGTACCTCGCCGATCGGTACGGCGTCCCCATCAACGCCGTCTTCTTCCGCTACTTCAACGACGACCAGCGGGAGTACCTGGCGCGCACCTGGCTGATCGATCCCGCCGAGGTCGCCGCGACGGCGTCGTCTTCGGGGCCGAAGAAGAAGACACGACCGTGGAACGGTCGCGACTTCTACACCGTACAAGGCACCTCCGAGGGCGAGCTCGACCGGTGGGAGCTCGCTCGACGCTACGGGCTGATCTCAGCGGGAGGCGGTTCGTGGTACTGGAAGCCCTTACGCAACCTGCAGCCGGGCCACCGCGTCTTCGCCTATGTCGGTGGTGCGGGATACGTAGGCGTCGGCGAGGTGACTGGCACCGTGACACAAGCCAGCGAGGCAACCGTGGTCGACCCGTCCACCGGGAAGGAAGTCGACCTGGCGTCGCGCGAAGACCTGTACCCGTCGTTCGCCGAGCGGCTCCAATCCGATGACCCTGAGGTCACCGAGTACGTGGTGTCGGTGAAATGGCTGGAGGCCCGGGACGTGCAGCACGCAGCGAAGGAGAAGGGCCTCTTTGCGTCTCAGATCCCGGTCTGCAAGCTGCGGGATCCACACACCCTCTCCTTCTTGGTTCGCGAATTCGGCCTCGATGACGAGTGAC
>CAZCBO010000316.1:0-2728 GCA_964496825.1 uncultured Acidimicrobiaceae bacterium
CCCACACCGCCCACCAGCGAACCACTTGACATCGATACGAGCCTCAATATGCGCTACCGGGGTTACGTGTGGATTAGGAGTTGATCGTGGGCCCCGTGGCCGGGGAGGGCACGGTTCCCTGGTGGTGGACTTCGGGTGGGCGCCGTAGCCTTCGCTCATGGAGCGACTCCGTTCTGCCTTGCAACGCATCCGCGAGAGCCTGCTCTTCATTCCCTCGCTGGTGGTGGCGCTCTGTGTCCTGCTGGCCGGGGTGATCGGCCGACTCGATGCTGGCGAAGGAGCAGTGGGCGATGGCCCGCTGCTGCTGTCGGTGTCGGTGCCGGGTGGTCGCGCCATCGCTGCGGCGGTGGCGGGAGCCACGATCACCGTGGCTGCGATCGTCTTCTCGATCACCGCGCTCTCCAGTCAGATCGCCGCCACCCAGTACTCGCCGCGTGCGGTGGCGGGGTTCTTCGAGGACCGATTCCAGCAGCTGGTGATCGGCCTGGTGGTTGGGACCTTCGCCTTCGCCCTGCTGACCTTGGCCAACCTGGCCGGGACCGGGTCGGATGAAGCGACCGGTCCAAGCCTCTCGGTGACGCTCACGCTGGTGTTGGGGGTCGCCTCGGTGGTGGCGATCGTCGCCTACTTGGATCATTCGCTGCGTCGGATGCGTGTCGGAGCGGTGGTGCGACGGATCGCTGAGGACACGGTGGAAGCGATCCGCCAACAGCACCGCACGGCGCGGGCTGCCGAGACGCTGGATGACCGTGTCCTTCCGGCTGGCGAGCCGGTCCACGTGCGGGCCGGACGCACCGGCTGGATCCGGGCTATCGACGCGTCGAAGCTGGCACGGAACCTGCCCCGCGCTTCGATAGCCCGGCTCGAAGTGCGGGTTGGGGAGGCGATTTCGTCGGGCGATCTCCTCGCCACCGTATGGGGGGTTGCGAGCGGGCGAGACGTTGCCAGGAAGGTGAGGCGCGTCGTTCACGCAGGCCGGGTTCGCAGCTTGGGCGGAGATCCCTCCTACGGCATCCGACAGCTGGTCGACATCGGTCTGCGGGCGCTGTCGCCCGGCGTGAACGATCCGACGACGGCGATCGACGTGATCCAGTTCCTCAAGTTGCCCCTGCGAGAGATCCTCATCCTGGAATCACCCAGCCGGGTCCACGTCGGTCCCGAGCGACAGCGGGTGTTTCTTCCCGAGGCCCCATCCCGCTCCGACCACGTCCACGCCGCCTTCAGCGAGATTCGCCTGGCCGCCGCGCATCAGCCGGCGGTGCTGCGGGCCCTCATCGAGATCCTCGCCGACTTGATCGGTGAACGCGAGGAAGCCGATCTCGAGGGCCGTGCCGGCGCCCTCGAGGAAGAGGCGAATCTCGCCGTAGACGCCGCCAAAGGGGCCGGCTTTCCGGACGCGGACCTGGAACGGGTGCTCAGCGCCACCAAACGTCTCGGGCTGGACGAAGGCACCGGGTAGGCGCGACCCGGCAGCAAAGGAACGGAGCCCTGGCCAACCATAACGCTTCGCTCACGCCCGAATGGCTCCGACGCGGCCAACCAAGACCGGGAATGTTCGATAGGAACGTTCGCACACACCGATCACCTGCTCTGCGCCATAACGCACCGAAGCCCGACCGCACCGATCGGCACATATGTGCTCTTGGCGATCACGCACACTGGCACCTGGGGGGTGGCGGGTCGGTCCGGTGCAGGTCGGTTGGCCCTAGCTGGGGGTGGCCAGGGGGGCAACGATGGTGGTGTCGTCCCAAGGAGGACCGATGCGAGGTCTCTCGGGCGTGCTGATGGCGATCACCCTGGTTGGTGTGGTGGGGTGTGGCGTGGATTCGAGCGAGTCGAGCCTGCCCGATCTCGAACCGATGCGTTTCCCCGATCCCGCTCAGTCGCCGTATTGCCTCCCCTATCCGACCGGGACCAGCGCCGCGGTGAGCCAATCCTGGTCCGAGTCCGGTACCCACCGCGGCCGCTTCGCCTATGACTTCTCCATGCCATTCGGCTCAGAGATCACCGCTGCACGCAGCGGCGTCATCACCGAGATCAGGGACCAGTACCGCGACGATGACCGTACCGGCGGTCACGAGAACGGCGTCTTCATACTGCACGACGACGGCACCATGGCGATGTATCTGCATATGAGCAATGACGGCGTGCTCGCCACCGTCGGGGACACGGTCACGACCGGGCAGATAATCGGCCTGGTCGGCACCACCGGCACCGCGGTCCCTCACCTCCACTTCGAAGTCTTCGAAGGCCAGGGTCAAGGAACCCAGTGGTACCGCACCCTCCCGGTGAGCTTCCACAACGCCCCCCAACCACTCGACCAATGGGGCGGTCTCCTACCCACCACATACGAGTCCCTCCCCTGTAACCGCAGCTAGCCCATATCGGCACTTCTTGTGTGCTTCAACGAGCCGCCGGCCGAAAGCCTTCACCCGCACCGATTGCCGGTTCGGCTCGGAACGCCGGACGGTCGGCGCCGCTAGGGAGATGCTGATCTGTGCGTCGCGTTCGCTGTCACATCAGGCTCCTGCCTGGCTGCGGGCGTTGACAGACTTTGGCCGTAAGCCTCTAGGTGGTGTCGTTGCCGCCTGGTCGGGGTGGGGTGTAGGCGTCTGGTGAGCCGACTCTGTCATAATCGGGTGTGGAGTCAGGTATGGATATCGCCGAGGCTCGAACCGCGGTGGGGGGCGAGGCGGGGGAACCCACCTTTGACGCTTTCCTCTCCTAC
>CAZCBO010000317.1:0-2703 GCA_964496825.1 uncultured Acidimicrobiaceae bacterium
GATGTCGACGAACCGCTTGTACGCGGCCTTGAAGTTGGCCGGATCACACCCGTAGGAGGTCCAGTTGCCATTGGCCTCCTGGAGCGGGGCGATGATGACACCCCGGCCTCCGCCCTGGTTCAGATACGACTCCACGGCGGCCGCCCACTGGTTGATCTTGGCGTCGTAGGCGCCGGCGGCGATCGATGCAGCCGATGCGCCGTTGACGCTCACGTTGGCGAAGGGCGTTGCCTGGCCCCGCCACACCTCGTCGAGCAGCCAGAAGGTGTTCGGCCAGCCCCCGTCGTTCTCGTGGATCTCGTGGAACGTCCCGGCGAAGGTGGCCCGGCCCCCGGCCGCCGCGGCGAGCGCATTGAGGTCGGCCGCCCAGTAGTACTCGGATGAGTACACCCCCCCGTAGACCTTGTCTTCCAGGTCGATCTCACCGGCGAGGGCAGTGGCGGGCACGGCCACCAGCAGCGCAACCGCGGCAACCAACACAGAGCTACGGAGCGTGCTCATACGTCGGTTGAATCGACGGATGCGGGGCGCCGCTTGAGTTGCTCCACAGCAACGGATCTGGCCTCGTGACCGGGGGAAGGTCATGGACCGTCCACCCTACCCGGGTCCCGGAACTGCCGGTAACCTCCGCCGGCCATGACGCTGCCGTCGGTGACCGTCATCCTGCCCGTGTACGACGAGATCGAGACGATCGACGAGACGATGGCCTCGCTCCTCGGCCAGCAGTATGCGGGGCCGCTCGACGTCGTCGTCGCCGATGGAGGATCGACCGACGGGACCCGGGATCGCCTCGCCCATTGGCAAACCATCGATCAACGCGTCCGGGTCATCGACAACGAACGCAGGGTCCAGAGCCACGGCCTCAACGCGGCCGCAGGTGATTCGGGTGCGGACCTCGTCGTACGCGCCGACGGCCACACCCGGTACGCCCCGGATTACGTGACCCGGTCGGTCGAGACCGTGCTCGAGACGGGAAGCGCCGCCGGGGGGCGCATGAACCCCATCGGCTCCAACCCGTTCGGCCGAGCCGTCGCCGCCGCGATGAACAGCCCCCTCACCATGGGTCCGGCCCGCTTCCATCACGCCCGGCGCCGCGAGGTGGTGGACACGGTGTATTTGGGGGCGTTTCCCCGCAAGGACTTCCTCGAGCTCGGCGGGTTCCGTGCCTTCCCCTCGGGGGCGGCCGAGGACGCCGACTTCTATGAGCGATGGCGCCAGAGCGGCAGGACGGTCGTGGTCGATCCGGTGATCCACTCCGAGTACACACCGCGGGATAACCCGAGGGCGCTCTGGTGGCAGTACTACCGGTACGGGCTGGGCAAGGCCGAGATGCTCTGGGTGAACGGCCGCTTCCCCTCACCGCGACCGCTGGCCCCGGCCCTGCTGATCGTGGCGATCGTGACGACGACGTTCATAGGCGTGGCGACCGGGTTCTGGTGGCCCCTGCTCGTCGTGGCGCTCTCCTGGCTCGGCCTCGCCGGCTGGGTCGCGGCGCGGTCGGGCGAGTCGGTCCCGCGCGTCCTGCTCGCCGCGCTGATCATGCACGTCGCCTACGGCGTGGGTGTGCTCCACGGCGTGGTGCGCGGGCCGGGCTCGGTTCGTCGGCTGCGTCGCGAGGCTGCGCGTTAGGAGCCTTCCCCGTGTGGGGTGTGGAACCACCTCCCCCCGACGAACGAACTCAACACGCGGATCGGAACCCAGAGCGCGGCCAACACGACGAGGACCGGGTAGCGGACCACGTAACGGGCGGGTACGCCATCGCGGAGGAGGAACGGGATCGGCAGTAGGAACTGGATCAGGGCCGCTGTCGCCCACACCGGCCACGGGAACAGCAGCGAGCTTCCCGTAATCGCCGCGATCACCGCAAGCACGCCCGACAGGAGGGCGACGAGGGCACGACTCGGTTGGACCAGCCGCAGGCCCTGGTCGAACAAGGCCATCGAGCGCCGAGACAGCGCGGCCCTCCACAATGGCCCGGCGTAGCGGCGGGCAACGCTGCGGTTCCCCGACATCCAGCGGGCTCGCTGTCGCACCGCGCCCCTCACGTCGGTGGGCTTCTCGTCCAGGATCCGCACGTCGTGCCGCCAGCGCACCGGCACCCCGGCGAGGGCGAGCCTGGCTCCGAGCTCCTGGTCCTCGGTGAGCGATTCACCGAACCCTCCGGCGGCGGAGACCGCCGCTGCGGTGAGCGCCATCCCCGTGCCGCCCAGATCGGCGGACCACCCGAGGTTGCTCCTGGCCAGCTGCACCATCCGGTTCGACGACCAGTAGGACATCGCCGAGGCCAGCGTCAGCCACGAGTCGTCGGGATTCACGATGTCCAGGTAGCACTGGACTGCCTCGGCGCCGGCATCGAACTCGTCGGCGATGCCGGCCAGCGTGGCCGGAGGGATCCGATTGTCGGCGTCGAAGATCACCAGCGATTCGTCATCGGCCAGGGGGTGCTGACGCAGGTACCAGCTCAGTGCCGATCCCTTCCCCCCTTGACCCGATTCTCGCTCCGCGACCTTGGCACCCGCAGCCAGGGCGAGACGAGCCGTATCGTCGGTGCAGCGATCGGCCAAGACCCACGCCTCCTTCGGCTCGTAATCATCGGCAGCCAGGTCAGAAAGCAGGCCCCCGATCACCGCGGCCTCGTTGTGCGCCGGTACCACTACCCGCAATCGCCTGCGCCGTAATCCCGGCACCGCGGTCTGTGGATCG
>CAZCBO010000318.1:0-2677 GCA_964496825.1 uncultured Acidimicrobiaceae bacterium
AAGGTCGTCTACTCCACGACGTTGGACGCCGTGGCCACCGCCAGGACCCGGCTCGAGCGCGAATTCGACCCGGCTTCGGTACGTGAGTTGAAGGTCTCGGCCACCAGTGATCTCACCGTGGGGGGCGCCCACCTCGCCGGGCACGCGTTCATGGCCGGGCTGGTCGATGAGTGCCACCTGTTCGTTCGTCCCGTGCTCCTCGGCAGAGGCAAACCCGCGTTCCCTGACGGCACTCGCACCGACCTCGAGCTGCTGGAGAATCGCCAGCTCAGCGACGGTGTCGTATACCTCCGCTACGCCCTCCCGGCAACCACGCCCGAGCGATGACGTAATCGCACCATCAGATACAGCCGCACCGAACTCTCCGGTACGAGCGATATCGCACCGATCACCGAACCGCACCGAACGACACGTCGGCGCGCGCCTGGTCGAGAATGTGCGGTTGTCCCTTGGGGCGTTTGCCCCGGACGTATTGGGTTCGTAGGGCTTGGGGCTAGGCGAGGAGGGTGTAGGTCAGTGTGTCGGTGAGCCACTGCTCGAATCGCTCGTTGGACCAGCCGCGTTCGCAAACGAGGGCGAGGTAGGTCTGGGGGCTGGCGAGGGTCCAAAGCACATCTGCGGCACTTGACGCGTCGAGTCCGTGTCGGAGCGGCCCACGGTTGGCGATGATGTTGATCAGCTCGGTCTGGTCTTGGAGCCGCCGCTGATCGGCTTCGTGCCAGAGCTGAGCGATATCGGCATCGGCCGAGGCCGCGGCGCGAAACACTTCGAGGGCGACGGCTGCTCGCTGCGCGATCTCGGTGACGGCGTGCACCAGCAGCCGGAGTTGCTGCTTCTGGTCGGACTCATCGCGGAGGCTCTGAACCCAGTCGCGGTCGATGATCGCCACGGCCTCGTCGTCTCCGGCAACGGCCTCGTCGACCCAGCTGAGCAACAGTTGGTTCTTTGGGCCGCAGGCGGCATAGATAGTCTCGACCGCCACCCCCGCCTCATCGGCGATAGCCGCCATCGTGGTCTGGCCGTAGCCGAGCGCTGCGAAGAGTCTGCCGGCCGCGTCGATGATCTCGCGACGGGTCGTCGCTGCCTGCGCTTGGCGCTTCGGCGAGTGGTAGCGGCGCTTTTCCGGAGAAGTCACTTTTGACAGCATATCCTTGTATTTGATACATTACTATTCAGACGATTTTGGGGAAACCTGTGAACAAGCTCAGGCCCTCCGGGCACGTCACGGTGGCGATGGCAGCCCCGGCCACTGCGGTGTGGCAGCTGATCTCAGACGTGACCCGCATGGGCGAGTGGAGCCCGGAGTGCTATCGCTGCGAGTGGCTCGCCCCGGCAGCGGGACCGGCGGTGGGGGCCCGCTTCCGCGGTTACAACCGGCTCGGGGTAATCCGCTGGTCACGGATCTGTGAAATCACAGCCGCAGAACCGGGTCGCAGCTTCGCCTTCTACACAATCCCGGGCAGCGTCATCAGCCGGGACTCGATCCTATGGCGATACGACATTGCCTCAACCGGTAAGAACCGCTGCGAAGTCACCGAGTCCTACGAAGTCCTCCAGCAGCCACCGCCACAATTGCTGCGGCTCATCGGTGCCATCGCTCCCCACCACCTCGACCCGCGACCACAGATGCAAACCACACTGCAGCGGCTCAAAGCCACCGCCGAAACCGGACTGGCTGAGGTCCGAGAGAGCATGTCACAACACGACGGCTCCGAACAGAGGCAGGGAGGATGATCGATTCGTTGGACACCTGGCTGCTGTGGGCCCACATCGTGGCCGCAGCGGTGTGGCTCGGCGGGGGCACGATGCTGGTCGTCGAATCGATCCGAGCCCGACGCAACGGAGACGAGGCAGCGTTGGTTGGATACATGGAATGGGCCGGCTCATGGATTGGCCCCGCGGTGTCGCTGGTGCTGCCAATCACCGGGGTGTGGATGGTGCTTCGCAGCTCTGCATGGTCCTTCACCGACTTCTGGATCGTGACCGGAATCGGTGTTTTCGTACTACTCCTCGCCATCGGCATCGGCTTTCACACGCGCCAATACGCACGAATCAACCAAGCCAAGGCCCAACACGGACCCGACGCCCCCGAATCCAAACGGCTAATCCATCAGTCCTTCACCGCCGCACAGATCGAGGTCGCACTCCTCGTCCTCGTCGTGCTGATCATGGTCGCAAAGCCCTGACAGCAACTCGCCCTGCAGACACGAAGGCGTTCCGCTCCGCGCACTCGCCGAGGGCAGCCCCTACTCCTCGTACTACCTCCGGCAACTCGCTCTCGCCGGCCGCCTCCGAGCCATCCGGCGTGGATCGCTCTGGCTGAGCTCGCACGCAGCCCTCCAGGAGTACATGGACGGCCGCTCCCCGCGCGGTCGGCGCTGAGTGCACACGAGGACGCCATGACGCTGATTGACTCGCCTTTCCCGTCGCGTGGACACGTCTCTAAGACGTGCGTAGTCGGATGCGATGGACAAAGGCGCTACTTCAGGCTGAACGGCGGGTAGTCGTCGGTGACCAGCAAGAACGCATAGGCGTCGACCCGAAGCGCCCATCGCCCGACACCCACGACGAAGTCGAACAACGCTCGCGGATACTGTCCCGTGAACAGGATGGCGAACCAGGCGATGATGGCCGCCAGGATGACCGGCACGATGCGGCGGAACATCTGCCCCAGCGC
>CAZCBO010000319.1:0-2638 GCA_964496825.1 uncultured Acidimicrobiaceae bacterium
TCGAGGTCAGGATCGAGGAGGACCTGATCGTGATCGACACCGGGGTGATCATTCCGGGCCCGCCACTGGGATCCGAAAGCATTGACGAGCCACCCGGACCGCCGTGTTCCGAGGCAGGTGAAGCATGACCACTCCCGCCTACGGTGAAGACCCGAAGCTGGAGGCGTCGACCAATCGCTGGATGGTGTGGGCGGTGGTGCTGACGATCCTCTTCGCGCTGGTCTTTCCGGTGTATCGACTCCTCGAACCCGGGCGCCGCGCCGACGCCCGCGAGGCCTATCAGGCCGGCCAGACCACCCAGGGCGAGGCCGTGTACGTGGAGAACTGCTCGCAGTGTCACGGTATCGAGGGGCGGGGTGGGCTCGGTCCTGCCCTGAACTCGCAGCAATTCCTCGCCGGAGTGGACGACCGGCAGATCGCCGATCTCACCGCCACCGGCGTACCGGGCACGCTGATGGCTCCCTACGCTGCCGACTTCGGGGGATCGCTGACCCAAGCACAGATCGGCGCCGTCGTCGCCTATCTCCGCGCCTTCGACGAAGACGCTCCCGACGTGCCGCTGTGGCGCACGCCGCTGGCCCAGGAGGATCTCTCCGGCCGCGACCTCTACACGATGGGCTGTGCCTACTGCCACGGCCTCGGACTCGAGGGCACCGAGATTGCTCCGGACCTCGGCCCGGGTTCCGATGCCGCCGAGGAATCGGACGGCCGGCTTGCCCGGCAGATCGAAGAAGGTGAGGACGAGATGCCGGCGTTCGGCAACATCCTCACCGACGAGCAGATTCAGCGCATCATCGAGTATCTGCGCGACGTTCAAGCAGGGGGATGACGCGGGTTCACAGGGGGCCTAGAACCCGAAACCGCCTTCGAGGTCCTCGATGTCGGTCACCTGGTCGGCAGGAGGCGGCTCGATGACAACCTCGCCGCCGAGATCGAAGAGGTCGTACTGCATCACCATGCGCTCGAAGCTCTCCTCCGGCGTGGTGGCGAGTCCGGTTCCGTCGATCTCCATGACGAAGCGAATCACGAGACCGTCGTCCGAGATCCACACATCCATCGGCATGAAGTCGGCGGGGATCGGGCCCATGGCCTCGAACTCGGCCCGCTCCTCCGGCGTCGCGGTCGCCAGCAATGCCTCGGTGTCGAACACGGCCCGGTAGTGGGTCGTCTTGACGCCGTTGATGGTTTCCGTGCCGATCACCTCGACCGCGGCGCCGACGTCCTTCCACATGTTGAGGACCTCGGCGGGGTTGGTGGGCGATGTGCTGACGAAGCCGTCGGCTGCCGCAGTGCCCTCGTCGGCCGGCATCGAGATCCACTCCGTCTCCGCACCGAGGAGCATGGTGAAGAACCCGAACTTCATGTAGGCGGTGTCACCGATCTGGCGCACTTCCATCTCCCCGAAGAGGTCGGCGAACTCGGGCGGGATCTCATCTCCGGCGGCGGCGGCGAGGCCGCTCATGTCCATGTAGAACGCGTAGTTGCCGTTCGCGTTGTCGAACGCTCCACCAAAGGGGATCACCATCTCGGTGAAGCCCTGCGACGGATCGAGGCCGCTGATCTCCATCGACCCCTCCATGCGGCCGGATGTCACCGTGGCACTCTTCTCCAAGGCGCCGTAGAGCGTGACCAGCTCGTCCGAAGCCACGATGGTCGTGTCGGTCGTGGTCGAGGTGGTCGCCGGCGCCTCAGCGGTCGTGATGGCCGATGCATCCGTCGTGGTGGTGGCGGGCGGCTCGGTCGTCGTGGCCGCGGCGGTCGTCGACGTCGCCACGTCGGGATCGAGGAAGATCTGATTGGAGTTCTGCGCAGGTTCGGCACCGCAGGCCGTCGCCACGACGGCGAGGACGGCGACGATCAGGCCGGTGCGTTTCATGATGGATTGTCCTGACACTCGCTGGCAATCCCTACCACCCGCGAGTCAAACCATCGGCCGGCTCGCGACGCGAGTTGAGCGCGGCCTAGCCTCCCCGGATGCGTTCGGGCCCCCCGGTCGAACCCGCTGCCGTTGGCTCTGCCGAGAAGGCCACGACCCGCCTCGCCCCGCTCGACGCCTGGCGGGGTCTGATCATGGTGGCGATGGCGCTCGACCACGCCAACGCCTTCGTCGCCAGGGGCAAGCTCGAACCCGAGCTGTGGACGGTGCTGTATCCGAACTACGGAGGTGACTGGCTGGTGTTCTCGACCCGGTGGATCACCCACCTCGCCGCGCCGGGGTTCTTCTTCCTGATGGGCATTGGAGCCGTGCTCTTCGCCCGATCGAGGTCGGTGGCGGGGTGGAGTGGCGCGCGCATCACCGGGCATCTCGCCGTACGCGGCGTGCTCCTCATCGCCCTCCAGTTCCTGGTCGAGAACCCGGCGTGGGCGATCGGAGACGTCGTGTCCGGGGTCACCTACGTCGGCGTCCTCTCCGCCCTGGGGGCGTGCCTGATCGTCGCCTCGATGCTGGTTCGGCTCAATCCCTGGGGCCTCGCCGCGACCGGTGCCGGGATCCTCGTGGTGAGCGAGATCGTCCTGCCCGGCGCACCCGCCGCGTTGTCGGGCTATGAGCTCTGGAAGATCTTGCTGCTCTGGCCCGGCGCCGACGAGGGCGTCCTCGTCCTCTACCCGGTGCTGCCATGGTTGGGCGTGACGCTGC
>CAZCBO010000320.1:0-2568 GCA_964496825.1 uncultured Acidimicrobiaceae bacterium
CCCCGACCCTCTAGCCGTATCGCCTCGCCCGCGCCAGGTTCTCGATCCCCGCCGCCCCTGTTGGGGCGTCGTCGACGGTGACCACGGTGGCGACGCCCTTGGCACGTTCGATTCGGATCGCCGGTCCACCCCGAATGACATAGGCGCGCCGCCCCGACCGGATCCGCCACCCCCAGCCGAGGTAGGACAGCGGCTGCACCTCGATCGACCCGGCCCCGGTGATGGTGTCCATGCCGAGCTTGCGCCGCGGCAACCCGACAGGACCGAGCGCGATGACCACACCGTGCTCATCGGCTTCCACCCTGACAAAGGCAAAGACGATGATCAGAACGGAGACCGCGATCAACACCACCGCGACGAGTGGGTCGACGAGGAAGGCAGCGGCGACCGGAACCACGGCGATCAGGGCGATCCACAGATTCGATGCGGTCCCGGACCAGCTCGTTGCGGTGGTCGGCGGCGTCGCCGGCTCGACATCGTCGGGGACGCCGCCCCGTCCGCCTCCGAGGAGCAAGCCGAGCCCGCCGGCGAGCACGGCGATCAGCAGCACGCCTCCGAACGAGATGACGTCGAGATCACGAGACTCCTCCCACGTCGCGGCATCGAGGTTGTAATAGAGGATCTGGGCGTTGACCGCGGCGAGCAGGCCGATGATGAAGTACACGACGGCGGCCAACGGGGCGTTCGGCCAGATCCTGCTCCCGCTGATCAACCCCCACCAGGCGAGCACCAACCCACCGAAGATCCCGAGCAGGCACAGCCAGGCGGGGAGAGAGCCGTTGGCCGCACCGGAGATGCCCCAATGGACGGCGAGCGGGTCCGGATACCGATCCCGATACATCACCACCGGCAGGGCGGAGCCTGCGATGACGGCGAGCGGGATGATCCAGACGGTGAGCCACCGGCGGACGCGTTGCATCGAGCCAGTATCGCAGCAGGGCCCCTCCCCGGCCCACCGGTAACCTGGCGCCGATGGACCCCGCCGAGCAGCTCACCATCCGGTTCGTTGGCGCCCTCGCCGACCTCGGGTTGCGCCAGGTCGCCATCTCCCCCGGCTCGAGGAACACGCCGCTGTCGCTCGCCTTCCTGGCCGAGGCGCGGATCAGCACGCACACGGTGCTCGACGAGCGATCGGCCGGCTTCTTCGCCCTGGGGGCGGCAAAGGCGTCGGGAATCCCCGCTGCCGTGGTCTCGACCTCGGGCACCGCTGCGGCCAACTACTTCCCCGCCGTCGTCGAGGCGGCGGCATCGCGCACACCCATGCTCGTGCTCACCGCCGATCGACCGCCCGAGCTGCGCGGAACCGGGGCGAATCAGACCATCGACCAGCTCAAGATGTACGGCGAGGCAGTGCGGCTCTTCCACGACGTCGGGATCCCAGACGCCGACATCGCCGCCGGAGCGCCCGCCCTGGCGCTGCGGGCGTGGGCGGCGGCTGCGGATCTACCCGCCGGCCCCGTCCACTTCAACTTCCCATTCCGTGAGCCGTTTCCGACGCCCTCGTCCCCCGCCGCACCGTCGGCCGTGACGTATGTTCCGGGATACCGGGCGCTCCCACCGGAGGCGATCGCTACGGCCGCAGACCGGCTCTCCGGCTCCCGAGTGCTCGTCGTCGCCGGGGGGCGGCAACGGCCCGGCTTCGCCGCCGCCGCCGCCATGCTCACCGGCCAGGCGCGGTTTCCGATCGTCGCCGACATCCAGTGCCGGTTCCCGTCTCCGAGCACGATCGGTCACGGTGACCTGCTCGCGACCTCGGGTGTGCTCGCCGATCTGACACCAGACGTCGTGCTGCGCATCGGTTCGATTCCGACCTCGAAGGCCCTCTGGACCTGGCTCGCGACCTCCGGTGCCGACCAGATCTACCTCGACGACGGGCCGTGTCGGGATCCCATCGGGAGGGTTGTGATGGCGTTGCGTGGCGATGCTGCCTCCGTGCTCGGGGACCTCGCCGGACGGGTGGCACCCGCCCCGGACGACTGGCTGGCAGCGTGGCGCAAGGCCGACGACGGCGCCCTCGACGCCTTCCACGACGCCCTGGCACGGGAGCCGTTTCCCAACGAGCCGGTGATTGCGCGCGCCACGTGGCAGGCGGCGCCTCCCGGTTCGATCATCTACGCCGGCTCCTCCATGCCCATCAGGGACCTCGATGGCTTCGCCGGCCCCCCGCGGGGCGACATCACGGTCCTCGCCAACCGCGGTGCCAGCGGCATCGACGGGTTGCTGTCGTCGGCCGCGGGAGCCGCCGCATCGGAGGGACAGCGGGTCATCGCCCTGACCGGCGACGTCGCCGCACTCCACGACGCCAACGCCCTCGAGCTGATCGGCCGCGAGGCGATGCCGGTCACCATCGTCGTCGTCAACAACGATGGCGGCGGCATCTTCTCGTTCCTGCCACAGGCCGCTGCGGTCGAGACGGCGGGATTCGATGCCGCCTTCGCCACGCCCCACGGGCGGTCGATGACCGAGCTGGCAGGTGCCTTCGGAGTCCCGGCTCGGCCCTTGACCTCGCCGCGGGATCTCGACGAGGCGATGTCCGGCGACGGTCCGGTGCTGCTCGAGGCCACCACC
>CAZCBO010000321.1:0-2558 GCA_964496825.1 uncultured Acidimicrobiaceae bacterium
ACCCAGAGATAGAAGAGAAACGCCGGGAGGTAGAACACCGTTTCCCCCCTGGTGAGGACGGCGAGGCCGAGCACGAGGCCCACGGCGACCACACGCCATCCGGTGGCGGTCCCCAGCGTCAGCACCCCGAGCATCGCCAGCAGGACGAGGGCAATGAAGAGGTGCTCGGTGGCGATCACCGGGCTGTACAGCACGAAGGTGGGGAAGACGGCGAAGACGGCGGCGGCGATCAACGCCCTCCGCTCCTGGGGAAACACCCGGCCGGCGACCAGATACACCAGCAGGCAGCTCGCCGTGGACACGAGCACGGTGCCGAAGCCCAGCCAGAGATCGCTGCGAGAGACCAGCATCAGGCCGGCGAGGAACGTCGGATGCACGGGAAGGAAGAACGACGTCGGCTCGGGATACCCGAACTGCCGGTGATCGAGGATGCCTTCGGCGAGGGTCCGGTAGTCGTTGAAGTCCGAGACCGGCACCGGCTGGGCATAGAGCAACCAGCCGAGGCGCAGCACGAAGGCAATCGCCAGGATGAGCAGGATCCACCGGTGTCGACTCACGAACCGGCGGACCTGCGGCCAGATGGGCTCGGTGCGGGTGAACCCGGCATCAGGCGCTGTCATCGGAGCGCGGAATATAGATCAGGGGCCGATGCGCCGGCCGGACGCTACTCCCAGGTGAGGGTGCGGTTGTCGGGGAAGACGGCGATCCAGAGACGGCCCGGCGCCAGCACCACCGGCGCGCCGTCGGCACCGGTCAGCGTGAAGGGGTCGGTGATCTCCGGCCGCTCCCAGGTGGCCTCGAGCACCCCGCCGTCGGCGAACACGAACGCCTGACCGGTTCCCGTGGTCTCGGTCGCCGGGACCGATGAGCCGTTGCCGCTCGGTGGGCTCGCCGTGTAGCGGCGACCCATGATCACCACGACGACGTCGAACGCGACCTGCCCCTCGTTGGCGTCGGCGTCGACCCAGTTGTGCGGCTGGTCCCCGATGAAGCGGAGGTACTGCTCCCCATCCCACGTCCACACGACGTCGGGATGGTCGGACCAGTCCAGGGAGATCCGTGTCGCCGTCCCGGTCGGGTCGGTGGGCTCGCCGAAGGCGAACAGCGGCGGCGGTGGCACGTCGTCCATCCCCCGGTCGTCGGCATACTGACGGATGGCCTCGGTGTTCGAGTACAGGTTGTGGGGAGCAGCCCGGTGCGACATCCGGTATGTGGTGACGCCATTGTCGCCGATCAGGGGCGTCCCGTCGCTGCTGTAGATGGCCAGGATCCAGTTCTGCCCTCCTGAGACCTGAAGCGGCCCGCCGAGGGCTCGCACCAGCTTCGAGTCGGTGGGGCGTGCCGACCGCACCGGGCCGACGTAGGCGCTGTCGGATTGATGGAACATGGCGATGAACCGGGTCAGGCCACCCTCGACGAGGACCTCGTAGACGGCATCCGCCTCCTGCAGACCGGACTGCGGGCGGGCGCTGGGATGGTTGTCGATCTTCACCGCGATCGCACGCCGGTCCTCGGTCCCCGGCGCGCCGGGCAGCCCGTTGATCGTGTTGGCCGCCACGACCCCAGGGACGGTCGACGCCGTCGCCACGCTGGTCGACGTCGTCGACGTTGTCGCGGTCGGGGTGGTGGTGGTCGGAGCCGCGGTGGTCGTCGTGGTCGTCGGATCGCTCGACGAGCAGCCGGTGAGTGCCGCCGCCGCCGTCAGGGCGAGCGCGACAGCCAGGATTCGTGAAGGCATGGCCGGGGAGTGTATTGAGACTCGGGCCAAACGCGCGTCAGTTCGGCGTGGGCCCGCCACCGCCCGAGCCATCGTCGGAACCGCCGCCGGAGCCACCGCTACTCGAGCCCCCACCGCTCGAACCGCCGCCGCTCGACGGGAGAGGTCGATAGGTATGGGACCAGTACTGGGTCGTTCGGTTGCCGTTGGCATACAGGATCGTCCGGCTGACGGTGACCGTACCGCCGCTGCTGGTGCTGGCCGAACCGCTGCGACCGGCGCTGACCTTGCGTCGCTCGTTGTTGCCGTACAGCCGCACCGTGATGCTGGTGGAGGTGTACGACGTGTCGATCCGCACCGGGTCCACCGTGTCGTTCCGGAACACGAGGTCGGGCGTCGGGTACACGATCGTCGCCTCTCTGCCCATCGGGTACCGGCTGAAGTAGATCGTGTGCGGCCGGTGCGTAACGTCCTCGTATCCCCCGAAGAACACCGCGTTGTAGAGCGTGGTGGCGAACTGGCTGACGCCGCCACCAACGTTGACCGGATGGTCGCAGCAGTACAGCTCGCCACCGATGATGGCCCCGGCCCTGACGTAGCCCTTCGCCTCGGTTCTCGGCCCGGCCTGGCCGTTGAGCGAGAACGTCTCCCCGGGAGCGACGACCACTCCATCGACGGCGTCGGCGATGATGTGGATGTTGATGACCCGGTTCTGGCAGCACGAGTGGTAGGTGGTGAACTCGGCGACGAGATACTCGTCTCGCGGTGGCGGCGCACCCCCTCCCGGCAGTGGTCCGAATCGTCCGGCGACCGGGTGCATCCGGAAGGCGCCGTAGAGGAA
>CAZCBO010000322.1:0-2534 GCA_964496825.1 uncultured Acidimicrobiaceae bacterium
CAGGATCGGTGTCTGGCCAGACTCGGTCCAGGTGTCCGGCGGGACGCTCTCTCTGCGGCTGCCCACCCCTGGTTGGGTGTGGCTCTCATCTGGACTGCGCACCGCCGGGCACCGTGACGAGGCGTGGCTCAAGAGGGGACTGCCCAGCTCGTAGTAGCACTGCCCACCTCGCCGTCCGTACCGGTTCGAGGAGTGCAGGAGCACCGCGTGAGAGAAGTGATCATCGGGGTCGATCCCCACAAGCTGTCGGCGTCGATCGAGGTCGTCGACGACCACGGCCAGCTGCTGGGGTCCGGCAGATACCGCACGGACAGGGCCGGCTACGCCGCGATGCGCTCGTATGTGAAGGCCTGGCCGAACCGGGTCTGGGCGGTCGAGGGTGCCAACGGGGCCGGCCGTCCGTTGGCGCAGCGCCTGGTCGAGGCGGGTGAACGGGTCCTCGACGTGCCGGCCAAGCTCGCTGCCCGGGCACGGGCGTTGGACACCGGGCACAACCGCAAGACCGACGCCCTGGACGCGCACTCGATCGCGATGGTCGCGGTCACCACTCCCGGGCTGCGGGTGGTCGCACTCGATGGTGAGCTCGAGGCGTTGCGGATGCTCACCGACCGCCGTGACGAGCTGTCGCGGTCGCGGGTGCAGACCGTCAACCGGCTGCAGCGGCTGCTCTCTGAGCTGATCCCCGGGCAACGCAAGAAGGACCTGTCTGCCCAGCAGGCCAAGGCAATGCTGGCCTCGGTCCGCCCCCGCGACCTCGCCGGGAAGACCCGCCGCCGGATCGCCGCCGAGGAGATCGCCGACCTCGTCGTGGTCGACAAGAAGCTGAAGAAGATCAAGGCCGAACTCAACGCCGCGGTGCTCGCGCGTGGATCGACGCTGATGGACATCCACGGCATCGGCCCCGCCGGCGCCGCCCGGATCCTCGCCGACGTCGGGGACGTCGCGAGGTTCGCCAACCGGAACCGGTTCGCCTCCTGGACCGGCACCGCACCCCTGGACGCCTCCTCCGGGGAGCAGATCCGTCACCGGCTCTCCCGGGCCGGGAACCGGCGGCTGAACCACGTCATCCACATCGCCGCGGTCGTCCAGCTGCGCCACGACACCGAAGGCCGCGCCTACTACCGCCGCAAGCTCGCCGCTGGCAAGACACCGATGGAAGCGCTGCGCTGCCTCAAACGCCGGATCTCCGACGTCATCTACCGCCGCCTCGTCGCCGACGCTCAAGCCGCAGAAGAAACGGGTCCGGGAGGGCACTGCGGGGCGACTCAAGAATCCAGCGCGGTCGACCTGCCCCCGCACATCGACACTTCGGATCAGCCACTTCCCGGACCCGCAGACCCGACGCTACGCCCCACCCCCTCCGACCGGAACCCATCGCTGAAATCGACCGCTTGACAACAGAAGGGAGCCGGTCTGACGCTCAGCTCGAGCGCTCGGATGTGGCGAGTTCGGGCGGCCGGACCGCCCCGGGTCTGCGGCTACTTCGGAGCTGGGCCCAGTTCCGGGGTCCCGGCAGGACGGGACCCCGGGCCCGTGCGCCGGGACCCGGTCGGCCCCGAGAGTCGATCACGTGAAACGAAACCGCACTCTGATCATCTCCGCGCTCCTCGCCAGTCTTGGCCCCCTGGTTGGTAACGGGGTGTACGCCGGCCCGGGAAGCAGCGGCGAGGCCATCCTCGCCGAGGCCCGGGAAGGGCTGCCCACGATCGCCTACCTCGCATACACGCTGGAACTGCTCGGCTTCGTCGCGCTCGCGGTGCTCTTCGCCTGGCTCGTGACATTCCTGTTCCCGCGTGTCCCGGTGGTCGCAGTCACGGCCGGGATCGCCGGCTCGGCCATGCTCGCCGTCAAGGTCGGGTCTGCTGCGCCGATGATGACGGTGTACTCCATGCCCGACACGCTCGATCCCATGACGGCAGAGGCGCTGATCTCGGTGAACGACCAGGCGTTCGTCATCTCAGGCTTTCTGATGTCGGTCGTGTTCCTGGCGACCGGGGTCGGTCTGTTCGCCACGGAGTTCCCCCGCTGGCTCGCCTGGTGGGCGGCGGTCGCAGGTGGACTGGGAGTCGTCGCCGGTGTGGTCGGGGTCCTGCGCCCTGATGCCTATGTGCCGATCCCGTTCCTGCTCCTTCTGGTCTGGATGATCGCGGTCGCCCTTACCGCCGTGATGCGTCCAGACGACGCCGAGTCGGCGATTCGAGGAAATCGTCCGTAGCACCAGGTGTCTGCCACAGACTGAGCCCATGGGTACGACGCGTGGAGCCACGGTCGCCGCATGGTGGCCGTGGCTCGCGCTGCCCGCCCTTGCCACGGGCCTGGTCTCCGCGGGCCTGGCACTCGGCCTCACCGATCCCGACGGCAGCTGGATCGAGGGCGAGGCGTGGGTCAACGTGCCGCTTGCCATCGGGTTCAGCACCGTGGCGGCGGGGATCTGGTCCACGCGCCCGCACCCGGTCGGCATACGCCGTCTGGGTGTTCTCTACACGGTGGTCGGGTTGGGCGCCGCCTGCGTGCTCCCGGCCTACGGATGGGCC
>CAZCBO010000323.1:0-2523 GCA_964496825.1 uncultured Acidimicrobiaceae bacterium
GTCACCTCGGGCGACGACGTGAAGAACGTCGCCCGGTTCCTCGAGCCGGGCCGCGACACGTACACCGCAGCGGACGTCATCCGGTACCTGCTCCCGGCGTGACGATCGCGGCCGTCGCCATGGCCCTCGGTGGATCGGTCGTCGTGGCACTCGGCAGGGCCGGCCGGCGGGGCCTCCTCTCCCCGAATCGCTGGGCGGGCATCCGGACCTCGGCGACGATGGCGTCCTACGAGGCCTGGTACACCGCCCACGAGGCGGGCGGGAAGTGGATCTCGATCGGCGGCTGGATCTTCGCCATCGGCGGGATGATCCTCCTCCTGGTTCGTCCCGCGGACGACGTCGCCTGGCGGATGGCCCTGGCCACGACGGTGATCGGAGCCGCCGCCGTGCTCTACGGCGGCTGGATCGGCCACAACGCGGCCCGGTCGGTCGCAGGCTCGGACGATCTGCCGCAGGGCTAGCCTCAGCGCCGATGCCGACCCGCGTCCTGATCGCCAAGCCCGGCCTCGACGGGCACGATCGCGGGGCCAAGATCGTGGCCAGGGCCCTGCGCGACGCCGGCTGCGAGGTGATCTACTCGGGCTTGCATCAGACCCCCGAGCAGATCGCCAGGACCGCGGTCGACGAGGACGTCGATGGCGTCGGACTCTCCACGCTCTCGGGGGCCCACCTCACCCTGTTCCCCCGTGTGGTCGAGGCCCTGGCCGCCGAGGGCGCCTCGGACATCGTGGTCTTCGGAGGGGGGATCATCCCCGAGGAGGACTTCGAGTCGCTCCGCGAGGCAGGGATCGCCGCCGTGTTCACCCCGGGCACGCCGCTCGAGGAGATCGAGCAGTGGGTCGCCGACAACCTGTCGACAACGTGAAGATCCACGAGCATCAGGCCAAGGAGCTGTTCGCCGAGCGCGGGATCGCGGTCCCCATCGGGCGCGTGGCTACCACCGTCGAGGAGGCCGTCGCCGCGGTGCGGTCGATCATCGAGGAGAGCGGGAATCCCGTGGTCGTGGTGAAGGCGCAGATCCACGCCGGCGGGCGGGGGAAGGGCCGCTTCACGGAGCACCCGGACGTCGGTGGTGTCAACGTCGTCACCGAGGGGATCGCCGGCGGCGTCGAGGCCGCCGAGGCGCGGGTGGGCGAGCTGGCCGGCCGGATGCTGGGCTCCACGCTGGTCACGATCCAGACGGGTCCGGAAGGCAAACAGGTGAACCGGCTCTACATCGAGCAGGGCATCGAGATCGACCGCGAGCTCTACCTCTCGATCCTGCTGGACCGGGCCTCGTCGCGCAACATCGTGATGGCCTCTACCGAGGGCGGTACCGAGATCGAAGAGGTCGCGGCGAACACTCCGGAGAAGATCATCACCGAGGAGATCGACCCCGCCTTCGGGCTGCTGCCCTTCCAGGCCCGATCGATCGGCTGGGGCCTCGGGCTCGAGGGGGAGGCGTTGAAGAGCGGGGTGCGGTTCCTCCAGGCGTTCACCGAGGCCGCCGTCGCCCTGGACACCGATCTCGTCGAGATCAATCCCCTCGTCGTCACAACCGACGGCGAGGTCATGGCCCTCGACGGGAAGGTCTCCTTCGACGCCAACGCCCTCTACCGGCATCCAGCGATCGCCGAGCTGCGCGACGTCACCGAGGAGGACCCCGCCGAGCTGGAGGCGCGCGAGTACGGCCTGTCGTTCATCAAGCTGGACGGGGACATCGGGTGCATGGTCAACGGCGCCGGTCTGGCGATGGCCACGATGGACGTCATCAAGACCGTGGGCGGGGACCCGGCCAACTTCCTCGACGTCGGGGGCGGCGCCGACCAGGATCAGATCACCGCGGCGTTCAAGATCATCACCGCCGACGAGGACGTCCGGGGCATCTTCGTCAACATCTTCGGAGGGATCATGCGGTGCGACGTCATCGCTGCCGGGATCGTGGCTGCCGTCCAAGAGGTGGGCCTGGAGGTGCCACTGGTGGTTCGGCTGGAGGGCACCAACGTCGAGGATGGGCAGCGGATCCTCGACGAGTCGGGCCTCGACGTCGTCAACGCCTCCGACATGAAGGACGGCGCCGAGAAGATCCTGGAGCTCACATGAGCGTGCTCGTGGGGAAGAACACCGGGGTCATCGTCCAGGGGATGGGCAAGACCGGCCGCTTCCACACCGACAAGGCCATCGCCTACGGGACGCGGATGGTCGGGGCGGTGCACCCGAGCCGGGCCGGCGAGACCGAGGTCTTCGAAGGGGAGACCGACCATTCGGGCGTTCCGGGGCGCGAGGACGTGTATCGCGTCGAGCTTCCGATCTTCCGCACCGTCGAGGAAGCGATGGCCGAGACCGGCGCCGATGCCTCGGTGGTCTACGTCCCGCCGCCCTTCGCCGCGGACGCCATCATGGAGGCCGCCGATGCAGGTATGCCGCTGGTGGTGACGATCACCGAGGGCATCCCGATCGCCGACATGGTGAGGGCCAAGCGCTACCTGCAGGACAAGGCGACGCGCCTGGTCGGCCCGAACTGCCCCGGCGTCATCACGCCCG
>CAZCBO010000324.1:0-2507 GCA_964496825.1 uncultured Acidimicrobiaceae bacterium
TCCGTCGAACCCGGTCGCCGCGATGAAGGCCTCCTCATTGAAGCTCTCGTGGAACGCGCCCCGGTCGTCGCGGTACGCCTCGGGTTGGAGGATGAGGACGCCGTCCAGCTCGGTCCGCTCGACCTTCACCTCAACGTGCGCCGAAGCCGCTGAGCACCGTCCAGATGCTCATGCCGAGGATCTGCAGATCGAGCCACACACCTGAGTTCTTGACGTAGTAGAGGTCGTAGGTGAGCTTCTCGACGGCGTCGGCCTCGTCGTCGGCGTAGCCGTAGTTGACCTGGGCCCATCCGGTGACGCCGGGCCGGATCAGGTGCCGGCTCCCGTAGAACGGGATCGTGCGCTCGTACTCCTCGACGAACACGGGCCGCTCGGGACGGGGGCCGACGATGCTGAGGTCGCCCCGCAGCACGTTCCAGAGCTGGGGGATCTCGTCGAGCCGGCTCTTGCGGAGGAACCGGCCGACGCTGGTGATGCGGGGGTCGTCGAGGGTTGCAAACTGCGGCCCGTCCTCCTCGGCGTCGTGACGCATGGTGCGGAACTTGTGGAGGGTGAACTCCCGGTCGTTGCGGCCGATCCGCCTCTGATGGTAGAGGGCGGGGCCCGGGGATTCGAGCCTGATTGCCCCCCACACCACCGCCCCGACGAGGAGCCAGATCGGTGCGGTGAGCACGGTGAGCACGACATCGATGCCGTGCTTGACCGGGGCGTAGCTCGAGCGCTCCACCGGCTGGGTGAGTTCCCACCCCTCGGCGAGGTGCACCATGGGGAGCCGGCCGGTGTGCTCCTCATAGGTCTCGGTCAGCGACCGCATCCGGTAGCCGGCGATGTTTGCCGACGACACGTACTGGGCCATCTCCTCGGACAGCACCGCCCGCAGGTCGACCACCACCGAGACCTCCGGATCGAGCGGCTCGCCGGGGGGCTGCTCGCCGGGATTGAAGACGGCGAGCACCTCGGCGTGGGGGGTGTTCCTGATGTCCTCGGCGAGCTGCTTCTCGCCGGTGACGACGACCATCTGCTCGGTCCAGGGGCGCCGCCGCAGCACCGCCCGGTGGGCGAGAGCCACGCCGAGCCAGACGGCGAGGGTGATAGCGAACATCGGCCGGGACCAATAGACGCGGGTCAACACGAGCCCGGCGGCGGTGAAAGCGAAGGTGAACAGCACGATCGCCACCGCCCGCCCGTACGTCGGGCGGGGTGCCGCCTTGCCCCAGGAGCGGAAGCTCACGTAGGAGCCGAACGTGCAGCCGGCGAACAGCATGGTGAGGAAGGGCCAGATCGACCCCGGAGTATCCGCCGTCCAGGGAAGGGGGGTCTCGAAGACGAACAGGGACGCCACGGCGATGCCGACCGCCAGCGACGCCATGTCGAGCAGGTAGATCCAGCGCAGGAACCGGTTGGCCATGGCGGCATAGGCTACCGGCAATCGAATCCGAGCACGGCTCGCTACGCTCGCGCCATGGCCTCGGTCTTCACCTCGATCATCAACGGGGACATCCCCGGACGGTTCGTGTGGCGCGACGACCGCGTGGTGGCCTTCCTCACCATCGCCCCGCTGAAGCAGGGGCACACCCTGGTCGTGCCGGTTGAGGAAGTGGAGCATTGGGTCGACGTCGACCCCGAGCTCCTGGCCCACCTCACCGCTGTGTCCCAGGTCGTCGGCAAGGCTATCGACGCCGCCTTCCGGCCCACCAAGGTGGGGATGATGATCGCCGGGCTCGAGGTTGCCCACGTCCATCTCCACGTGACCCCGATCGATACCGTCACCGACCTCGACTTCGCCAACGCCGACCCCAACGCCTCCGCCGAGTCCCTCGACGAAGCGGCGGTGCGGATCCGGGCGGCGCTCGCCGACCTCGGATACGAGCCGGCGAGCTGAGCCGACGGCCTGCCACAGGCGATGCACACCATCCGGCTGATGACCGCGAACCTCCTGCACACGAGGGGGGTAGAGCCGGAGACGCTGGCGCTTGCCCTCGAAGACGTTCGACCCGACATCCTCGCGGTGCAGGAGTTGACCACTCGGGTGCGCCCGGTCATCGAGGATCACTTCCCGCACCATCACGTGGCCACACCCGGTCGGAAGCGGTCGGCCGTCGGGATGGCGGCGACCCGGCCGGTCGTCTGGGAGGAGTTGCCGATGCCTCACAGGACCGGGCTCGTGGCGACGCTCGAACCCGAGCAGTGGAGCGAGTTTGCCGCTCCGGTCGAGGTCTTCGCCGTGCACCTGAGGAACCCGATCGACGGATGGCCTTGGTCCACCACGCGGGACCGTCGCGATCAGATCGAGGCGATCGAGCGCCGGATCGCCGGCTCGACGGCTACTCGACGCGTGGTCTGTGGTGACTTCAACGCCACACCAAGGTGGCCGGCTTACCGGCGACTTGCCCGGTCGTTGCAGGACGGCATTGCCGAGGCCTCCGACCGCCCGCCGCGAACGTGGGGCCCATTTCGAAAGGGACTGCGCCTCCTCCGCATCGACCACGTACTGGTCGACGAACTCC
>CAZCBO010000325.1:0-2506 GCA_964496825.1 uncultured Acidimicrobiaceae bacterium
TGCGCATGAACTGCCCGAAGGCGACCTGGGTCTGCAGGATCTGGATGTCCCCGTACGCGCTCGTCGGGGAGGGCAGGTAGAAGAACATGAGGTAGACACCGGAGACCACCAGCGAGACGAAGAGGGTGAGCGAGACGATCCCGAGGAACCAGGAGTGGCTGAACTCGAGCTCCTCGCGTCGCACCTTCACCGGGTAGATGTGGAGGAAGAAGCTCGACCAGTGCGCCGCGGCGCGCTCTCGCTTCGTATCCCGTCCCGGAACCCGGAACACCGACCCGCCGACCGCGGTCTCCCGAACCCGCTGGGTGAGCGAGGGCTTCATACCACGCCTCCGACATGGATCGGGACCGGCTCGGGAACGCCGAACCCCGTCCACATGCCCATCGAGAGCGCCCGACTCGGACAGCGATCGATACAGAGGCCGCATCGAATGCAGCGCGACTCGTCGAGGAGCAGAGTCGTCGACCCTTCGGCCCCACCGAGGCTCGCTGCCGGCACCAGCGAGATGACGTCGACGGGGCAGACGTCGGCGCACAGGCCACACAGGACACAGGCGTCGACGTCGAGCAGGATGTTGAGGAAGCAGCGGAGGCAGCGACCGGCCTCGAGGCGGGCCTCTGCCTCGGTGTACCCCGTCTCCACTTCCTGGAGGCCGATGCGTCGCTGCGTGGGGAGTGATGGGACGGGGAGCCGGTCCCATTCATCGTAGAGATCGGGGAGTCGATGGAACCCGTCGACGATCGTCATCGTGCCTTGGCGCTTCGTTGCCGTGACGTCGTCGGGTGAAAGCTCGGCGTGGATCGAGGCCGCCGCCCGGCGCCCATCGGCGATGGCGTCGATGAGGTTGCGGGGGCCGAAGGCGGCATCACCGCCCGCCCAGACCCCGGGTAACGAGGTGCGCAGGGTGGTCGGGTCGACCGCGATCGTCCGGCGGTTGGAGACATCGGGGGCGTACTCGCCGAGGCTTTCGAGGTCCACGGCCTGGCCGATGGCGAGGATCACCGAATCGGCTTCGAACGCCCCGACATCCTCGCGGTCGAAGCTCGGGGCAAACCGGCCGTCCTCGTCGAAGACCCGGGTGACGCCGACGGTGAGGAGCGCGTCGACCCGCCCGTCGGCATCGGTGAGCACCGCGTGAGGACCGCGTCGATGCACGAAGCGGATCCCCTCCTCCTCTGCCTCGGTGATCTCGAACTCGGCAGCCGGCATCTCGTCACGCGCCTCGAGCGCGACGATGGTGACCTCGGTGGCTCCGGCGCGCAGGGCGCTGCGGGCGACGTCGATGGGGTAGCCCGACTGTTCATCGGCGGCATCGTCGACCCTCTCGCGATAGGCGGCGGTGCGCAGCGCGGTCCTGGCGGCATCCATCGCCACGTTTCCACCGCCGATCACCACGACCTTCTCACCGACATCCACGTGGAAGCCGCGATTGACGTTGAGGAGGAACTCGAGTGCTCGGAAGACGCCGTCGGCGTCGTGACCCGGGATGTCGAGATCGCGACTTCGCGTGGCGCCGACGGCGAGAAACACCGCGTCGTGCTGGTCGCGCAGATCGGTGAGCGTCACGTCTGTTCCCAGTCGCGTACCGAGCCGGACCTCCAGGCCGAGGTCGACAATCCCCTGGATCTCACGATCGAGGAGCTCTCGTGGCAGCCGGTACTCCGGAATCCCGAGGCGCATCATCCCCCCGAGCTCGGTGGCCGCCTCGTACAGCGTCACCTGGTAGCCCTGGAGGCGGAGGTCGTGGGCGGCGGAGAGCCCGGCCGGTCCGCCCCCGACGATGCCGATGTGCTGCGGCCGGTCCACGCTCGGTGCCCGGCCCGTGGCGGCCCACAGGCTGCTGGCGCGGGCTTCGGCACCGTACTGCTCGGTGACGAATCGCTTGAGGGCCCGGATCGCGATCGGTCGATCGATCTCCCCCCGTCGACAGGCGTCCTCGCACGGTGCGGCACAGACTCGACCGCACACCGAGGCGAAGGGGTTGGGCAGTCGTGCCGTCAGGTAGGCAAAGCGATCGTCACCGTCGGCGATCGCCGCGACATAGGCACCGGCGTTGGTATGTACCGGGCAGGCGGCGAGGCAGGGGATGTTGAGATCGAAGTACTCGAGGTCGGCGACGGTCATATCCACGCCCGATCCTGTGCCCTCCTGAGCCCCCACAGCCCGATACCGAATCCGAGGAGCCATACCACGAGGGCAACCGCATCGGCGACGGTTCGGCTGGCTCCGGCCAGCAGGGAGGACCGGAGCAGCGTGGAGGGCAACCACACCGTGGCTGCGACGAAGTACAGGAGGACGCCGAGAGCGGAGAGCATCGCCCGCGGGTGACCGATGGCAACCCGCCTGTTCCACGCTTCGGCCGGTCCGGGCAGGGAGTCCAGGGCCCCGGTCTCGGGGCCCCGGACTTCGTCCTGCCGTTGGGGCTCGTCGCTCATAACGCTGTCGTCAGCGGAGGTTGACTTCGATCCATTCTTGGTTGGCGGACACGACGTGGGTGGAGTCGTCC
>CAZCBO010000326.1:0-1967 GCA_964496825.1 uncultured Acidimicrobiaceae bacterium
CCAGCACCAAGATCAGGATGGCGATGGGTAAGCCGAAGGCCTCCCCTCTCATCAGGGTTTGCTCGGCGAGGTCGTTGAACTCGTCATAGACGCTTCCGTCGCCGAGCGTGGTGACCCGGAACCCGGCCTCCTCGGCGCCGTCGAGGGTGGCCAGGAGCGGCACGACCACGTCGGCTGCCTCCCCATCGGCGTCGAGGGTCACGTGGATGAGCGCCACCGTGCCGTCGGCAGAGACGAGACCCGGGACCTGATCCCGGAAACTCACCGCACCGAGCACATGGTCGGTGGCGCGGATCGCGGCGGCGAGGGTGTCGATCTTTGCGATCATGGCGGGGTCGTCGACGGTGAGGTCGTCCGCTTCGACGACGACCAGCTCTTCGTAGGTGTCCGCCGCTTGTGCCGAGTGCGCCGCGATCAGATCGTCGGCCGTCTCACTTTCGGTTGAGACCAGCAGGCGGTCTTCGTTGCTCAACACGTCGCCGAGGGTGCCGGCGAAGACCACGCCGGCGGCGATGACGACCACCCACGCGAGGATCGTCCACCATGGATGACGAGCCGCCACGCCGGCGAGGCGACCGGTGAAGCCGGAAGAACGCATCGTTGCCTCCCGTTGCGCCCGAGATGGGGAACCAGGCCCTCGGTCTGCGCTTAGCCGTTCGGCGCGCGCCAGCACGCGAGGGCCCGGTTGACCCTGTAGGTGTAGGTTCCCCTGCCGCCACCACCGTAACCAGGGCACAAAGTCCCGCGGATCGGACACCGGTGGCACGGCGACCCGCCGAGGCCGTGTCCAGGTTGGGGTTATGTGATATTATTATCACATGACGATCCAGGCCCCAACCGAGGCCTACCCCGAGGTGTGGAAGGCGCTGGCCAACCCGCTACGTCGGCACCTGCTCGACCTGCTCGCCCACGGACCCCGCACCACCGGAGAGCTCGCCGAGGCAGTCCCCGAGCTGAGCCGGTTCGCCGTCATGCAGCACCTCGGCGTGTTGACCGACGCCGGCCTCGTCGTCGCCCGTCGCCGCGGCCGTCACCGCTTCAACTCTCTGAACCCGGTGCCGCTGCGCCGCTGGTACGAGCGGTGGGTCGAGCCGTTGGGCAATCTGGCCGCTGCCGAGTTCCTGGCATTGGAACGTCACATCGACGACCGAGGAGGAGACGCCATGGCGACCGTGACCGACGACGTTCACACGATCCGGATCGAGACCGAGCTGCGCTTTCGCGCCACACCGGAGCGCCTGTTCCGGGCCCTGACCGACGAGACACCGGAATGGTTCCCGTTCACCTATGGCGAGGACCGGGTGCGGTCGGTGATCGTGGAGCCGAGGGTCGGCGGCCGTCACTTCGAGGACTGGGGGGACGACGCCGGCTACCTATACGGGTGGGTCACCGTCTACGACCCGCCGCACCGGTTCGCCACCAGGGGCCGGCTCATGCCCGGTGTCCTCCTCGACGCCGAGTACACCCTCACCGCCGACGGTGACGACACCGTCCTTGCGATGACGAAGGTGGCCTTCGGGCCGATGAGCGCCGAGGAAGCCGACTCGGTCCGTACCTACGGCGATGTCGCTCGGTTCGAAGACGCCCTGCGCGCCGTGGTCGAGGAGGGCTGAGGCTCCCCTTCGCGATGCCGTCGGCCCGGCGGACGGTTACCTCACCGTGTCAGCGCCGCCTCGACGCGGTCGACGACCCTCCGGAGCTCGGCGTAGTGGGAGCCCTTCCAGTAGATCCGCTCACAGCCGGTGCACGTGCGGAAGTCGTCGTAGTGCTCCCGCGTCCTGGGCGTGAGCCGTTCGGCGATGTCGTCCTTCTCCACGGCGCGCAGCTCGCCGTTGCAGGCCATGCATCGCGAGAACGCATCCAGCGACGAGACGAGGTCGAAGCGGCGGGCAACCTCGATCACCTGCTCCTGGGGATCGGTCGACCGCACGAAGTAGCCGCGGGTGAGCACGCCGTGCATCAACAGG
>CAZCBO010000326.1:1977-2504 GCA_964496825.1 uncultured Acidimicrobiaceae bacterium
GTCCCGGGTCAACAGCGTGCGGTCCTCTCCGCTCGAGATCTCGACGAGCCGCCGGTCGGTCCACGCGGTGTCGTGGGCCGCGTCGAATCCGAGGAGACGCAGGAAGGCTGCCAACCTGCCGAGGTGGTTGTCGAGGACGAAGCGAGGTGTCGGCAGCGGCTCCGGGCTCACCTGCCACGTCGGATCAACGTCCAGGCGGCCGAACGGGGGATAGACGCTGATCCGGTCGCCGTCCTGTACCCGGTAGGAGAAGTCGACGGGGCGGCCGTTGGCGAGGATCAGCTCGACCTCGGTGTGGGGCACACCGCAGGCTTCGATCAGGTCCTTGACGCTGCCGGGGACGTCAAAGGTCCTGGTGACCATTCCCGACCGGCGGTCGGACGCCAGGAAGTCCTGCAGCCCGGCGTAGAAGCGCACGTCTGCGTACTTGCTCACGGGGCCTTCTCACGGACGGCGACCGGATTGTCGCACGCGAGATCGGGCCCTTCGTCCCTAGGTCACCGGTGAGGGGGCCGCTTAGGTTCGAG
>CAZCBO010000327.1:0-2503 GCA_964496825.1 uncultured Acidimicrobiaceae bacterium
CCTTGTCGAAGTTACTCCACCCCGACAGCGGCGGGTGCAGCGTGTTGGCCAGCCAGCCCTGGTGGTAGATGGCCCGCTGGCCGAGCATCGCATAGAACTGGGTCTCACGCCCCGGGGCGTCGGCGTCGGCGAACGACACCGCGAACGACTCCCCCTCGAGCGGGGTCTGGGTGTAGCCCTTCACCGTCTCGGGCGGCTCGACGCCGAGCATCTCGTAGAGGGTCGGAACGATGTCGACGGCGTGGACGTATTGGTGCCGCACCCCGCGCTCCTTGATCCCCGCCGGCCAGGAGATGGCAAAGGAGTCGCTGACCCCTCCCTCGTATCCGGCGTTGCGCTTCCAGTACGGGAACGGCGTATCGAAGGCCCAGGCCCACCCGCTCGAGTAGTGGTTGTAGGTCGTCGGGTCGCCGAGGTTGTCGATGAACGGCAGGTTGGCCTCGGCGGTGTCTGGGACGTTGTTGAAGAACTTGTTCTCGTTGAACGTCCCGTTGGGCCCGCCCTCGGCGCTGGCACCGTTGTCCGACGAGATGATGACGATCGTGTTCTCCAGCTGGCCCGACTCCTCGAGGTAGTCGATGAGCCGGCCGATCTCGTGATCGGTGTAGCTGACGAACCCGGCATACACCTCGGCCATCCTGGCGTGGAGCCGCTTCTCGTCGTCGCTGAGCGAGTCCCACGGCTTCACATAGTCGAGCTGCGGCCATGGTGCGCCGTCGTGACCGGTGACGTCGGGCTCACCGTGGGGGTTGATCGAGGTCAGCTCGACGTCGTCGGGCAGGATCCCCATCTTCTTCTGGTTCTCCAGGATCCCGGGCCGGATCGCCTCGTAGCCCATGTCGAACTTGCCCTGGTACCTGTCGGCCCACTCCTTCCAGACGTGGTGGGGCGCGTGGGCGGCACCGGGGCAGAAGTACATGTACCAGGGCTTCTCCGGGTTGATCGCCTTGGCATCGCGGATGAACTGGATCGCCTTTTCGGTGAGATCCTTGGAGACGTGGTATCCCTCGTCGGGTCCGTAGGGCTGCTCGACGGGATGGTTGTCGTAGATCAGGTCCGGGTAGTACTGGTGCGTCTCACCACCGAGGAACCCGTAGTAGCGCTCGAAGCCGCGGCCGAGCGGCCATCGATGGCGCCATGCCGACATGTCGACCTCGTCGGCAGGGGTGAGGTGCCACTTGCCGATGGCGTAGGTGTTCCATCCCGCCTCGCCGAGAACCTCGGCCATGAAACCGTTCTCGAAGGGAATCCGTCCCGAGCTGCCGGGGAACCCGTCGGCGCCCTCGGTGATGATCGACAGCCCGTTGCTGGTGGCGTTGCGTCCGTTGAGGATGCTCGATCGCGTCGGCGAACACAGGGCGGTGGTGTGGAAGTTGGAGTAGCGGATGCCCTGGTCGGCGATGCGGGTCATCGTCGGGGTCTCGATCGGGCCGCCGAAGGTGTCCATGGCCCCGTAGCCGACGTCGTCCCAAAGGATGATCAGGACGTTCGGAGCATCCTCGGGCGCGGTCGGCTGCAGGAAGGGCTCCCAGTCGGGCGTCGAATCCCGCGCATCGATGTTGATGACGCCCTCGAAGTCCTTGCGTGCCATGTCGGGCTCCTCCCCTCGTGTCGTCGGGGAGGATAGAGCGCGGCGAGACGCCTCAGCGCTGGTGCATCGAAAACCCGGCTGCTTCGGTGTCGAGGAGTCCGACGAGCCTGCCAAACGTGTCGGCATCGCCGGAGACAGTCTTGGCCGCGTGCACCGCAGGAGTGCCCGCCAGGTCTGCCGTTGCGATCTCCACCACCGCATCGACGTCGCCGATCCCTTCGGAGATGTCGAGGATGCTGTTGCGCAGCATCACCGTCCTCTCGGTGCCGTCGTCGGTGGAACGGATACCGACCGCGAGTTCCGTCGTTCCGGCTGCCTCGGCATCGAGCAAGTACCGCCAGCCGTCGATCGTGTCGGTCGCCGTGGCCCCGGTCTCGAACTGCTGCAACGCCCCCTGGAGCACCTCGGTGGGGTCGAAGGCTCCTTCCAGCTCGAGGGCGCCGGTGAGGTACCACGAGCGGGCGATCGGGTTCAGTTCCTGGTAGCCGCGAGCACGCAAGGCGGCCGCCTTAACCAGCTTGGCGTCCTCGTTCTCCGGCTCGGCTCGTACCACGAGCTTGGCCAGCTCGGCGGCGAACTGGTGGTCGCCGTCCGCATGGGCGGCCTTGGCGGCATCGAGCGCCGCTTCGGCGCCGCCCATCAGTTCGAGCATCTGCTCGGCGTAGCGCTTCGGCTCGCTGGGGAACAGGTCGGTGGCATCGCCGTTGAACCAGCTCACCCATCCGGTGAAGAACTCGGGCACACCGGTGAACGGTGTCCCGTAGGTCGGGACCGAATACGGTGGCTGGTGGAGGTGATCGGGCAGGTCCTTCAGCTCGTGCTGCAGCTCGACCGGGGTGTATCCCTTGTTGATGAGCCGGATCGACTGGTCCCACAGGTACTGCGTGGCGTCGCGGTACCGGGTGACCTCCT
>CAZCBO010000328.1:0-2452 GCA_964496825.1 uncultured Acidimicrobiaceae bacterium
GCGCCCAGCAGCGAGTTGCGGATCAGGGGACGGCGGCCGATGCCGGACTCCTCCACGCCCTGCGAGAGCGCCTGCAGGCTGCCCTGGCGGTCCTCCTCCGGGGAGGCTGCTGCATGGCGCAGTTCGCTGATTTCGTGGTCGCCCATGAGCTTGCGGGCCCAGTGGATGATGCCGATGCCGATGAAGAGCAGCGCGCCGCCGAGTCCGACGCCCAGGGCGAGGTTCAGCGAACCGATGCCGGCGACGGTGTCGGCCGTCTGCTTGCCGCCGTCGAGAGTGAAGTAGGCGACGCCGAAGCCGATGGCACACAGGGCCGAGAGTCCGAAGAAGCCGGCCACCTGACGCTCCGCGCGCTTCTCCTTGGCGGGATCGACGTCGGTCGGTCGCCAGGTGTGGGCGGGCAGGCCCGGATTGGGCACCGGACCCTCGGTGGTGAGTTCGGTGCTGGTGCTCGTGGTGGGTTCGTCGCTCACGCTTCGCCCTTCTTCCTGCTGGTCCGCGTGGTGTGGGCCGCGATCCACACGGCGAAGCCGACGAGTCCACCGACTCCGACGACCCACGCGATGATTCCGTCACTCACCGGGCCGAGGCCGCCGAAGGTGAACCCGCCGTAGCTCGGCTGCTCGTCCAACTCCTCGAGATAGGCGATGACCGCCTTCTTGTCCTCGGGGGGGATGTTGCCGTCGGAGAAGGGGTCCCTCGACTGCGGGCCGGTGAGCATGGCCTCGTAGATGTACTTGGGCTCGACCCCACGGATCTTGGGTGCGTAGCCACCGCGCGGCATCGCGCCCCCGGAGCCCTCGAAGTTGTGGCAGGCGGTGCAGTTGGCCAGGAAGATCTGGCTGCCGCGGGTGATGAGCTCCTCGCGCTCCTCCTCGCCGAGGTCGGCGGTGGAGTAGAGCTCCTCGTCCGGGATCGCGGGCCCGGTGCCGAGCGAGGCGACGTACGCCGCGAGGGCTGCGGTCTCGCGCTCGGTGTAGACGACCTCCTTGCGGGGCGCCTGGGCGCCCGGCTGGGCCATCGGCATCCGCCCCGTGCCCACCTGGAAGTCGACTGCTGCCGCTCCGACGTCGGTCAACGCCGGACCGTACTGCGATCCGCTCTGCGTGAGGACGCCCTCGCCGTTGGGGCCGTGGCAGAAAGCGCAGCCGACGAGGAAGAGCTGTCGCCCCTCCTGGACCAGCTCCTCCTGACTCTGGCTGGAGTCGGCCTGAGCGGGCGCCAGAGCGGAGTAGAGACCACCGGTCAGGAGCAGTCCGAGCGTCAGCACCAAGAGGCCGGCGAGCGGTCCGCGACGGTGCCGCGACAACCGGCCTGCGGAGCGGTTCAGGAGGCGCACATCGTGTCCTTGGTTCGGGTCGTGGAGGGCAGGGCGGAGGTCATGGCGGTCACTGCACGAGGTAGATCGCGGCGAACAGGCCGATCCACACCACGTCGACGAAGTGCCAGTAGTAGGACACGACGATGGCGCTGACCGCCTGCTCGTGGGTGAAGCGCTTGGCCAGGTAGGTGCGTCCGAGGACGAAGAGGAAGGCGAGCAGACCGCCGGTGACGTGGATGCCGTGGAACCCGGTGGTCAGGTAGAACATCGTGCCGTAGGCGTCGTGGGGAATCGTCACGCCGTGCTCGATGAGCTCGGCGTACTCCAGCGCCTGGCCGCCGATGAAGATGGCGCCCATCACGTAGGTGAGGATGAACCACTCGCGCAGGCCCCAGCCGCCGATGTTCAGGACGCCGCCCTTGCGGCCGACCTGGCCGCGCTCGGCGGCGAAGACGCCCATCTGGCACGTCACGGAGGACAACACCAGGATCGTGGTGTTGATCGCCGCGAACGGGACGTTGAGCAGGGCGGTGTTCTCCGCCCACATCTCGGGGCTCACCGAGCGGATCGTGAAGTACGCCGCGAACAGGGCCGCGAAGAACATCAACTCGCTGGAGAGCCAGATGATCGTCCCGACGGCCACCATGCTCGGGCGGTCATGTTGGCCGTGCAGGCGGGATGCCGGGATCGTTGCTGTCGTCGCCACGGAGCCATTATGGCTGTAGGTCACTCGTTCAGCACCTCCGCCCCCTCGAATGTCGCGATGTCGCGGCGCCGCCTAGGCTGACCACAGTCGGGGAGGCGAGGAATCGATGCAGGTGAGCGCGGCAGCAGCGGACGTCGAGACGCTGCCGGAACTGACGTGGACCACGGCGTTCACCGAGTGGTTCCTGGACCCGCTGCCCTTCGTGATCTTCGTGTGGGCGAGCGGTCTCTACGCGCTCGGCGTGCGGGTGCTGCGGCGCCGCGGTGACCGCTGGCCGGTCGGGCGGAGCATCGCCTGGGCGTTCGGCATGGGCACCTTCTACGTCGCGACGTCCTCCGGGGCGGCGGCGTACGACGAGGTCCTGCTCAGCGTGCACATGTCCCAGCACATGGTGCTGTCGATGGTGGTGCCGCTCTCGCTCGCGC
>CAZCBO010000329.1:0-2445 GCA_964496825.1 uncultured Acidimicrobiaceae bacterium
ACCTCGAGTCGCTGCGAACCGGCGCAGTCCGGGTCGGTGAGTTCCTCGGCGGCCTCTGCGGTGGTCGCCTCGGTGTTCTCGGACACCTGGGTGTCTTCGGTGCGGTCGGTTCTCTTCTGTGGTCTCTCTTGTTCAGCCATCATCGCCTCCGAGGGCCTTCAACAACGCTGCTGCGTCTGCGGAGGCGTCGAGCAACTCCACTACGTGATCCTCCGTTCCGCGCAGCGGCTCCATCATAGGAACGCGCTTGAGGGTTTCTTCTCCGATGTCGAACACCAGCGAGTCCCAGTTCGCTGCGACCACCGAGCCGGTGTAGCGGGCCATGCACTCACCCCGGAAGAATGCCCGCGTGTCGACCGGTGCGGCGTGCACGGCTGAATCGACCTCGGCATCGCTGAAGAGCCGCTGGACGCGGTACTTGGCCACCAGGCGGCCGTAGAGACCACGCCGGAGGTCGACGTCGTGGAACTGGAGGTCGAGCAGGCGGAGCTTCGGATGATCCCAGGAGAGATCGTCCCGTTCTCGATAGCCGTCGAGAATGCGCTGTTTGGCCGTCCAGTCGAGCCGGTCGGCCGTGCTCGCCGGATCGGACTCGAGATCGGTGAGGATCTCCTCCCAGCGGATGATCACGTCCTCGTATACCGGATCGAGATCGACCGAGCGGGCGTACTTGGTCACCCACTCCAGGTATTGCCACTGCAGGTCGAGGGCGCTCATCGCAGCGCCCTCGATGGTCTCGAGGGTCGTCTGCAGGGTTGGATCGTGACTGACACCCCACACGGCCGCGACGGGGTCGCTGAGGCCGATGGGGTCGGGCAACGCACCGTCCTCGATGGCGTCGAGCACCAGCGCCGCGGTTCCGATCTTCAAATACGTCTGGACCTCATTCATCGTGGCGTCGCCGATGATGACGTGGAGACGACGGTATTTGGCCGGGTCGGCGTGGGGCTCGTCCCTGGTGTTGATGATCGGACGCTTCAGCGTCGTTTCGAGGCCGACCTGCTCCTCGAAGAAGTCCGCCCGCTGGCTGATCTGGAACCCGACCTCGGGGCGCCCGTTCTCGGCCCCGACCTTTCCCGAGCCGGTGAAGATCTGTCGGCTCACCAGGAACGGCGTGAAGTGGGCGATGATGTCGCCGAACGCCAGGTCGCGGGCGATCAAGTAGTTCTCGTGGGCACCGTAGGAGTTGCCCTTCCCGTCGCTGTTGTTCTTGTGGACGACGATGCGCTCTCCTTCGGCGAAGAGCGAGCTCGCCGCCTCCACCGCCCTCGCCATGATGACCTCGCCGGCCTTGTCGTAGAGCGCCGCCGCCCGGGGATCTGCGCACTCCGGTGTCGAGTATTCCGGGTGGGCGTGGTCGACGTAGAGCCTAGCGCCGTTGGTCAGGACCGAGTTGACCAGGCCGGCCTCGAGGTCGATGCCTGGTCCGTCGTCCACACCGAACCCGCGCAGGTCGCGCCCGGGTGATTCCTCCTCGAACGACCATTGGATCCGGGTACCGCGGGTGTAGGCGTTGATCAGGGCCGACGAAGCATGGACCGGGTTGAAATCCGATTGGTTGAGGACGGTGATCCCGAACTCGGTCTCGGTCCCCAGGACCTTAGGGAGCGCCATTGACGATCACAGATACTGGCCGGGGGTGATGGCCTCGACGGTGCGACTCTCACGGTCTCCTTCGATGAGCGTCCGCACATACACGATGCGCTCGCCCTTCTTCCCGGAGATCTTCGCCCAATCGTCGGGGTTGGTGGTGTTGGGCAGATCCTCGTGCTCGCGGAATTCCTGGGAGATGGCATCGAGCACGTCTGTGGTCTTCAGGCCGGGCGGATCGCCTGCGATCTCGCGCTTGATCGCATCCTTCTTCGCCCGCCGCACGATGTTCTCGATCATCGCCCCCGAGGCGAAATCCTTGAAGTAGAGGATCTCGCGGTCACCGTTGGCGTAGGTGACCTCGAGGAAGCGGTTCTCCTCGGAATCCTCGTACATCTTCCCGACCACGCTGTCGACCATCCGGCTGATCATCCCTTCGGCGTCCCCGCCGTGTCGGCCGAGTTCGCCCTCGTCGAAGGGGAGGCTCGGATCCAGGTAGATCGAGAAGATCTCGCGGGCCGCGCCGCGATCGGGGCGCTGAATCTTGATCTTCACGTCGAGACGGCCCGGCCGGAGGATGGCGGGGTCGATGAGGTCCTCACGGTTCGAGGCGCCGATCACGATCACGTTCTTCAGCGTTTCGACGCCGTCGAGCTCGGAGAGCAGCTGGGGCACGATCGTGGACTCGACATCGGAGGACACGCCCGTCCCTCTCGTCCGGAACAACGAGTCCATCTCGTCGAAGAACACGATGACCGGCACGCCCTCGTCCGACTTCTCCTTCGCCCGCTGGAAGATCAACCGGATCTGGCGCTCGGTCTCGCCGACGTACTTGTTGAGCAGCTCGGGGCCCTT
>CAZCBO010000330.1:0-2442 GCA_964496825.1 uncultured Acidimicrobiaceae bacterium
TGGGAGGCCAGCGTCGACGGCGGACGTCGACTGCCGTAGGGACCAACGGCCCGCCGTTCGCACCCGGAAGCCCCTGATGACGCCCGACCGGCCGAACCACCGTGGAGACGGGGGTGACGACCGTCGTCCCGGTCCCGGGCGCACGAGAGGCACCGAGGACGAGGTGGTCGCCGTGAAGGCCGTGGTCGTGTACGAGTCACTGTTCGGCAACACCGAGCACTTCGCCCGCAAGGTCGCCGAGGGCCTCCATCGCGCCGGCGCCGACATCGTCGTCAGCGACATCCGCGACGTCCCGCGCGACGACCTCACTGACTGCGACCTGCTGGTCCGGGGCGCACCCACGCACGCGTTCGCGTCGACCAGCCCCTCGACCCGCGAGGACGCCGTTGCGAAGGGAGCCGATCCCGCCCGCGCCGTGTTCGGGCTCCGGGAGTGGCTCGAGTCGTTGGAGCAGGCGTTCGCTCCGGGGACACACCGGCCACGGGTCGCCGTCTTCGACACCCGGGTGACGACGGTTCGGTGGCTGCCCGGGTCGGCAGCGAAGCACACAGCGCGGGCGCTACGCGCGCGTGGCTTCGACCTGGTGGACCGGCCGAGGAGCTTCTATCTCGCCGACGTCACTGGGCCACCGCAGTCCGGCGAGGCCGCCCGAGCCCGCGAGTGGGGCATGCACCTGGTGCTGTTGGCCGTCAGGGGAGCTCACGCGGGACGACGGCCACCGGGCACGGCGCGTACTCGAGCATGGTGGTCGCGACCGACCCCAGGAACGCCTCGGCCAGGGCGCCATGGGAGCGGGCGCCCACGACGAGCAGGTCACGACCGTGCGCAAGGTCCAGCATGACCCGGTCGACGAGGCCGCGACCCAGCTGAACCCGCACGTCCACGTCGGGGTACTTCTCGCGGAGGCCAGCCATGGACTCGCTCACCATGGCGCGCTCCTCGGCGTACTCCGGGTCGCCCTCGGTCACGAGCACGTCGTCCTGGTCCTCGCGCGTGAGGTCCCAGAAGCAGTGGAGCACCGAGAGCGGCGACTGCGTCCACGAGGCCGCGCGGAACGCGAACTCCAACGGCGCCGAGGAGTGGTCGGTGCCGTCGATGCCCACCAGCACACCACCGTCGTGCGAGGTCTCGCTGTGGGGTCGCAGCACCACGACCGGGCACGTCGCGTGACGCGTCACGGCGGCCGCCACCGAGCCGAGCAGGATGCGGCGTACGGCGCCCCGCCCGCGCGAGCCGATCACCAGCACGTGGGCGCGGGCCGACAGCGAGACCAGCAGGTCACGGGCATCGGCGAACTCGCAGTGCGTGCGAACGTCCACCGCCGGATGTGTCTCCCGCACTCGCGCCGACGCATCGCGCACCAGCCTCTCCCCCGCCTCCTGGATCGACTCGTTGAGAGCCGCCAGGTCGATCGCCGCGAGCCCCACCCAGTAGGGCTGGGCCGCCTCGGCGGCGTGGACCAACAGCAGGGGACGGTGCTCGCGCTCGGCGACGACGACCGCCCAGTCCAGTGCTCGTTCAGCGTGCTCGGAGCCGTCGATCGCGACGACGACTGCGCCGCTGGGAAGTGAGGAGCTCATGCGCGCACCCTGCCTCATCCACCCCGGTCCGGTCATCCGTCGGAAGGCCCGGTGGCCGGGACCTTCGTCCCGGCCACCGGCCCCGTCGTCACCAGCACTGGCGCCACAGGCCCCGGTCGTCGGCCTTGGCCGCCCGCAGTGCCTTGCGATAGGAGGTCACCCGCTTGAACGGGGTGTTGTCGTAGACGTAGACGCGCGCCACGCCACGTGCGACCTGGCGGCGGTTGGCGTCGCGGCGGCCCTTCTTCACGTAGCGCAGCCAACGCCCGTACCGATCGATGCGGTCCTGCGTGGGATCGGAGATGAGCACCACCCACTGACCCTGCGGAAGGAACCGCGACAGCGTCCGGCTCGCCCTGGTGTAGCCGCACCGTCCACGCTCGGGCGTGTTGATGCCGATCATGCGCACACGCTTGATCTTGCCGTTGCGCAGGCGCGCGTCGACGGTGTCACCGTCGATCACGCGGACGATCCGCGCCTTGTGGCGCACCGTCGAGGTCTTCGTGGTGGTGCCCGACGTGCTCGTGTTGCACGGGCACGGCAGGGTCTCGCACGCGATCCGGTCGCCGTCGGAGTCCAGGCGGTGGGGGTCCGACGCCGGGTCGTTGTTGAGGAAGAAGCGCTGGGCCGCGGCCTGGGTGTCGAAGTCGCCGCAGTCACGGTCGGCGACCGTGGCGCCACGCGCGCCCGCGGTGGTCCCGATGAGAACCAAGAGGCCGAGCAGCAGGGTGAGCAGGACGACCTGCGCGGTTCGCGGAGAGTTGATCATGGCGAAATGATCCGGCCGCAGCACCGCCTGCGGAGGCCGTTCGGCGAAGCTCGTCGAAGTCCGACCGAGCGGCGATCACGCCATGGCCCGATC
>CAZCBO010000331.1:0-2403 GCA_964496825.1 uncultured Acidimicrobiaceae bacterium
TCCCCTCCTCTGCGGCGCCCGGGATCCACACCACGTTGCCTCCACCGTCGATTCTTCTTGGCGCTCGCCCGCCCAACAGAACCGCATGGATCGTCGCCAGCGCCTCCCGTGCGACCTCCTCACCGAGCTCGTCGCTGGCCTCCACCGCCTCGGCCGCCAGGAGCAGGGCAACGCCGGGGTCTTGCTCGATGTTGAGTCGAGCACTCGCCGTCAGCCGTTGCACCTGAGCCGTCCGTTCCCCGAGCTCCGCCCTGTTTCGCTGGATCAGGAAGAGCGACGCCAGCACGAGGGCGACGAGGGCAATGGCACTAAGGCCGGCGATTACCCCGCGCCGTCGCCTCCGGCTCCGGACCCTGCGGGCGTCCTCCTCGCGGCGACTCGTTGCCAGATACTCCCGCTCCGGGCCGGTGAGGTCGAGGGTGGTGGCCCTTGCCCACGACTCGAAGTGGTCGAGGCGGCCTTCGCCGAGGAGGAACCCCGGCGCACCACCCGAGTCGTCGAAGTCCCGCAGCGCCGCCTGGAGCCGGCGACGGATGATCAGGTCGTGGCGGCGGTCTTCGATCCACTCTCGCAGCCGTGACCACTCCCTCAGCAGAGCTTCGTGTGCGACCTCGACGGTGGGCTCACGAGTTATCGGATCGTGGTCGAACGAAAGGAGCCGGTGACTCCCGAAGGACTGCAGCACCGAGTCGAGGACGGGCGGTGGGAAGTCGAGGGCGGCCAACTCGCTCCTTCGCACCCGTCGCCGGGTGTCTTCGCTGGTCTCGTCGACGGTGACCAGGCGGAGGAAGATCTGCTCGGCGGCGGACTGCTCCGACTCGCCGAGGGACCCGTAGAGCTCCTCGGCACGCCTGCCCAGCGCACCCAAGACGCCGCCGGTGCGCCGATACCCGGCGACGGTGAGGAGCCGTCCTTCGCGCTCGTCGAACAGCTCGGCGAGGGCATGCTGGAACAGTGGCAGGCTGCCGGGTTGGCTCTCGACGTCATGGACGATCTCGGCAGCGAGTCCCGGCTGCAGGTCGAGATCGGCGTTGTGCGCCGGCCCGCTGATGGCACGGGCCAGGCCCTCCGGAGAGGGCATGCCCAGCGAGACGAGTCCCGAATCGACCAGCTCGCCGAACCGGTGGTATTCGAGGGGTCGGTCGTAGAAGTCGGCCCTCAGGGTGATCAGCGCCTGGAACCGGCCGCCCGACCCGTGTGAGGCCTCGACCAGGCTGTCGAGGAAGAGCATCCGCGTGTCGGCATCCGTCACCATGGAGAAGACTTCCTCGAACTGGTCGACGACGAGGAAGACGCGGCTGCTCTCGTCGGCGAGGATGCCCTTGAGCGCTCGGAGCAGCCCCTGTGGATCGCGGGTGAGGTCTTCGAACGACGTCTCTGCGGGAGCACCGGCGATCCTGCGCAGCGCGGTGAGAAGCTCATCGAACGGATAGGCACCCGGGAACATGTCGGTGATGAGCCAGTCCTCCGCGCCTTCGACGGCACCCTTGCGCAATGCGGGGACCAGACCCGCCCTGACCAGGCTCGACTTCCCACTACCGCTGGGGCCGACGACGGCGATCAGCGGGTGAGCCCGAACGGCGTCCAGCAGACCTGCCAGGACGTCCTCGCGCCCGAAGAAGTCGCCGGCGTCGGCCTCCTGGAATGCCCGCAGTCCCTTGTAGGGATTCCGAACGGGCTCGTCGGTCGGCCCGGCACCGACGAGCCCGACCACGTCGGCGCCCATGGCGCGACGGAGCTCACGGAGGAAGTCGTCGACCCGGGTGAAGCGATCGTCGGGGTCGCCGGACAGGGCTCTGGCGACCACTTCGACCACGCCGGGAGGTAGGTCGTCTCGGGCACCAATGACATGTTCGGCAAGGACTCCCAGTTGATAGATGTCGGTCCATCCCGTGATCGGACGGCCGAGTCGCTGCTCGGCCGACTCGACAGCTGGTGAGGTGCCGGGTGCGCCAAGGAAGTCGGACAGGTAGAAGTTGCCCCCGGCGTCGATGAGGACGTTGCCCGGGGTGACGTTGCCGTGGATGATGTCCTGGCGATGGGCGTAGGCGAGTGCCGAGCCCACAGCATCGAGCAGCTTCATCGAGGTGTGCAGTGGGATCGGTCCATTCGCGACGGCGTCTTCGAGGTTTCCGCCCTCCATCAACGGCATCACCAGGAACGTCCCTCCTGGGTCCCGCCAGAAGTCGTAGAGAGGGAGGATGTGCGGATGCTCGAGACGTGACACGGCCTGTGCCCGCGACTCGAAGCTTCGGATGAAGGTGGGATCGTCGGCGACGTCGGCGGTGATCCTCTTGACGGCGACCTCGCGTCCCACGGACGGTTGGTACGCCCGGTAGACCACACCCTCGCCTCCCTGACCGATCACTTCCCGCAGCTCGAATCCACGAACGAAGTCGGAAG
>CAZCBO010000332.1:0-2363 GCA_964496825.1 uncultured Acidimicrobiaceae bacterium
GAGCGCAACCTTGCCAAGGTTGAGGTCGCCGGTTCGATCCCGGTCGTCCGCTCGGTGAGGGCTGTCAGCGGGCCGCCCTCTCGTCTCGGCGACGTGGCCGAGTGGTTAGGCAAGGGTCTGCAAAACCCTCTACCCGGGTTCGATTCCCGGCGTCGCCTCCAATACACCCGGCGAATCCCCTGCTACGGCTTTCGAACCCGCGCCGGGGCAGGTAGAGTGCACCTCGACAACTGAGCTTGAAGCGCTCATCAAGAGCGGCGGAGGGACAGGCCCTGTGAAGCCGCGGCAAACGGCCCCGCGAGGGGCACGGTGCCAATGCCTGACCGATGAGTAGTCGACGAACGGGATCGCTCCGTTCGAGGCGTTCACCAGGGAGCGCTTCGATTCACCCGACAAGGGGGTCCTGTTCGTGGAACTCGAGACCGTCGACCGATCGATCCGTGACTACGCGGGGGCGCTCCGTTCTGGGCAGGTGATCGTCTTCGACGGGGCTACCGGCACGAACCTGCAGTTGCTGTCCCTCGACGCCGACAGCTTCGGCGGATCGGCCTACGAGGGCTGCAACGAGATGCTGAACCTCACCAGGCCCGACGTCGTTGCCGACCTCCACCGTTCCTTCCTCGATGTGGGTGTCGATGTGGTCGAGACCAACACCTTCGGCGCGTTCGCCGTCCCACTCGGTGAGTACGGCATCGCCGATCGGGCCTACGAGATCGCCGCGGCCGGAGCCGGCATCGCCCGTTCCGTCGTCGACGAGTTCGTCGCCGCCGACGGCAGGGCGCGCTGGGTCGCCGGCTCGATCGGACCGGGCACAAAGTTCCCGACGCTCGGTCAGATCACCTACGCCGACATGCGGGATGCCTATGAGGTGGAGGCAAGGGGCCTCATCGACGGTGGAGCCGACCTGCTCATCATCGAGACCCAGTTCGACCTGCTCGCAGCCAAGGCGGCGATCAACGGTGCACGGCGGGCGATGCAAGCCGGCGGCGCCGAGCTTCCGATCCAGTGTCAGGTCACCATCGAGCTCACCGGCCGGATGCTGCCGGGAACCGAGATCGGTGCTGCCCTCACCACGCTCGACGCCCTCGGCGTCGACGTCGTCGGCCTCAACTGTGCCACCGGCCCAGAGGAGATGTACGAAGCGGTCCGTTACCTGTCGCAGACCTCCCGCGTCCCGATCTCGGTCATCCCGAACGCCGGTCTTCCCCGCGTCGTCGACGGGGCCATGGTCTACGACCTGGGTGCCGATGAGCTGGCCAGGCATCTCGGGGTGTTTGTCAACGAGTTCGGTGTCCGTGCGGTCGGAGGGTGCTGCGGCACCACACCCGACCATCTGGCTCAGGTGGTCGAGACCGTCGGCAAGTCGCCGGCGACGGAGCGACAACCCACGTGGCTGCCCGGGGCGGCGTCGACCTATCAGCCGGTCGCGTTCGACCAGGACACGTCGTTCCTCATCATCGGCGAGCGCACGAACGCCAACGGCTCGAGGGCCTTCCGGCAGGCGCTCCTCGACGGAGACATCGATGCGTGCGTCGCCATCGGGGAGGAGCAGGTGGCCGAGTCGGCGCATCTCGTGGATCTGTGTGTCGACTACGTCGGACGCGACGGGACGGCGGACATGCGCGTTCTGGCATCACGGTTCGCCAATGAGATCACGGTCCCCGTCGTGCTCGACTCCACCGAGCCGGAGGTGATGGAGGCAGGCCTCGAACAGCTCGGCGGGCGATCGGTGCTCAACTCGGCCAACCTGGAGGATGGGGACGATCCGGGCTCCCGAGCCGACCGGGTCTTCCGGCTCGCCGCCGAACACGGCGCCGCCGTGATCTGCCTCCTCATCGACGAGCGCGGCCAGGCTCGTACCGTCGACTGGAAGCTCGAAGTCGCCCACCGCATCTATGAGCTCGCCACCGCGCGCTACGGGATCGAACCGGGTTCGCTCCTCTTCGATCCGCTGACGTTTCCCCTCAGCACCGGTGATGACGACCTGCGGGGCGACGGGATCGCGACCCTCGAGGCTCTGGGGCGGATAAAGGACGAGTTGCCCGGGGTCTACACGGTCCTGGGCATCTCCAACATCTCCTTCGGGCTCAACCCCGCGGCGCGCAAGGTGCTCAACTCGGTGTTCCTCCATGAGGCCGTCGAGCACGGGCTCGACGCCGCCATCGTCCACGCCGGGAAACTGCTTCCGTACCACCAGATCGACCCCGAGCAGCGCGACCTCTGCCTCGATCTGATCTACGACCGACGCCGGCCCGGATATGACCCCCTGGAGGCCATCCTCGAGGCGTTCAGCGACGTCAGCGCCGTGGACGCCGCAGGCGGTGACGATCTCGCCGATCTCAGCGTCGAGGAGCGGCTCGAGC
>CAZCBO010000333.1:0-2350 GCA_964496825.1 uncultured Acidimicrobiaceae bacterium
GGCGCCCCTTCCTCTATGCGGCACGGTCGCCAGCTCGCAATGAGTCGCCCGACCCCTCCACCGCGCAGGCACAGACGTCGATATAGATCGGGTGGATCACTCTCGAGGAGGGAACATGATTCGACTTTGGAGCGCATTCCAGAGCCGATTCATCGCGGATGACCGCGCCGGGGAAGAGGGTGCCAGCATGGTGGAGTACGCCTTCCTCATCGCACTGATTGCGATGGTGGTCATTGCGGGAGCCTTGTTCCTCGGCACTGAGCTCAGTCAGAAGTACAGCGAGGTCGGCGACACCCTGCAGAACAGCCCGTGATGAACGAGTCGCCGGATCAGGGCGGCGACAACACAAACGAAGGGCACCGAGCGCCCTTCGTTTGTGTAAGCCTCTCCCCCTCGGCGTCCCAGTGGTGCCGGCGGCGTCGGGCGTCGATTCAGGTGGCTCCAGGGCTCCGCATCACCAGGTAGGAGTCGTCTTCGTACACGACCGTCCACCCGGCGCCATGTAACGCCTCGTCGAGCGACCATCGCGGCCTCACGATCGCCTCGGTCATTCCATAGCGCGCAAACAGCTCCTCGTAATCTCCGGTCTTGGCCTTTCCCAGCTCCTCGAAGAACTCGGCCCCGTAGAGTTCTGCCCGGTCGTCGATGTACACCTGTCGATCGGGCCAGTCTCGATAGATCAGATAGCCTCCCACCGCGTCATCGTGGAAGAACCGGTCGCTCTCGAGCGCTGCCAGGACCGGGTCACCGGGAAACCGTTCTTCATCGAAGGTCGGACGGGGCGCGAGCACAATCGCGGCCCCGATCACGGCCACCGTCGCCAGCATCAGCCAGGCAACGCCACTTCTGCGACCCGATCCGGTGGGGAGCTTCACATCGAAGGCCAGGCCCGCGTAGGGCAGGAGAACGACCGCTGCGGGGAACACCGTGCGCTGGGTCGTCATACCCACGAGAAGGAAAGGAATCACGATCCAGAGGTCGTTCAGCGACAGCCTCCCCCGCGTCGCGGCCGCCACGACGCCGGCCACCAGGAGCAGGTACGGCCCCTGGACGATGTCGCCGAACTCCGGTGCCGCCCACTCGACAAGAAACGCCAGCGCATCTCGATTCGCCGCGAACTCCCACACGATCTGCCACGTCCCGAGCCCATGGGCGGTCAGTGACACCGCCAACGTCGCGAGCCCGGCGAGACCGGCCACCTTCCACGAGCGGCGCCGAATCGCCTCGAGGACCAGCAGACCGACACCGATCATCCAGCTGCCGTGGATCGCTCCCCACACCCACATCAGGGGAACGGACGCCCAGAGGACGCGGTCGTCGAGCCTCACGATCAGCACGAGAGCGGCCAACAGCAGATACGACAGAATCACGGGGCGAGGATTGGCGAACGGAGCGGCGAGCCAGACGGCGATGAACAGCCACAACGCGGTCGTCGCCGTCGACCTCGTTGCCCCGTAGATCGCAATGCCGATGAGGCCCATCGTTGCCACGCCGACCACGGCAACGAGCGCCGAGGCCCATCCCACCGTGCCCGTGGCGGCCTCCAGGCCGAAGTAGCCGAGCTCGGCCAGCCACGACTGTGTTCGCCAAGCTGCGCCCGCCATCGTGTACGAGAACGGATCGACGGAGAGGACCTGACCGAGGTCCCACTGCGCTTCACCGGCGCGCACATGCCAGAGGAACGAGTTGTCCCGTACCGGCCCGCTCGCCGCCAGGGGGTACAGGATGGCGACCACGATCACCGGGTAGAGGTGTCGGATCTGTAGCCGACCCAGCAGCGGCCGGCTCGCCACTGCCGGCTCGGCGCTCAAGCTCAGAGCACGTCTCCGAAGACCTCGGCGATGTTGATCGCCGCTGGACCGAGTAGTACGACGAACATCGAAGGAAAGATGCACAACACCAGTGGGAAGACCAGCTTGACCGGTGCGGCAAAGGCCTTCTCTTGCGCCCGCTGCCGACGGCGGACGCGCATCTCGTCTGCCTGGACACGCAACATCCTGGCGATCGAGACACCGAACTGATCGGCTTGGATCAGGGCCAGGATGAAGGCGTTGAGGTCGTCGACATCGGTCCGGTCGGCAAGGGCGCGCAGCGCCTTGTGCCGGCTCACGCCGACCCGCGTCTCCTGGAGCGTCCTGCTGAACTCGCGGGAGAGCTCCCCCGGCACCGCCTGCACGACGCGCCCCATTGCCGCCTCGAAGCCGAGACCGGCCTCGACGCTGATCACGAGGAGATCGATGATGTCGGGGAGGCTCCTTTCCATCTCTTTCCGCCGCTCGTCGATTCTCCGGTTAAGCACCGACTCGGGTCTTAGCAACCCGATCGCCACCATCAGGGCCAACAACACGAG
>CAZCBO010000334.1:0-2350 GCA_964496825.1 uncultured Acidimicrobiaceae bacterium
GCTCGACGCCGGGTGACGGTGCTTCTGGTAGGAGCCTCCGGTGCCGGCACCGTACACCGGCACGTCGATCGACACCACCAGCTCACCGTCGGCGAGGGCCGTGGTGAACAGATCGACGAAGAACTCCCCGGCCGGGATGGCCCGATCGCCGTTGGGCCCGGTGACGTTGATCGTCGCTTCGAGGGCCGTCAGCACCGTGGGGAAGTCGGCCGCCGGATCGGCGTGGGCGATGCTGCCCCCGATCGTTCCCCGGTTGCGCACCTGGGGGTCCCCGATGTGCCTGCCGGTGAAGGAGAGCATCTTGTTCTTCTCCCGCAGCACGCGGGAGGCACAGATCGCGGCGTGCTTGGTGAGCGCGCCGATCGTGATCGTGTCGCCGTTGTCGGTGATCTGGTCGAGCCCTTCGATGAAGGTCAAGTCGACCAACGCCTCGGGGCTCGCCACCCGCAGCTTCATCGCCGGCAGCAAGCTATGCCCCCCGGCGATCGGCCGGGCCCCGTCGACGCTGCTCAGCAGGTCGACGGCTTCGGCGAGCGACTCCGGGCGGTAGTACTCGAACGGTGCGGTCTGCATCATCCACCTCCCTGCTGTGCGTCGACCATCGCCCGCCACACCCGCTCCGGTGTCAGCGGCATCTCGATGCTCTTCACCCCGACGGGGGCGAGGGCATCGATCACCGCGTTGTAGACGGTCGCCGTCGAGGCGATGGTGCCGGTCTCGCCGACGCCCTTGACCCCGAGCGGGTTCACGTTCGTCGGCGTCTCGGTCTTCCCCGTCTCGAAGCTCGGTAGGAACTCCGCCTTCGGGATGGCATAGCTCATCAGCGACCCGGTGAGCAGGTTGCCGTCGTCGTCGTAGACGGCGCCCTCCCACAGCGCCTGGGCGACGCCCTGGGCGATCCCCCCGTGGACCTGACCGTCGACGATCATCGGGTTGATGATGTTGCCGCAGTCGTCCACCGCCGTGTAGCGCTGAAGCTCGATCTCCCCGGTCTCGGGATCGACCTCGACCTGGGCGAAATGCGAGCCGAACGGGTAGACGAAGTTCCCAGGGTTGAAGAACGCCGAGGCCTCGAAGCCGGGGTCGACGCCCTCGGGCATGTCCCAGGCCGTGTTGGCCGCCAGGGCGATGTCCTGGATCGTCTTGCCCTCACCGCGGGTGCCCTTCACCGAGAAGACGCCGTTGGAGAACTCGATGTCCTCCTCGGCCGCCTCCAACAGATGGGCCGCGATCTTGGCACCCTTCTCCTTGATCTTCTCGACGGCGCCCATGATCGCCCCGCTCGCCACCGGCGTGGTGCGGCTCCCGTAGGTGCCCCACCCCATCGGGGTCTGCCCGGTATCGCCGTAGACGACGTCGACGTCGTCGACCGATACGCCGAGCTGGTCGGCGACGATCTGGGCGAAGGTGGTTTCCTCGCCCTGGCCGTGCGGGTTGACCCCGACCAGCAGCGAGACCTTGCCTGAGGGATGGAAGCGCACGATCGCGCTCTCCCAGAGGCCACCACCGAAGCCGACGGCGCCGGCCACCTCGGAGGGGCCCAGGCCGCAGATCTCGGCGTACGTGACGACGCCGATCCCCACCAGCCGTCCCTCCTCACGGGCCTTGGCTTGCGCCTTCCGGGAATCCTCGTACCCGAAGAGGTCGAGGCCGACGTCGAGCGCTCCCCCGTAGTTCCCGGTGTCGTACACGAGGGTCGTCGCCACCTCATGACCCGAGTCGAAGGGCGGGATGAGGTTGCGGCGCCGGATCTCGACGAGATCCATGTCGAGCTCGCGGGCCACCTGGTCCACCATCCGCTCGATCATGAACGTGGCCTCGGGACGTCCCGCGCCGCGGTACGCGTCGACCGGGGTCGTGTTGGTGAACATGCCGTACACGTCTTCCTTGACGGCTTCGATCGTGTACGGACCCGACAGCATCAGGCCGTGAAGGATCGTCGGCACCCCGGGCGCCGCCGTCGACAGATACGCGCCGAGGCCCGCCCAGACCGTGGCGCGTATGGCGAGGATCTTGCCCTCGCCGGTCGCCGCCATCTCGATCTCGGTGACGTGGTCGCGTCCGTGGATCGTCGCCAGGTAGTTCTCGCTCCTGGTCTCGGTCCACTTCACCGGCGCCCCGATCTGCTGTGAGGCGAAGATCACCATGGTGTCTTCGGGGTAGTGCGGGATCTTGGACCCGAACCCACCGCCGACGTCGGGAGCGATCACCCGGATCTTGTGCTCGACGAAGGGTGTGTCCAGCGAGACCAGGAACCGCACGATGTGCGGGTTCTGGCTCGTTACCCACAGCGTGACCTCGTCCATCGCGCTGTCCACCCTCGCCAGGGCCGCCCTGGGCTCCATGGCGT
>CAZCBO010000335.1:0-2322 GCA_964496825.1 uncultured Acidimicrobiaceae bacterium
CACATAATCCGCATGCCCCGGCATATCCACATGCGCATAATGACGAGCCTCCGTCTCATACTCCACATGAGAAATCGAAATCGTGATCCCCCGATCACGCTCCTCCGGAGCCTTATCAATATCAGCAAACTCCGTATACTGATTCGACCCCCCAACCCGCTCAGCCAGAGTCTTCGTAATCGCCGCCGTCAACGTCGTCTTCCCATGATCAATATGACCCATAGTCCCAACATTGATATGCGGCTTAGACCGCTCAAACTTCGCCTTAGCCATCGCTGAGGTTCCTTCCCTTTCCTTTTCTGCGGCCGACAACACTACGCATCGGCTTTGATGTAGCGGCGGGCAGACTCGAACTGCCGACCTCTCGATTATGAGTCGAGCGCTCTCACCAACTGAGCTACGCCGCCGCAGATGACCGCCCGTTGCGGTCACCGGTGAGCCTCCTCGGGGATTTGAACCCCGGACCCCTTCCTTACCATGGAAGTGCTCTACCACTGAGCTAAGGAGGCAGGCGGACGAAGGATACCTTCGCCGGTGCTGGGAGAAGAATTCGAACCTCCGTAGGCGTTTGCCGGCAGATTTACAGTCTGCTCCCTTTGACCGCTCGGGCATCCCAGCGCCTCAGCGGCGGCAGGTTACCGCGCCCGGCGCCTCATCGAGCTTCGATGTGCTCGACGATGTACTCGGCGTCCGTGCCGATCCCCCAGAACAGGCTCGAACCCGGCGTGTACATGTGCGGAAGGCCGACGAAGTACAGGCCGGGCATGGCCGTGACGCCGCGTCTCTGGACGGGATAGCCCCGCTCGCCGAACACGTCGGGGTCGATCCACGAGAAGTCGAGGTGGTAACCCGTAGCCCATACGATCGAGCCGATGCCCGCCGCGTCGAGATCGACCTCCGTCGGAGTCCCGTCCGGGACCCAGTCGACGACCTCGTTGTCATCCGGCGGCGCGTCGAGCCCGCGCCCATCGATGTACTCGTCCACCTCCTGCTGGATCTCGGCGGCAAACTCGTCGGCGGCGTCGAGGCGCTCCCCGACGTCGTCGGAGAACTGGAGCACGGTGCCTGTTGCGCGCTCCACTCGCCCGGTGAGGTGCACACCGTCCCGGCCGAAGGAGCGTAGGTTGATGTCCTTGCCACCGTCCCGACCCGACACGTGCACGCTGGCCGCGAATCGCGCCGACTCGTCCTCTCCCGGTCGGTCGAGAAGGCCCAGCTCACCGAACCACAGGAAGATGTCCCTCCCCCGATAGCGGCGAGGACCTCGCGGCGATCGCGAGACGGCGAGCCAGACATCCCGGCCGGTGAGCCGCAGGTCGTCGACGATCTGGGTACCCGACTGAGCGCTGCCCACGACGAGAACGCCACCGTCGGGGAGCGCGCCCGGGTTGCGGTAGTCGTGGCTGTGGACCTGGGCGATCGACTCGTCGATGTCCCGTCCGGCTGGTGGGATCGTCGGGTGCTGATACCCACCGGTGGCGATGACGACCGCATCGGCCAGCCATTCGCCGGCGTCGGACGTCACCTGCCAGCCGCCGTCTCGCGGCGCAACGGCCGTGACCGCCGTGTTGGGCTTCACCGGCGCATCGAACGAGGCGGCATAGCGCTCGACGTACTCGGCGATCTGGTCGCGCGGGATGAAACCGTTCGGATCGTCACCGTCATAGGGAAAGCCGGGTAGTCGAAGAGACTGATTGGGCGTCACCAGACAGAACGAGTCCCACCGGTGCCGCCAGGAGTCGCCGCTGTGGTCGCGCTCCAAGACGACGTGGTCGATCCCGCGCTGGACGAGGTGGTAGCTGACGGCGAGGCCGGATTGGCCACCCCCCACGACTACAACGCTCGCCCGCTCCATGGAGCGGGGACCCTAGCCGGGGATCAGCCGAGCGGTGAAGCCATCCTGGTGAGGCGCTCGATGCGCTCCGGGATCGGCGGGTGCGTCGAGAACAGGTTGCTGAACCGCAGCTCACGCCGGCGCTGGGGCGACAGGCTGTTGTAGGGATCGGCGATGAACAGCGTTGAAGCGGCGGCGCCGACCTCCATCGGGTACCGCGCCGTTCCCTGGTCGAGCTTTGACAGCGCCGAGGCCAGGTTGAGCGGGGCGCCGGTGAGCTGGACCCCGGTGCGATCGGCCTCGAACTCGCGCGACCGGCTGATCGCCATCCTGATGATCATGGCGACGAGGGGGGCGATGATGATCGCCACCAGCCCGAGGACGGCGCTGATCGCGTTGTTGTCGCGCCGTCCGCCCATGCCGCCCCAGAAGGCCATCCGGGCCAGGAACGACAGCGCGACGCCGATCGTCGCCGCCACCGACGAGAT
>CAZCBO010000336.1:0-2319 GCA_964496825.1 uncultured Acidimicrobiaceae bacterium
CACGAACCGGCTTGGGGCTTGCGACTTGCAGCTTGCCACTCGAGGAGCAAAGCGACGAAATGGCCTCTGACAAACGACCGCCCATCACCCTTGCCTGCGAAGTCTGCAAGCGGCGCAACTACGTGACGACGAAGAACAAGTCGAACACGCAAGAACGCCTGGAGCTGCGCAAGTACTGCCGCTGGTGCCGCGAACACACCCTGCACCGGGAGACCCGCTAGCAGCACTAGCGCGTCGGCGTCGGTCGACTTGGCACCTGGTTGCGCAGGTCGTCCGCGGTACCCTGGCCTCGGATGACTCCCGCAGACATGGACGGGCTCTCCTTTGGTCCGGTCTCCCACCGCGTCGACCAGGAACGCATCGCCGCGTTCGTCGAGGCCACCGGCGACAGCGTCGACCGGTGGGTCGGCATCGCCCCGCCGCCGTACTCGAACACCCTGCTCTTCAAGGTCGCAGGCGACTTCCTGTTCGACCCGCGCCTTGCCGAGCACACGACCACGCTCATCCATGTCGACCAGACCTTCAGCTATCCCGCGCCGATCCACGAGAACGACGAGCTCGTGATCACCGGCACCGTCGATCGGGTCCGCGAGCGCTCCGGCAGTTACTTCGTGACCTTCGTTGCAGCGGCCGCGGCGGGGGAGCGTGCGGTGATGGAGTCGCGCTCCACCTTCCTCATGTCGAATCGGGCGGCGGGGGAAGCGGGGCAGGACGAGGGCGAGCCCCCGGCCGACGAACGCGGTCCCAACGAAGAGCCGTCGAAGCGGTCGCTGCCCGCCGAGGGGGACACCGACCGCATCGCCCGCTCTGCCAGCCGGGCCGACCTCGTGCGTTACGCGGCCGTCACCGACGACCTCAACCCGCTGCACTGGGACCACGACTCGGCCCGCGCCGCCGGTCTCGACGGCGTCGTCGTCCACGGGCTGCTGCAGAGTGCCTGGATCACCCAGCACGCCGCCGCCTTCGCCTCTGGCGAGGCTCCGGTATCGGCAGTCAAGGCACGATTCCGCGCTGCGCTCCGTCCCGCGATCGCCGCTGTGACCAGCGCCGAAGTGTCATCGACCGCCGACAACGGGGCCGCACTGTCGTTGCGTCTCACCGCGGAAGACGCCACCATCGTGACGGCAGAGGCAGCGATTCGTGGAGTAACTCCGTGAGCAACCGCGAGGTCGGACCCTTCGACGAACAAGACCTGGTGAGCCGGGCTGCGTCGGGCGACGCCGCAGCCTTCGGCGAGCTGGTCAGGATCCACCAACACGAGGTGTACACGGTGGCTTTGCGAATGGTTGCCGATCGAGAGCTGGCCTACGACGTGGCCCAGGATGCCTTCATTCGCGCCTGGCGGGCCATCGGTCGCTTCCGCGGCGATGCCAAGTTCAGCACCTGGATGCACCGGATCACGGTGAACACCGCACTGACCCACCGGGAGCGGAGGAAGCGGAGCCGCACCGACGCCCTGGACGCCATGTACCACGAGCCGGAGGCGGATGGACTCACCCCGGAGCGTGGCGGACAAAGCGCCGCGGCGCGGGCACACCTCGCGGCCGCCCTCGCCGACCTGGCCGAGCCGCTGCGTGTCGTGGTCGTGCTCAAGGACGTGTACGGGTGGAGCCATGCCGAGATCTCGGATTCGCTCGATATCAGCGTCACCGCGGCCAAGGTGCGGCTGCACCGGGGCCGCAAGGCCCTTCGCGATGCGCTGTGGGAGTACAGGGAGGATTGATGATGAGGGCGACGTGCAAGCTGGTGGCGTTGCGTCTCCCCGATGTCGATGGGATCGCCGACTTGAGCCCGCGCCTGGCCGATCACGCCGCGAGCTGTCTCAACTGCCAGGCTGAGGCGGCGCGGTATCGGTCATTGCGTCGGCGGCTCGGCGAGCTCGAGACGGTCACGCATACCGCCCCGGACGGTCTGGTTGCGGCGGTGATGAGCCGGCTCGGCGAGCCCTGGAGCGATGTGGCCGCAATCCCGCGTCGCTACCTACCGTCGCGAGCCACCCTCGCTGCGGCGGCGACCGGCGCCGCGGTCATCGCCACCGGCGTCGCGGTGGTCCTACGACGCCTCCAGGCACCGGTCTGATTCGGCTCCGGCACCCCGGCTCAGGCGTACGATGGGGCCCGAGAGGTCACGTTGTGCTTTGAGAGCGTCGCTCCATATACTCCGGCCCCGGGCCTGAACCGGCCGGAGGGGTGTAGCTCCAATTGGCAGAGCGCCGGTCTCCAAAACCGGAAGTTGTGGGTTCGAGTCCCGCCACCCCTGCCCACCAGGAGGAACGCAGGATGAACCGCCAGATGCGTCGGCTGCAAGCCAAGGAAGAGG
>CAZCBO010000337.1:0-2306 GCA_964496825.1 uncultured Acidimicrobiaceae bacterium
CAAGCTCGCCGACAAGCGGATCTACCCGGCCATCGACATCGAGGCTTCGGGAACAAGACGGGAGGAGCTGCTGTTCGACCCCGACGAGCTGCAAGAGGTGTGGAAGCTGCGGCGGGTCCTGATGGCCCTCGAGCCGGGCGCCGCCCTCGAGCTGCTCATCGACCGGTTGAAGTCGACGAAGTCGAACGCGGAGTTCCTGCTCAGCGTTGCCAAGTCGGGCCAATAACATCCAGGAGAGATCGTGAAGACAGGAATCCATCCCGAGTACGTCGAGAGCACCGTGACCTGCTCGTGCGGCAACACGTTCGTGACGCGCTCGACGGTGCCCGAGCTTCACGTCGAGATGTGCAACCAGTGCCACCCGTTCTACACGGGCAAGCAGCGGCTGGTTGACTCCGGTGGGCGCGTCGAGCGCTTCCGTCGCCGCTATGGACAGGCAGGCGCCTCGAAGACCGGTGGGGCCGCCCCCGAGCCCGCCGAGGACGAAGCCACCGAGGAGTCCTAATTGGGCCGCCCCCCGGGCGTCACCGTGGGCGGCCAAGCCGTCATCGAAGGGGTGATGATGCGCGCCCCCGGGGGCTGGGCGGTGGCGGTCCGTCGACCCGACGGAACGATCGAGGCGAAGCGGGACGCGCTCCCCGCGCTCACCACCCGGTCCCGTGCGGCGCGAACACCGTTCGTTCGCGGCATGCTGGTGTTGGTCGAATCCCTGACCCTGGGGTTCAAGGCACTGTCCTGGTCGGCGGAGAAGTCGGCCGACGAGGATGAGAGCGTCCGGCGCGGCGAGATCGCCGTCACGATGGTGATCGCGATCCTGGTCGCATTGGCCCTCTTCATCTTCCTCCCCGTGTTCGCCGCCGGGTTCCTCCAACGATTCATCGGCGAGTCCGGCCTGGTGTTCGTCTTCCTCGACGGAGCCATCCGGCTCGGGCTCATCGTCGCGTACGTCTGGCTGATCGGGCGCAGCGCCGAGATCCAACGCGTGTTCCAGTACCACGGTGCCGAGCACAAGACCATCCACGCCTATGAGGCGGGTGATCCCCTCGCCGTCGAGACGATCCAGGAGTACAGCCCCCGCCATCCCCGATGCGGGACCTCGTTCATCATCATCGTTGCCCTGGTCGCCTTCGTCGTGTTCCTCGCCCTCGCTCCCCTCGAGTTCCTCTGGCAGGTGATCGCGAGGCTGGCGCTGATCCCGGTCATCGCAGGGATCTCCTACGAGGTGCTGAAGGCCGCAGCCGGTCGCGCCTGGCTCGCCTGGGCATCGAAGCCGGGGATGTGGATCCAGGCGATCACGACCAACGAACCCGACGATCGCCAGGTCGAGGTCGCCATCGCCTCGCTGCTCGCCGCCCTCGATGACGACGCCGTCGAGGAGGTGCACGACCGGGGTGCGGTGGCCGCCGGTGCGCTCGCCGTCCGGTATGAAGAGGAGGGCAGCGACGGTGGATGAGAAGGTCGTCGCTCGCCTCGAGGATGCGGTCGCCGAGTACGAGAAGACGGTCGAGCTGCTCGCCTCCGCCGAGGTGATGGCCGACCAGGTCCGCTATCGCGAGATCGCCGCGCGCCACGCCGAGCTGAAGCCGATCGTCTCGACGTTCGCCGAGTTCAAGGAGGCGCAGCAGGAGGTCGCAGAGGCCGCCGAGCTCGCCGCCACCGAGGACGATCCGGAGATGGTGGAGTATCTCGACTCGCTCGCTTCCGCCAAGAAGGCCGAGCTGGAACAGCTCGAGATCGAATTGCAGAAGCTGCTCGTCCCCAAGGACCCCAACGACGACAAGGACGTCATCGTCGAGCTGCGCTCGGCGGCGGGCGGCGAGGAGGCCGCGCTGTGGGCCGGCGATCTCTACCGCATGTACGAGCGGTTCGCCGAACGCAACCGGTGGACGATCGATCCCATCGACGTGTCGCCGTCGGAGACGGGCGGGCTCAAGGAGGCCACGTTCGCGGTCAAGGGGAAGGGTGCCTACTCGCGCCTCAAATACGAGGCCGGTCCGCACCGGGTGCAGCGCGTCCCGAAGACCGAGTCGCAGGGCAGGGTGCACACCTCGATGGCAACGGTTGCGGTCCTTCCCGAGGCCGAAGCGGTAGAGGTCGACATCAGCGACAACGACCTCGACATCGAGACCTTCCGCTCCACCGGTCCCGGCGGCCAGTCGGTGAACACCACCGACTCGGCGGTGCGGATCACCCACATCCCCACCGGCATCACTGTGTCGTGCCAGGACGAGAAGTCCCAGCTCCAGAACAAGACCAAGGCGCTGCGTGTGCTGCGGGCCCGTCTGTTCCAGCAACAGCTCGACGAG
>CAZCBO010000338.1:0-2296 GCA_964496825.1 uncultured Acidimicrobiaceae bacterium
CGGCCAGAACTGCGTCTACGGTCTCGGCGCCACCGACTGGGCGTTCCTGCGCGGCTGACCGCGGACCGGGAGGCCGCGCCGGTGGCGCAATCCTTGATAGCTCCCGATCTCGATCTTGCGCTTGATGTTCTGCGACGTTTCCCGCCGCAGATCACCCTCGACACGGAAGTTCCCGTCGATGAAGTTGCGGATGGCGACGATCTCGGAGTCGGTGAGGTCGCGCACCTTGGTGTCAAAGGAGATGTTGGTGGCATCCAACGTCTGCTGGGCGCGCGAGCGCCCGATGCCGTGGATGTAGGTCAGGCCGATCTCGACCCGCTTGTCCCGTGGAAGATCGACTCCTGAGATCCGTGCCATCGACTACCCCTGACGTTGCTTGTGCCGCGGGTTCTCGCAGATCACCCACACGCGGCCGTTGCGCCGGATGATCCGGCACTTGTCACACATCTTCTTCGTTGAGGCTGAGACTTTCATCCGATCCTGCCTCGGCTGGCTGACGTCGCGGTGGCCACCGTGGCGGAACCGGGTCCCGCGGGGAGTCGACCGTCTACACCGACGCCGGACGCAACCGGGCGTCGATATCACCGACGTCGTTCTTGCATGAGAAGGCGGACCCGTTGCCGGGTCGCCGGGCGGGATTGTATCGAGTTCGGTGGGATAACAGCAATTACCGCAGGGGCACACCGTTCTTGCGTAATGAGAGCCCGCATGCGGGCTCTCATTACGCAAGAATGGATCGGGGAGGAGCGATATGGACAACGGGATTCTCATCGAGACCGGGGAAACCGCGACCATCGAATTCAACCGCCGATTCACCGAACCGGCCGACGTCGTATGGACGGCACTCGCCGACGCCGACGAGCTGGCATCGTGGCTGCCCGAGGATGCCACCTTCGAGGAGGGCCTCGGCGGGGCCGTTTCGCTGGATTTCGGCGAGGGCGGCGTCGTCACCGGGGAGGTGACGGCCTGGGATCCCCCGGCGCTGCTCGCCTACAGCTGGGTGTTTCCGGACGGTGCCGAATCGCAGCTCACCTTCGAGCTCTCTCCAGACGGGGAGGACACGCTGCTGCTGCTCACCCATGAGAGCGTCCCCGTCGCCACCGCCAGGGGATACACCCCCGGGTGGCATGCCTTTCTCGACCGGCTCGACGCCCTCGTCGCCGGCGGCCCGATGCCGACCTACGAGGAACGCTGGGAAGCGGTGGCGCCCCTGTATCGCAGCTAGCCGTAGCCGTCGCTGAGCGACACACAGACGGCGTCGTAGGTGTCGGTGGTGCCGGGGGCGAAGTAGCAGTCGCTGAGCATGATCGACCGCGTGGCGGCGGTCCACCAAACACCGCGCTGGGTCTGCCCGTCCTGGGTGAACTCCGATTCCCCCACCTCCCACGCGTCACCTGTGTCCTGCGTCCAGGCGTGATAGAAGCCGACGATCTCGTCCCAGCGGGCGATCGGGTAGCGAACCGTGGCCAGGACGAGCCCTTCCGTCACCAGCGTGCTGACCACCTCGCCGCCGTCGGGGACGGCGATCTCGAGCTCATCCGGCAGGGTCGCGTCGGCGCCGATCGAGAGCGATCCTTCTTCGGTCTCGATGGTGAGGTCGAACTCGTTGCCGCCGTCCGTGCTCTCGACCGGGTCTTCGCTGCACGACGCGACGACCACGGCCAGCAACAGGATCGGAAGCAGACGCCGGAAGGACATCGTCCGCCGACTCTACCGATGCCAGGGGTTGGCTACGGTGCCCCCGGTGTTGCGACGCGTGCCGATGATCGCCCTGGCTCTCCTGGTTGCCGGGTGCGTACGCCCGGCTACAGATCCGACGACCACGGGGTCCACCGGAGCGAGCCCATCCGGCGATCGGGCGACCGTGACCTTCGTCTTCGATGGGGACTCGATCGAGGTCGACCTCGGTGGAGAGCGCGAGGAGGTGCGCCTGCTCGGCATCAACGCCCCCGAGGCCGACGAGTGCCACGGGGACCGATCGCGCGACACGCTGCGGCAGTTGGTCGATGGCGAGCAGGTGGTGCTGGTTCGAGGTACGACCGCAGACCGCGACGAGTTCGGCCGCCTGCTGCGGTACGTCTACAACGGGGAGACCAACGTCAACGAGTCGCTGCTGTTCCACGGCCAAGCGGTCATGGTGCAGTCCGACCACGAGCGAAACGAGGATTTCGTTTCCATCACCGGCGATGCGGCGCGACGCGAGGACGGCATGTGGGCGCCGAACGCCTGCGGGCCGAGGAAACGCCGCGACGTTGTCGTCGGCTGGGTGGAGTACTACCCGCCGGGGCCTGACGAC
>CAZCBO010000339.1:0-2294 GCA_964496825.1 uncultured Acidimicrobiaceae bacterium
GGCGGTTCCGGATCCGTCGACGACGTCGTACTCCCCGGATCCGTCGACGATGTTGTTCCACCCTCCGATGTCGTCGTCTCCGGTGGCTCGGTCGTCGTGGTCGTCGGCGGCAGCGGCTTGCGGTAATACCACGACCAGGACTCGCGGTCCACCGACCCGTCGGGATGGGTCATCACCCGGGTCACCGTGTTGCCGTCACGTTCCGCCTCGCAGATCCGGCCCCCGTTGTTCCCGTAGAAGGTGACGGTGATCGAGGTGCCCGTGTACGACGTGTCGATGTAGACGATCGCGTCGGAGTCGTTGAGGAAGATCACGTCGGGTTTCGGGTAGCCGAGCGTCGCCTCGCGCACGAACGGGTACCGCGAGAAGTAGATCGAGTGGGGCTGGTGCTCGATGTCGTCGTAGCACGCAAAGAAGATGGCGTTGTAGATGGTCGTGCCGAACTGGCTCGTCCCGCCGCCGATGTTGGCCGGGTTGTCGCAGCACTCGAGCCGGCCCTGAATGATCGCCCCCGCCCGCACATAGCCCTTGGCCGTGGTCCGCTGCCCGACGTGTTCGTTGACCGAGAACGTCTCGCCCGGCATCACGATCGCACCGTCCACCGCGTCGGCGATGAGATGGATGTTGGTGACCCGGCTCGCACAGCAGGGGTGATAGGTCGTGAAGCTCGAGACCTCTTCGATGGGACCCATCGACTCGGCCATCGCCGTGGTGAACGCCGCCGCTTCGCCGGAAGTGGTCGGGATCGCTCCCCTTCCCGACCCGAGCGCCGCCTTCATGACGGCTTCGCCCAACGCGTCGACGTCGACGACGATCTCGGGTTGCGAGGGGACGATCGTGAACTCCTTGGTCTCCTCATCGAACTCGAACGTGGCATCGACCGCCGCGGTCGAGAACTCGGCGAGTCGGGACGCGAGCCCCTCGGCAAGGACCTCGGGGTCGAGCGAAACGACGAGCTCGGCCGGCGACTGAACCACCGGTGTGGTGACGAGGGCCTCGGCCAGCCGTGTGGGCGAGAAGAGCAGGGCACCCTCGAAGTCCTCCAGGGTCAGGGTGACCGCGTCGTCCACGATCTCCTCGGCCACCGCGACGGCGGCGACGACGTCGGCGTCGTCGATGATGGGAGTCAGATCGGTCAAGGGGAGGACGACGAGCTGGCGATCCGGCGACTCCAGCGAACCGACGATGAGCGGGATCGCCGCGGATCGATCGATCTTCTGGCCGGGTCTCGGGTACTCGGGGACGGGAGTACCACCGTCGAACAGAACGGCACCCTCGTAGGCGGGCTCGTCGATGACGTCGCGATCCCACCCGTCGAGCACGTCCTCGAGCTCGCCTTCGTCGATTCCGATCGGCACGGCGAGCTCGACCGGGCTCCACCAGGCGCCGAACCACCCGGCAATGTCTCCGAAGAACCCGCCCCGACGCCGCTCGGCATGGGCCGCAGCGGCTACCGCTTCCTCGTCGACGTCCAGGGCGATCGTCGATCCGGTGACCTCCACCTCGTGACCGTCTACACCGAACGGAGCCGGGCGGGTCGCCAGCGACTCCTCGTACGCGGTCATCGCCGCCGTCGCCTCCTCGACCGTCATCCCGGACAAGTCGACACCTCCCGCCGACACGTTGCGCCCGATCCGTTCGTCGTTGATCAGCTCGTCGTAGGCGTAGAGCCCGGAGACCGTCGCCAGGACGAGAACCGGAACGGCGATGGCGATTCCGATGATGATGGTCCGACGCATCGTCCTCCAACGGCGAATTCGAAGAGCGGCCCGGAGTGTACGACCGGGAAGGCCTTAGCCGCAGACGTCCGGGATCTCGAGACGGCTCCAATCCGGCGGCACGTACCCCCCGGCCGGCTGGCGGGGTGGTAGCTCGAGCGGCGGCGGGGTCAGGTCCTCGTAGGGAATCTGGCCGAGGAGGTGATGGATGACGTTGAGGCGCCCCGCACGCTTGTCGTTGAGGTCGGCCATGTGCCAGGGCGCCCACTCGGTGCTCGTGTGCTCGAACATCACATCGCGGGCCTTCGAGTAGTCGACCCAGTGGGACCGGGCGGCCAGATCCATCGGGGAGAGCTTCCAGCGCCGCTTCGGGTCGTGATTGCGGGCCTGGAATCGGTCCTCCTGCTCGTCGTCGCTGGTGTGCAGCCAGTACTTGATCAGGATGATGCCGTCGTCGACGATGACCTGCTCGGAGGCTGGGCACAGGGTGAGGAACGTCTCGTACTGCTCCTCGGTGCAGAAGCCCATCACCTTCTCAACACCGGCGCGGTTGTACCAGGAGCGGTCGAAGAGCAC
>CAZCBO010000340.1:0-2258 GCA_964496825.1 uncultured Acidimicrobiaceae bacterium
GCCGCTTGCAGCTTCCTCCCACTCCTCATCCGGCTCGCCCACGACGAAGAGGACGTCGCCCACCTCGACGGTATCGCCCTCGTCACCGCCGATATGCAACAGCACCCCGGCGAAGGGCGAGGTGATCTCGACCACGGCCTTCGCCGTCTCCACGTCGACGAGGCCTTGATCCACCGTGACCTCGTCACCCACCTTGACGTGCCACTCGACGATCTCGGCGTCGGTCAGCCCTTCACCGATGTCGGGCAGGCGGAACTCGTGAGCCATGGCGAGTGGGAGGGTACCGGGTTCAGGGGATCGGCTCGGCGTTCCCCCACAGCTCGTGCGGCCATGTGAGGTATGGGGATTCCTCGTACGTCTCGTGGAGAAACGGCGAGTTGACCTGCGAGTCGAAGAGGCTCACGATGTCGAGCGGTCGATCACACACACTCTCCCCAAACCAGTTCAGGCAAGGGGCCCGCCACTCGACGAAGAACGTGTAGCGACCGGGAGGCAGTCCGTCGGGAAAGTCGTGGACGTAACGGTCGCACTCGATGGGCTCGATCTGGTCGCGGTACCCCGGACCGCAGCGGTCGGTGGTCTCTCGCACCACGTAATCGGGTAGGTACCGATACCACTGATCCAGGGGGAATGCCCCGTCTTCGAGCTCCGGGCCTTCGTCTCTCCGTACGTATACGAGCACCGATACCGCAGTCGGGCCCCGCTCGCCGGGTGGCTCGGTGTTGACGAAGCCGTGCCGGATGTGGAATGGCTCGTAGGCGTGCCACGGACCGGTACGAATAGCCGCCTGCTCGTCGACGAAGCTGGCGTCGCGAGTGCAACCGCCCGCGGAACAAGTCTCCTGGAGGAAGTCCAAGCGGACGCTGTCGGGTGGCGAAGTGTGGTAGCTGTGACTCCCGGGCCCGAAGTCGGCAACGATCCCATCACTCGGCGAGTCGGTGGCCTTCCGCTGGTTCACGAAGTCGAGCAGCTGGGCGGCAAAGGCAACGGCCTGCGCTTCGCTCTGTTGCGCCAGGTCCCGCTGTTCGACGATCTCGTCGCGTTGCTGGGCGATCTCGTCGCGCTGTTGGGCGATCTCGTCGCGTTGAGCGCTCGCGTAGAACGCAGCTCCTCCGGCGAGGAGGGCCAAGACCAGCAGGCCTACACCGGCGGCCCAGGCGGTGCGAATGGTGCGGCGGTGCTGGCGGACCTCCTCCGACTCGAGCTCGTCCTTGGGCAAACCCCGGAGCGCCGAGGCGATGTCGGCGACCGCGGCGCGGAACCCTGCGTTGTTGAGGTCGAGCTGCTCCTCGGAGCGGGCAAATCGGAGGTCGACCCACCGCGGCTCGTCGGGGAGCGCGCCAACGAGCGCCGGCGGGGCTGCGTCGGAGACGACGTCCCCGTCGACCCAGGCGAACTCCCCGTCGGTGAGGACCGGGATGATCCGTTCCGGGTCCCTGTGCTCGAGCCAGTACTCGACCTCCTTGTTCACCCACTCGGATCTGGCGGCTTCGGGGGACATGAGCAGGACGAACCAGGCGGAGTCGTCCAGCGCGTCGGTGATCGATCCCCACAGGTGCGGGTTGGCGGCCAGCGAAGCCTCGTCGCGGAAGATCCGCAGCGCCCGGCGTTTCCACCACGGCTTGGCAAATCGCTGCAGCGCCGCATGCAGGCGTGGCGCCAGCAGGTCGTCGGCGGCGTGGCTGTACGAGATGAACGCGTCGTAGACGGGGCCCCCTGCCCCATCACCGTCGATTCGGGAGACCCCAGCCTCGGTGACGCTCATCGACGTGCGGAACTCTACGGGGTCCGATCAGGCATCGTCGGGGAGGAGGACCCCGAAGGCGATGATGCGGAGCAGCACCGCCATCAACGGTCGTCGTCGGGTCCGGCCGGGATGCGTCACACCGGCGGCTCGGGATCGTATTGGATGTATCGGCGCACCTGCTTGGCCCGATCCGGCGAGTGGAGCCTGGCCACGAGATGCAGCGCCATGTCGATGCCCGCCGAGACCCCGGCGGCGGTGATCACCGAACCGTTGTCGACGAACCGGTCATCGGGTCGGACCTCGACGTCGTTGCCCAGCGCGGCGAGCTGATCGAGGTTCTCCCAATGGGTGGTGGCGGGGAGGCCGTCGAGGAGGCCGGCGTCGGCGAAGACGAGCGAGCCGGTGCACACGCTGGTCATGAGCGTGTTGCCGGCAGCGAGATCGAGCAGCCACTGCCGGATGTCCTCGTCGCCGATCTGGGGACGGGTGCCCCGGCCACCGGGATGGATCA
>CAZCBO010000341.1:0-2233 GCA_964496825.1 uncultured Acidimicrobiaceae bacterium
GACCTGCTGGTCACCAAGCACCAGGGTCGGTTCGAAGCGGAGCACCGCTTCGGGCGCGAGCTGCTGGGCGAACCCGACGGTCTGGCCCTGATCGTTCAGCGCTGCGGCTTGCGGGGGATACGTCGTGGTGACATCGACACCAACCACGTTGTCACCAAAGCCGAGCTCGAAGATGATCTCGGTGAGGTCACCGTTGAGCGACACGATCCGCGACACGTCGCTGATCGTCGTCTCGACGCCGTCGACCCCGGTGAACACCCGCTCGGTCGCTGCGGCCGTCGTCGTGGTCTCAGCAACCGTCGTCGATGTGGTGGTCGAAGGAGCGGCGGTCGTCGTAGTCGTGTCCGCGCCGCCACACGACGCCAGCAGCAAAGCGGCGGCGAGCGTGAGGACCGGGGCCGCGGGTGCCGTTCGGTGCATGGATCTCCTCTCAGTCGGTTCGCTGCGATACATCCGCAGTCGCGAGGCGTTGCGCCCGGTGGATCGTGACGGCGCGATCACCGACGATCACCTCATAGCCGGCCCAGATCAGCAGCAGCCCGATCAGCTCGGTCACATACAGCACCTCGACCGTCCCGGCCCGGGCGAACGCGCCGCCGATCCCGGGCAAGATGGCGCCAACGGCAATCAGGACGTTGCCCAGGACCCGCGACGACGCCCCACCCCGCCGCCAGTACTGCCAAGCCGACCAGATGGCCCCACCGATGAGGAACACCACCGCATATAGGTTGACCAGGGGAGAGAACAGCCGCACCCACTGCCACGCCATCACCTCCCCGGACAAGCGATGCGGGTCGACCAGATCCGACACGATCGGGGTCGCCACCACAAACGCCGAAGCCACCGCGATATAGGTGACGAGCGCCACCGCGAGCCGATCCGCCACCCGCCTCGGCAACAACAGGTAGACCGTGCCCTGGGCGAGCGCAACACCACCGAGCAGCGCCCCCGAGATGTACCAGGCGCGGAAGATCGCCTCGTGCCAACCGAAGATGGTCGTCAACGCCTCGGTCAGCGTGCCCACCCCGTACAAACCCACACCCATCATCCACCACATCACGTACCGGGCCGAGGGATTGCGGCGCAAGTGTCGCCACAGCACCCGAAAGAACACCGCCGCGACCACAGTGGTGACGATTGGCAAGTAGTGAATCAGGTTGGTTGACACGTCCGCCTCGCCTCGGTGCCAGTCAGTGAACCCCACCATCACGCCGACGGAAAGTCGGAAACCGCCGACACGACGTCGGAAATTCGAGGGACTATCAGCCGACCGTCCCTGAAGCCCTGCTCTGCGCACCGATCAACAGATCAGGAGCACGAACGCCCGCCTCGCCAAGTGCTCAGAGCCCACCTCGCCGAACCGAGCAGATCGATGCCTGTTTCGTAGTCAAGAGGATTCCTGGCGCGTCGGGTGGCCCTCGGTGGTGACCGGGGTGGTGGCGCGTGGGGTTGACAGCTCGGGATCCGATCACCAATGTTGGGTCCGACAGTGCGCTCGGAGAAGTGACTGATCCGAAGAGCCGGCGTCTGAGGGTGAAGGGCCGGCCACGCTGGAGGTCCTAACGGACCAAAGTGACGTCCCTCGGTGTCCTCTCCGGGTGCGCTGTCGCGTCGGGTCCACGAACGGACGATCGCGCGTGCTTAAACGGGCGGTAGGCGCACCTTTTAAGCACGTGCGATGGGTTGACTACAGCGTCCGGAAGAACTCGATCGCCTGCTCGGCGGCCGTCCGGCTGTCCGGGAGCGGCAGGGTCTCGGTCGACAGGTAGCCGCCGTAGCCGATCTCTCGCAGCACCGCCGCCAGCGGCCCGAAGTCGATGTGGCCCCGGCCGGCGGGGAGCCGGTTGCTGTCGGTGAACTGCACGTGGAGCACGCGATCGCCGGCCGATCGCAGCGCCTCCGCGAGATCCACCTCCTCGATGTTCATGTGGAACGTATCCGGCAGCACGCCGAGGTTGGGGGCGCCGACCTCGTCGATGAACCGGAGCGTCTCCTCGATCGTATTGAGGAAGTTCGTTTCGTACCGGTTGATCGGCTCCACGCCCAGCGAGACGCCCTGGATGCCGGCGGACTCGGCGTAGCGGCGCAACGCCTCCACCGAGCGCCGGTAGTCCTCGGCCCCCGAGAGTCTTCCCCGGACGCCGCCGATGACGACCAGCGCCTCCAGCGACGCCGCCAGTTCGATGATCCGCTGCATCCGGCCCTCGAGCCGCGAGTCCGGCAGCGACCATCC
>CAZCBO010000342.1:0-2228 GCA_964496825.1 uncultured Acidimicrobiaceae bacterium
GCCTACGCCCGCCAGTTCCTGGGGCAGATGGACAAGCAGGACGTCGACTTCATCGAAGGCCTGTCTCCTGCGATCTCGATCGATCAGAAGACGGCGAGTAGGAATCCTCGATCCACCGTTGGGACGGTCACCGAGATCCACGACTACCTCCGGCTGCTGTTCGCCAGGGTGGGCGTGCCGCACTGTCCGGATGACGGCTCGCCGGTGAGCCGCCAGACCCCACAGCAGATCGTCGACAGCGTCCTCGAGCTCGAGGAGGAAACCAGGTTCCAGATCCTGGCGCCGGTGATCAGAGGGAGGAAGGGCGAGTACGAATCGCTCCTCTCCGACCTGGCGAGGCAGGGTTTCAGCCGGGCGCGGATCGACGGCGAAGTGCGGGATCTCATCGAGGACATCAGGCTCGACCGCTACTTCCAACACACGATCGAGGTCGTCGTCGACCGGCTCGTCCGCAAGAGCGGCATCGAGCGCCGCCTCACCGAGTCCCTGGAGACGGCGCTCCAGCTCGCCGACGGCGTCGCCCACGTCGACATCGAGGACGGGCCCACGCTCTCGTTCAGCCAGCACTACGCGTGCCCGACCTGTGGGCTCTCGTTCGCCGAGCTCCAGCCTCGCAACTTCTCGTTCAACAGCCCCTACGGCGCCTGTCCCGACTGTTCGGGCATCGGCACCCGCTTCCAGGTGGATGCCGACCTCGTCGTTCCCCAGCCGGATCGGAGCCTTGCCGATGGCGCCATCGCCCCGTGGCGGGGTCGGCACCGCATGACCTACTACCAGCGTCTCCTCGGAGCGGTTGCCGCCGAGGAGGGCATCGACCTCGACCGCCCATGGAACGAGTTGTCCACGGCACACCGCGAGCTGCTGCTCCACGGGACCGGTGACCGGGCCTTCACCGTCACCTACGAGAACCGGTTCGGCAGAACGCGGCGGTACGAGACGACCTACGAGGGTGTCCTGCCCTGGTTGGACCGCCGGTACGCCGATGCCGAGAGCGACAGTGCGAGGGACGGCTACCAGCAGTTCATGCGCGAAGTGCCGTGCGCCACCTGCGACGGCGGACGGCTCAACGCGGTCTCGCTTGCCGTCACCGTGGGCGGGTGGTCGATCTTCGAGCTGTCCTCGCTCTCGCTGGGAGAGGCGGCATCGACCCTCGAGCAGCTCGAGCTGACCGATCGCGAACGGCAGATCGCAGGACGGGTGATCAAAGAGATCCTGGCGCGGATGAACTTCCTGCTCGACGTCGGCCTCGACTACCTGACGCTGATGCGGTCGGCGGCGACCCTCGCCGGTGGCGAGGCCCAGCGCATCAGGCTGGCCACCCAGATCGGATCAGGCCTGGTCGGAGTGCTCTACATCCTGGACGAGCCGTCGATCGGGCTCCATCAGCGCGACAACCAGCGGCTGATCGAGACGCTGATCCGGCTGCGCGACCTCGGCAACACGCTCATCGTCGTCGAACACGACCTCGACACCATCCAGACCGCCGACCACATCGTCGATATCGGCCCGGGAGCCGGCGAGCACGGGGGCCGCATCGTCGCCGAGGGGACGATTAGCGACCTCACCGCCGAGCCGGCCTCGATCACCGGCGACTACCTGGCGGGCCGCAGGGCGATCACGATTCCGGGGACCCGTCGCATCGGGACGGGCGAGTCGCTGGTGGTCCGCGGGGCAGCCGAGCACAACCTCAAGGACATCGACGTGACCTTTCCGCTCGGCAGGCTGATCGCGGTGACCGGGGTGTCGGGAAGCGGCAAGTCCACGCTCGTCGAGGAGACGCTGTCCAAGGCTCTCCATGGCGAGCTCCACGGGTCCCGGTCACTGCCCGGCAGGCATCGAACCCTGGACGGCGTCGATCGCGTCGACAAGATCATCAACATCGACCAGTCGCCGATCGGCCGGACGCCGCGATCGAACGCGGTGACCTACACCAAGGCCTTCGATCCCATCCGTCAGCTCTTCGCCAGCACCCCGGACGCCAAGCAACGCGGCTACAAGCCGGGACGGTTCTCGTTCAACGTGGCGGGGGGACGGTGCGAGGTGTGCAAGGGCGACGGGACACTCAAGATCGAGATGCACTTCCTGCCCGATGTCTACGTCACCTGCGAGACCTGCCGGGGCCGCCGCTACAACCGGGACACGCTCGAGGTGACCTTCAAGGGCCACTCGATCGCCGACGTGCTCGACATGTCGATCGAGGAGGCGCTCCACTTCTTCGAGAACCAGCC
>CAZCBO010000343.1:0-2206 GCA_964496825.1 uncultured Acidimicrobiaceae bacterium
CGGTCTCGACCCCGGTGAGGAACCGATCCAACTCATCGTCGGTGAACCCGGTGAACTCCATTCCCTCCATACCCCCCAACCTATCAAGAGGGTATGACACAAAACGGCCGGATCAGACCGTGAGGACGATCTTTCCCTTTACGTCCCCCGACCGGAGGTAGCGCATCGCCTCGCCGATCTGGGCCAGCGGGTAGGCGCGATCGACGACCGGGGTGAGCTTTCCTTCATCGATCAGCTGCTCGAGGGCGCCGAGGGGGTCTTCGAGGCGGTCCGTGTTCCCGGCGAACAGGTCCTGGCTCACGAACGGGGACAGCACCGCCAGCCTGGCAATCCGCGGGATGCTGCCGAGGAGGTGGCCGGCCGCACCGTATCCGTCGTGTCCGATCAGCACGTACACCCCATCGGGGGTCATCGCCCGCCTGAGCTCGGAGACCGAGTGGTTGCCCGGGATGTCCACGATGACCTCGTATCGATCCCCGGTCCGGGTGAAATCCTCCTTGGCATAGTCCATCACCCGGTCGGCGCCGATCGAGCGGAGCATGTCGAGCTTGTCCCCCCGGTCGACGGCGGTCACCTCCGCACCGGCTGCCTTGGCGAGCTGGACGGCGAAGATCCCCACTCCGCCGGCGGCGCCGTTGACCAGGACCTGCCGGCCGGGTCGGGCGCGGCTCCCGAGGTTCTCCAGGGCGATGAGCGCCGAGGCGGGGACGGCGGCGGCTTCCTCGAAGGACAGGCCGTCCGGCTTCGGCGCCAGTACCTCCTCGGGGACGGCGACATATTCGGCGAAGGCGCCGCCGTTCTGCCACTGGATGCCCTTGATCGTCTGACCGAAGACCGCGTCCCCGGGCCGGAACCGATCGACCCCGTCGCCGACCGCCTCTGCGGTCCCCGCCATGTCGATGCCAGGAACGGGATTCTTGGGCCGGCGGAGCCCGCCCCCCATGAGGCGCAGGATGTAGGGCAGGCCGCGCATCATGTGCCAGACGTCGGCATGGAGCGATGCCGCGTGCACCCGCACCAGCACGTCGCTCTCGCCGACCATGGGCCGGTCGATCTCGGCCACCCGGTAGACGTCCTCCGAGCCGTAGCGGTCCTGGACGATCGCCCTCATGGGCCGCAGCGTACGCCGATCGGAACGGTCGATGGCCTCTGGTGGACCGCACCAGCGGTTGGTCGAATGGAGCCTGGAGTGCTGCGATGCGCGTGCTGCGGGATTCGATCCACGTCGACGCTCCGCCGGATGCGGTGTGGACCTGGCTCACCGGCCTCAGCGACCACTACACCGAGTGGCATCCCGATCACGTCTCGGCGGAGTGGGTGGAGGGTGAGCCCAACCGGGTGGGCTCGGTGCTCGAAGCCGTCGAGTACCTCGCCGGCCGGCGCGAGGTGCTGCGCTTCGAGATCACCGACGTGATACCCGCGCACCGGATGGAGTACCGGATCCTCGGGGCCCACGGGCTCGTGCTCCCCGGCGGGAGCTTCGAGATCAACGCCGAGAACGGAGGGGCGCGGTTCATCGCCACCATCCGCGCCCGCCTCGGGGGGTTGTCCGAGAAGGTCCTGAGTCGGCGCGTCGATGCGCTCCGGACCCACATGCGGGAGGAGGGACAGAACCTGAAGCAGCTGGTCGAAACGGCCTCGTGAGCGGGGCATATCGACGGTTTCCGATGTGAAGTGCCGAACGACTCTGGAATTGGATGCGCGCCGCGAGCACGGTGGCGTTGGAGCGGCGGCGGTGAGCCGCGACCACGCGGAAGGGAGGCGTCGTGGCTGAATCCGATCTCGTCCTCGAGTGCCACGGACTCAGGAAGGCCTTTGGCGACAATGTCGCCGTCGACGACGTGGGGTTCCACATCGCCGAGGGCGAAACCTACGGATTGCTCGGGCCCAACGGGGCAGGCAAGACCACGACGATCTCGATGGTCACCGGGCTGCTCGAGCGTGACGACGGCGAGGTCTTCATCGACGGGGAGCCGCTGACCACGACCAGCGTGGACGTGAAGCGGAACATCGGCCTCGTTCCCCAGGACATCGCCATCTACCCCGATCTCACCGCAACCGAGAACCTCGTCTTCTTCGGCAAGCTCTACGGGATGTCGGGCGGCGCCCTCAAGGAGCGGGTCGACGAGGTGCTGGAGATCATCGGCCTCAACGAGCGGGCCAAGGACCGCGCCGACGAGTTCTCGGGTGGGATGAAGCGACGGCT
>CAZCBO010000344.1:0-2201 GCA_964496825.1 uncultured Acidimicrobiaceae bacterium
TGAGGTTCACCAGCAACGTCTCCATCGGCGTGTTCCCGACCCGCTCCCCGATGCCAAGACCACAGCCGTGGACCCGGTCGGCCCCCGCCGACAGGGCGGCGAGGGAGTTGATCACGCCCAGATTGCGATCGCGATGACCGTGCCAGTCGATGGCCACGTCCTCGCCGGTATCGGCCACGATCTGGCGGGCGAAGGAGACCAGTGCCTCGACCCCCCATGGCGTGGCATGGCCCACGGTGTCTGCCAGGCAGATGCGGCGCGCCCCGGCCTCGATGGCGGCCTTGTAGACGCGGTCCAGGACCTCGGGCCGGGCCCGGGTCGTGTCCTCGGTGACGTACATGACCTCGAGGCCCTCGTTGCGGGCCAGGGTGACCGCGTCCACGGTGGTCTTGACGAGGAAGTCGGCATCCCAGCCCTCGACGAACTGGCGGATCGGGCTCGAGCCGAGGAACAGCGCAGCCTCGATGGCGACACCGGCGCGCTGCTGCGCCTCGGCGATCGGCATGATGTCGGTGGCATGGGTCCGGCCGGCGCAGTTGGGCGCGATGCCCATGCCCTCCCTGTCGATCTCCTCGGCGAGGGCGACGACGTGGTCGAGCACGGTCGGGCTGGCCGCCGGGTACCCGATGTCGGCACCGTGGATGCCGAGCGCCGCCATATGGTGGAGGATCTCGAGTTTCTCGCTCAGGTCGGGCTGGCGAACCGAGGGGCTCTGCAGACCGTCGCGCAAGGTCTCGTCGTCGATCTCGACGGTGCCAGGCTTGGCGATCTTGCCTTCACCGATCAGGTTCCAGTCGTGGAGGTATTCCCGATCCTTGCTCCGGGTCGTTCCCGATCCCATCGTGGCCTCCTTGGGCAGAGTCAGCCGTCCGGCCGGTCGGTTGGCTCCAAGCGTCTCAGCGGGACCCCGTGGTGGCAATCCGGCGCGTGTGTCATTTTTCTGATGCGAATACATCACTCCCCTTTGCCGAAAGCCTCGACACCAAGGCCTATGAGCCCGATGCATCAGGCAAATGGAGCCGGCACCTCATTGACGCAGACCGCAGCTCCGAAGAGACTCGAACTCAGTCGACCGAACGGCCGGACGGTTGGCACCCGAGCCGGGCCGCCCTGCGATCGTGGAAGGAGGAGCCAGTGACGGGATCTGCGGTCGGAGTTTCCTTTCGCCCAGGCGAACTCGAGGTGCACCCCGACGGCTCCGGGAGGCTGCTGGGAAGCCGGTGTCGTTCCTGCGACGCCCACTTCTTCCCGGTTCGCGAGGCCTGCTCGCGGTGTCTGAGCGACGACCTGGAGACGATCGGGTTCTCGACGGAGGGCACCCTGTACACCTACTCGGTGGTGCATCAATCGACGCCTGCCTTCGAGGTCCCCTACGCCCTCGGCTACGTGGACTTCCCCGAGGGTGTCAGGATCATGGGCCAGATCACCGGATGCGACTTCGACGAGATCGAGATCGGCATGCCGCTGACGCTGGTCCTCGCACCGTTCGGCGAGGACGACGAGGGCAACCCGTTGACCGGCTACCGATTCCAACCAGCGGAGGCTCCCAGTGACTGATGTGCACGTCGTCGGCGTCGGCATGACCCAGTTCGGCAAGCATCCCGACCGCGACGCCGCCGACCTCGGCGCCGAAGCGCTGCTCGAGGCGGTCGACGACGCCGCAATCGATCCTCGCCTCATCGAGGCGGCCTATTGCGGCCACGTCTTCCAGGGCATGGTCACCGGGCAGCGCATCCTGGCCCAGGTGGGACTGGCCGGGCTGCCCCTCTCCAACGTCGAGAACGCCTGCAGCAGCGGGGCAACCGCAATCCGTGAGGCATCGCTCGCCATTCGAGCCGGCGAGCACGACGTGGTGCTCGCCGTCGGCACCGAGCATCTCACCAACCGGTTCAGCGGAGCGCTCACCCCCGACCGAAGCGATCCCGAGGCCGCCGTCGGAGCCACCATGCCGGCCATCTATGCGATGCGGGCGAGACGCTACATGGAGGAGTTCGGGATGACGCGGGAGCAGCTGGCGATGGTCTCGGTGAAGAACAAGACCAACGCGGCCCGCAACCCGCTGGCGCATTTCCGCAAGGAGATCTCGATCGAGGATGTCCTCGAGTCGCGTCCCATCGCCGACCCCCTCAACCTGCAGGACTGTTCGCCGGTCACCGACGGGGCGGCGGCGGCGATCCTGATGAGCGACCGGGCCGCCAAGA
>CAZCBO010000345.1:0-2195 GCA_964496825.1 uncultured Acidimicrobiaceae bacterium
CACGAGCTGACGATGGCGCTGCATGTGCTCGGTCCGGTGCTGCTGACCGAACGGTTGCTGCCGCTGCTGGTTGAGGCTCGCGTGATCCTGGTGACCTCGGGCGGCATGTACGGGCAGCGGTTGCGCGCGGACGACCCCGAATACCGCGACGCCGACTACTCGCCGACGACCGCTTATGCACGGAGCAAGCGAGCTCAGGTCGAGCTACTCCCGGTGCTGGCCGAACGCTGGCGCCGCCACCGGATCCAGGTGACGGCGACGCATCCCGGCTGGGCCGACACCCCCGGGGTGGCGGACTCCTTGCCGACCTTCCGCCGGATCACCCGACCGGTGCTGCGCGACGCCGCACACGGCGCGGACACCACCGTGTGGATGGCCGCCACCGGCGGCGACGGCTCCTCCGGCACGTTGTGGCACGACCGCAGGCGCCGCGACACGCACCTGCTGGCCCGCACCCGGACCGGCGCGGCGGAGCGGGACCGGCTCTGGGACTGGACCGCGACCGCCATCGGCATCGACCGCACTGCCTAGATGTTCTGACCTCGGACCGCGCGCAGCGGATCGGGCAGGCCGACCCCTCGATTCGTCGGCTCGTGTGGGCGAGAATCCGACCATGACAGCCAAGCACCAGGTCGTGGTCATCGGCTCGGGATTCGGTGGGTTGTTCGCGACCAAGGCGCTCAGGCGGACCGATGTCGACGTCACGCTGATCTCGAGGACGACCCACCATCTGTTCCAACCGCTGCTCTACCAGGTGGCCACGGGCATCCTCTCCCAGGGCGAGGTCGCTCCCACCACGCATGAGGTGCTCGCCCGCCAGGGCAACGCCCGCGTGGTGCTGGGCGAGGTGTCCGACATCGACCTGAACGAGCGCACCGTCGCCTCACACATCCAAGGTCGCCAGACGGTGACGTCCTACGACTCGCTCGTCGTCGCCGCCGGCGCCGGGCAGTCGTATTTCGGCAACGACCAGTTCGCCGAATACGCCCCCGGCATGAAGACGATCGACGACGCCCTCGAGCTGCGGGGACGGATCTTCGGCGCGTTCGAGCTCGCCGAGCTCGCCCAGACCGAGGAGGAGATCGACCGCTACCTCACCTTCGTCGTCGTCGGCGCGGGCCCCACCGGTGTGGAGATGGCCGGGCAGATCGCCGAACTGGCCCACCACACCCTGCGCCGCGACTTCCGCGCCATCGACACCCGCCGCTCCCGCGTGGTGCTGGTCGACGCCGCACCGCAGGTACTGCCGCCGTTCGGCGCGAGATTGGGCGAGGTCGCGCAGCGGTCGCTGGAGAAACGCGGAGTCGAGGTGATCCTCGGAGCGATGGTCACGGCGGTGGACGAGCGCGGCCTCACCGCGCTGGCCAAGGACGGGACCGAGATCCGGATCGAGTCCGGCACCAAGGTCTGGGCCGCCGGAGTCCAGGCCTCACCGCTCGGTGCAGCGCTGGCCGAGCAGACCGGCGCCGACCTGGACCGGGCCGGCCGGATCGCGGTGAACCCCGACCTCACCCTGCCCGGACATCCCGAGGTGTTCGTGGTCGGCGACATGATCGCCCTCGACCACCTCCCCGGCGTGGCGCAGGTGGCGATCCAGGGCGGAAAGTACGCCGCGGGAGAGATCCGCAACCGCGTCGAGAACCGACCGCCGCAGGGCCCGTTCACCTACGTCGACAAGGGGTCCATGGCCACGATCTCCCGATTCAGCGCCGTGGCGCTGGTCGGTCGCCTCCATCTGACCGGTTTCGTGGCGTGGGTGATGTGGTTGGTGATCCACCTGCTCTACCTCACCGGCTTCAAGAACCGTGTCACGGCGCTGGTGCACTGGCTGGTCACCTTCGTCAGCAACGACCGCTCCGAACGTGCCGCCACCGCCCAACAGATCTATGCCCGCCGCGCCATCCAGCGGCTGGAGGGCGGCACCGCGGCGATCGCCTCCTCCCCCGCGGAGTGGAACGAGGTCCGGGCCCGCCTGGAGGAGCGGGCGGCCGAGGAGTCCCGCCTGACCGACGCCGGCGAACGCGGCTCCCACCTCGCGACCGACTGATCTCGACGAATCGGTCAGCCAGGACGACCCGATGCTCGGGGTCAGGTGAGCGACCGCTGATAGCACTGAACAGCGCACAGCACCCGGTACCCGAGCAGTTCGTTGATCGCGATCATGGGCGCGTTCGACCCGGCGTTGCCGGTGTCGA
>CAZCBO010000346.1:0-2193 GCA_964496825.1 uncultured Acidimicrobiaceae bacterium
ACGGGCACCCACCGGGAGCGTCTCCACCATGGCGTCGGGATCGACTTCCAGACCGTAGGTCTCGCCGAGCTGCTCGATCTCGTGGCGCGCCTCGTCGAAGTCGAGGCGTACCACCCCGGTCTTGGGCTCGGAGCCGAGCACGATGTTCTCCAGCACCGTCAGGTTGTCGGCGAGCATGAAGTGCTGGTGCACCATGCCCACGCCGGTGTCGATGGCGTCCTTGGGGGAGCGGAAGTGGACCTCCTCTCCGTTGACCCGGATCGTGCCCTCGTCGGCGGGCTGCATCCCGTAGAGGATCTTCATCAGGGTCGACTTTCCCGCCCCGTTCTCACCGATGACGGCGTGGATCTGGCCGGCGTCGACGGTGAGGCTGGCGTCCTCGTTGGCGACCACACCGGGGAACGACTTGGTGATGTCGATCATCTCGACTGCCCGGTCGGTCACTGAGTGGCTCCTCGGCTCAATGCAGCGGGCCCGAGGCTAGCGCCTCGGGCCCGTCCGCTCGGCATCGGCTCGGTCCGGCTGGTATCAGCCGCCGAGCACCTCGGGAACGGTCACCTGACCGCTCACGATCTGCGCTCTGAGGTCATCGATCCTCTGGGTCACATCCAGCGGGAGGAAGTCGCCTGAGGTCGAGTACCCGACGCCGTCGGCGCCGAGATCGAACACGAGCACACCGCTCTGGCTGCCCTCGGTGAGGAAGTTGGTGATGGTCGTGTACACGGCCACATCGACCCGCTTCAGCATCGAGGTCAGGATGTAGTCCTGGACCGACGGATCGGCGGTGTTGTACTGATCGGAGTCGACCCCGATCGCCCACACCTTCGTTCCGCTCGCCTCGGAGGTCTCCTTGGCTGCCTCGAAGAGGCCGGCACCGGAGCCACCGGCGGCGTGATAGACGACATCTGCACCCTGCTGGTACATGGCCAGGGCCGCCTCCTTACCCGCCGCGGGGTCGTTGAACCCGGCGAAGTCGGGCGGCTCGGTCAGGTACTGGACGAGGATCTCGACGTCCGGGTTCACCTCTTCTGCCCCGAAGCGGTAACCCGCTTCGAACTTGTGGATCAGCGGCACGTTGACGCCGCCGATGAAGCCGATGATGTCGCTCTCGGTCATGAGCCCTGCGGCCGCACCGACGAGGGCGGAGCCCTCATGCTCGGCGAAGACGAGCGATGCCACGTTCGGCAGGTCGACGACCGAATCGACGATGGCGAAGTTGGTGTCCGGGAAGTCCGGAGAGGTGGCGATCACACCGTCGGCGAAGGCAAAGCCGATGGCGAAGTTCAGCGGATAGCCTGCTTCGGCCAGCAGCCGCAGGTTCTCCTCACGGTTCTCGCCGCCGGCGGTCGGCTCGAGCTCCTGGGAGTCGATGCCGTAATCGTCGATCGCCTTGTCGAGGCCCGACGCGGCGGAGTCGTTGAACGACTGGTCGCCGCGACCGCCGATGTCGTAGGCCATGCCGACCGTGACGCCCTCACCGATCATCGCTTCTGCGGTGGTGGTGGTCGCCTCCGCGGTGGTGGTGGTCGCCTCCGCACCAGTAGTGGTGGTCTGAGCTGCGGTCGTGGTGGTGGTGTCTTCCGTGTCACCACACGCCGCGGCAATCAGCGCGAATGCGAGGAGCAGCGTGACGAGCGCGCCTCGCTTCTTCCAATTGGTCATTGAGCAAAACCTCCGTACGGGTCTGCGTTAGGCGCCCCATCTGTCGGGACGCGGTGGGCCGCAGTCTAGGAGGATCGAAATCATCGTTGCTTGGCCGGACGGCGAGTGTTCAGTGGGAGTAACCACGAGGAGCTTCAAGCGGCAAGCTGCAAGCGGCAAGCTTGGAGCTTGCCGCTTGCAGCTTGGAGCTCCTACTCGCTCTCCGCCAGTTCGACGAGCGGCTGGTCCGGGGTCTCGATCGATTCGAACGCCAGCCGGTCCGCATCGTCGGCGTCGACGTCGACCAGCACCGTTGAGCCCGCAGGGAAGTCCTTCTGCAGCACCCGCTCCGACAACGGGTCCTCGAGCATGCGCTGGATGGCCCGGCGCAGCGGCCGAGCCCCGAGCTGCGGGTCGTAGCCCTTTTCGGCGAGCAGGGTCTTGGCGCCGTCCGAGAGCGCCAGATCGATCGCCTGGGAGGCCAGCTGCGTCCGGACCCTGTCGATCAGCAGCTCGACGATGGTCTTGACCTCGTCCTTGGTCAATTCGTGG
>CAZCBO010000347.1:0-2185 GCA_964496825.1 uncultured Acidimicrobiaceae bacterium
ACAATGGCGGCCTCGCTGCCGCGCACCACGATGTAAGCCGAGACGTTGCCCAGGTTGACCCTGGCCACCGTCCCGGTCGAGGCCGTCGCGGTCGTGCTCGTCGCCGCTGTGCTGGTCGTAGTGGGATCGGTGCCGGCGGTCGTGGTCGATTCTTCACCGTCGTCGTCGCCGGCCGTCGCGCAGGCGGCGATCCCGGTGCCGAGGATGGCGATGGCGAAGGTGGCGCGCCCCAGCTCGGTGAGGAAGATGCGGCGGGAGAGTCGGTACGGCATGGCTCCACCCTACCGGCACGCGGAACGGACCCGCCCGGCCCTCAGCTCTCGGGCGGGCCCGTCCTCATCCCCCGTGCTACGACGCGGGATCGAGATTGGCGTCTTGGCCGACGAAGGGCATCGGCTCTCGAAGCGTCGCGATGTGGATGGGGGTGACCTCGTGGTCGTAGTCGAAGCCGACGACGGCCCCGTAGTCGGGGTCGAGGTTGGCGTCGATTCCGACGAACGTCATTGGCTCAAAGGGTGTGGCCAGCTGGATCGGCGTGACCTCATGGTCGTAGTCGAACCCGGTGACGCTGTCGGGCAGCGTCGGCGGCTGAATGGCGATCAGCCACGCAACAAAGATGGCTACCGCGACCAGGCCGGCAACGGCGACCACCCACCACACATTCGTTTCCTGCACCGGGGTCTCCCGGATCTCGGGCGGACGCTCCGGTGCCTCGAGGGCTCGTTCGGGTGTGAGCGTCATGGCTCCTTCCTTTCCGTGCCCGTATCCGGGCCCGTGCCCGGCTGAGGGCACACGGATCCACCCTCAGCTTCGGGCGAGCCCGGGCGGATTGGTAGAGGCTTCGGCCCCGTTGTTCAGATCGGGAGCGGCCGATGAGCCGGCCTCCCTGTGGGTTGCCTACAGCTCGCCTCGATCGAGCATCTCGGCGACGTCGACACACATCTCGAAGTCGAAGACGCCGTAGCGGTCACCCTGCCACGGGCTGACGGTGACGCGCGCTACCGGTCGTTCCTCCAGGTAGAGCACCCACTGATCGTCATCGATCGGCTCGCCGGCCAGCTCCCCCAGCATGCTTTCCGCGACCGCCTCCTCCGGGGTGGCGAACCCCTGGAACGACTCGACTGGGTCGCCGTGCACGGAAACGATCTCGTCGCAGTCGAGTGCGCCCGGCATGAAGTCGGCGTGGTCCTCGAAGTCACCGTGGCCATCCACGGTGGTCGTCGTCACGTGCTCGTCGATGTGGGGGTCGACCAGGATGTCGGGACAGCCACGGCTCGGTATCCACAGGAACCAGGCGATGGCCACCGCCGCCACTCCGATGGCGACTGCCGCCGCGCTGGCGCGCAGCGGAGGGTTCGCCCCACCGTCGACCGCGCCCGCCACCGCCAGCCCGATGCCGGCGAGTCCGAGGACGAGACCGACCAGGTAGTAGGCGTCCTGGGCGCAGCCGACGATCCCGTCCTCCCCCTGCAATCGGTCGGCGAGCATGAGGACGACCGCGACCGCCAGGATGGTGTAGGCGGATGCGGTGGCTGCCACCGCCCCCGGGGGCGGGGCCTCGAACAATCCCCGTGAACGCAGCAGGGCGACGACGCCGAAACCACTGACCGCGAGCAAGGCCACCAGGCCGACGATGGCGGGGACGGCGTCGACGAGCCCGGGGCCCGCCTCGTCATCGTCGTGGTCTTCATCGCCGCCGGTGCTCGACATGTAGATGTCCTCGAGGGTGAGCCGGCCCCGCAGCGCCCCGTCAGGGTGAGCGTCGGTGTGGACGTCGACATAATGGGCCTCGGGACCGTCGGCAAGGAACCAGAAGTCCATGACGCCGAAGACGGCGACACAGCCCGAGGTGAAGTTGGGCTCGACGACACCACCGAACACACCGGCTTCCTTGTAGACGTCGAGGTCCTGGCGGGGATCGACCTCACCTGCTGATCCGACGTGAACATGCACGGCGCTCACCGGCTCGGGGAGATCCCAGTCCACCTCCCAGCAGACGTCGCTCAAGTCCGGGGTCACGTCGAGGCTGGCGAATCCGTTGCCGTCGATGTCGGGCGGATCGGACACCACCTGATCGGTGGTGAGCTCTGCGACCAGCACGAAGGTCTCGAATTCGAACGGTCCCTCGTCGTGGTCATCGTCCTCGAACACCGGCTCCTCGACCAGCCACAGCTCCCCTCCGGCG
>CAZCBO010000348.1:0-2185 GCA_964496825.1 uncultured Acidimicrobiaceae bacterium
GGGATGGCGCGCCCGGCGATCCCGAGGACGCCGGCGAGGCGGCGCCGACCGGCCGGTCCCGCGTACCAGATCGCGGCGAGGACGACGGTGTAGGTACCGAGAGCGAGCACGCTGGCGACGGCAACACCCTCGACGCCGAACCGATCGGTGAGGACCCAGTAGAGCGGGATCGCTCCGAGGGTCACCGCGGTGCCGACGAGCACGGGTGTCCACATCGCCCGCCTGGCATAGAAGGCTCTGGTGAGGATCTGGAGCCCACCCCAGATCGGGATGGCGAAGGCGTAGAAGAACAGGGCCGCCGCTGCCGCCCCGGAGTCCGCTTCGGTGTAGGCGTAGCGCTCGAACAGCGTCCTGATGACGGGGAGGGCGAGGGCGGCGACCAGGCCGGCGGCGGCGATCGACAGCACCAGCACCCACCGCATCGCCTGATCCACGGTCCGCTGCATCGCCCGCACCTTGCCTTCGGCGAAGAGCCGGGCCAGGAAGGGGTAGGCGGCGACGCTCGCTGCCTGGGCGATGATCCCCACCGGGACGAGCATGGTCCTCCTCGCATAGAGCAGGTTCGTCTGGGCTCCGTCGCCGGCCATCTCCACGAAGATCGACATGAACCCTTCGTCGAGGGCCACCACCGATTGACCGAGCATCAGCGGTATTGCCATTGCCAGGTACTGACCCACGGCGGGATGCCGCCACGGCGCAGCGAGGCTGAGCTCCATCCCGACCCGCCGGGCACCCCACCACTGGATCGCAAGGCTCCCGACGAAGGCGCCGACGAGGGCACCCCAGATGAATCCCTCGGGATCGGCGGTTCCCGTCACGATGGCGTAGGACACGCCGCCTCCGATGATGAGCAGGTTGTAGACGACCGGAGCGAGGGTGGGGATCGTGAACACGCCCTTGGCGAACTGCACCGAGGCGAACATGGCGCCGACGACGAAGGCGAACTGCGCGGGGAGCACGATTCTGGTCATCCGCACCGTGTCGGCCACCTGGTTGGCGGTGAAGTCGGGATACAGGGCTTCGATCAGCCAGGGAGCAACGAACCAGCCGACCACGATGAGACCGGTGATGCCGATCGCCAGCCACCGAATGATCGAGGAGAACGCCACCCAGCCCTCAGACTCCTGGTCATCGGCGAGGTACTTCGAGAAGATCGGGATGAACGTGATGGTGAGGAACCCGCCGGCGAGCAGGTAGTTGGCGTAATCCGGGATCCGGAACGCCGCCACGTAGGTATCGGTGACCTGGTCGGCTCCGAGCAGGGCGGCAAAGATCATTTCGCGAACGACCCCGAGCACCCGCGACAGCAGGATCCCACCGGAGACGATGAGGGCGGCGACTCCGATTCGGCCGGTCTTGAGCCGGTCGGTGGAGGCGTTCATGTTCCGCGTACGGTAGAAGGGAATCCGGTTCCGCCCCCGTTACTCCGAGGCCAGGTCGCCGGAGCGAAAGAAGATGGTGAGAACGGCGATCGCGGCCAGCGCGATCGCCGCGGTCCGCAGGCCGGCTGCGGCGAGGTCGACGTTGGCCGAGGCGAACTGGGCCGCCTCGGCGACCGCGTCGGTCGGGGCGAGCTCGAGGAAGGCGGAGTAGCCGATGCGCCACGGCGACAGCGCCGACAAGCCCGAGAGGGCGAGCACGATGCCGTTCTCGAAGACGAAGACGAACAACAGGCCGATCAGGACCGCCCGGTCGGTCATGTACCCGAGGGGCACGAAGACGCCGGCGTAGACGATCGTGGCGAGAACGCCGCCCACGATCAGCGGGAGCACCAGGCCCCAGTTACCGGTCTCGAACCCGAAGGAAGCGCCGAGCGCCAGTGCCCCGAGGCCGTTGAGGGCGCCGGCGGCGATGACGGCGGCGGCGATCTTGGCGGCGGCGATCAGCCATCGGGGGATCGGGCGGAGCATGATGAACGAGAGCGTGCCGTCGCGTCGCTCGGCTCCGAGCACCGCCGTGGCGATGATGAGGGTGACGATCGGAACCACGAGCGGGAAGTACGAGGTCACGATCATCGCCAGGACCCGCTCCAGCGCCGCAGTCTCCGACAGCGTGCTCGCCATCAGCAGATAGACGGCGGCCGGCGCCAGCTCGGCGAGCACGTAGGCGATGGCGCGCCGCCGGGGCAGCACCTGGCGGATGGTGGCCCAGGTGATCGCAGCGGCGGCACTCATCGGCGCCTCAC
>CAZCBO010000349.1:0-2184 GCA_964496825.1 uncultured Acidimicrobiaceae bacterium
GTCACCCATTCCCTTTCCGGTGTAGTAGCCGTGGATGTTCCCCCAGAAGTTGGGCCAATTTCCCTGCGCGGGATCGTTACCGAAGTAGGACTCGGGACTACCCAACGGCAGCGGCAACACGTATTCGGCGACCGCGGTCTGCGACACGGTCACGGTCTTCATGCCGAAGACACTCAGGAAGAACGTCGGGACCTCGTGGGTGATGGTGGCGCGAAGCTGGAAGGCGTTGGCCACCGCGTTGGGATCGTCTCGGGAGTCGAGAACCTCGACGAAATCGGCGCCACCGAGGGTCCCGTCCACATAGCTGTTCTCGGCCGCGGCGGCTCTCGCCTCGGTCTTCGCCCTCTGGGCGTCGTTGGTGACGTAGACCACTCCGCTCAGCGCCGCAGCGTCGGCGCCGTGCTGGACCTCGAGGCTGTTCCAGTACAGCCAGCCCAGATCGACCGCAAAGCCCACCGCACCCATCAGGATGACCAGGAGGAAGGCCATCAACGGCAATACCGCTCCCCGTTGATCGACCGCTCCCTCGAACCGATCCCGACGATTCCTGGCGACCGGAGTCACGCGCCGCCCGCGGCGACCGACATCTGTTGCCCCCTCCGGCCGGCGACGCTCCGGGTTCGATCCGACACGGATCTTCAGCCAAATGCCCATCAGGCCTCATCGATTCGACATACCTTGGATCAATCGGCTTCACGCTGCTCCATGTAGATGACCGTATCTGCCGGTGCCAGATGAGCTAGTCCCGCTCGATCGCTAGAGGCGGCACGGCGGCAGCCTGGCAATACCCAACGAATTGGGGTCCTCGGCCCAGGTCCCACCCGACTTTCGACCATCACCGGCGCGGTACGCTGCGCCTCGAACACCACGAGAGGGGGTCGTTCATGTCGGTCGCCAAGGTCATCGAGATCACCGCCGCCTCGGACGAGAGCTTCGAGGACGCCATCGAGAAGGGCATCGCCAAAGCCTCAGAGACCGTCCACGGCATCAAGGGCGCCTGGATCTCCGAGCAGAAGGTGCGGATCGGGGACGACGGCAAGATCTCCGAATACCGCGTCTACATGCGGGTCACCTTCCTCCTCGACGACTGAGCGCTACCCCGATCGGGGTACCCTCCCGGGCTGAGCGACGGAAAGGAGCCGTTTCGTGTCAGTCGCCAAGGTGATCGAGATCACCGCCACATCCCCCGGGAGTTTCGAGGACGCCATCAGGAAGGGCATCAGCAAGGCCCAGAAGACGGTCGACGGCATCAGGGGCGCCTGGATCTCCGAGCAGAAGGTCGAGCTGGCCGACGACGGCACGATCAAGCACTTCCGTGTCGACATGAAGCTGACCTTCGTCCTCGAGGAGTAGGGACAGAAGAGACTTCAAGCCAGAGGCCCCGGGTATCCCGGGGCCTCTGTGCGTCGTAGTGGGTCTACTGCCCCGATTCGAACTCGTCCTCGAAGGACACCACGGTTCTCCCGGGCTTGCCGGAGCCCTGGGAGGCCCCGACCTTCTCCGGCTCGCGGTCCTTCCGATCGCGGGGCCCGTCCTCAGACGGCGCGGGTGGCTCCTCGGCCACCTCCTCGGTGACCGACTCGGCGAGACCGAGGCTGATCTTGTCGCGGTCGTCGATCTCCTGAACGACGACCTTGACCTTGTCACCGAGAGCGAGCACGTCCTCGACCTTGTCGATGCGCTTGCCGCCCCCGATCTTCGAGATGTGGAGCAGCCCGTCGCGGCCGGGGAGGATGTTGACGAAGGCACCGAACTTGGTGATGTTCACCACCTCGCCGTCGTACACCTCGCCGACCTGCGCCTCGGGCGGGTAGCCGATGGCCAGGATCCGCTCCTTGGCAAGCTCCAGCGATGACGTGTCGGGAGCGCCGACACGAATCGTTCCGTCGTCCTCGATCTCGATCGTGGCGCCGGTCTCCTCCTCGAGCTCGCGGATGGTCTTGCCCTTGGGGCCGATGACCTCGCCGATCTTGTCCCTGGGGACGGAGATCGCCTCGATCTTCGGCGCCGTCGGAGCCAGCTCGGCGCGGGGCTCGGGGATGACCGCGGTCATCTCTCCGAGGATGAACAGCCGCGCCTCGCGCGCCTGCTCCATGGCGTCGATGAGCACCTGGGCCGGCAGCGACTCGATCTTGGTGTCGAGCTGGAGCGCCGTGATCATCTTGTCGGTTCCCGCCACCTTGA
>CAZCBO010000350.1:0-1028 GCA_964496825.1 uncultured Acidimicrobiaceae bacterium
CTCCCCGGGCTGCTCGCCCGGCTGCGCGATGCCGGCCATCGCATCGGACTCGTCCCCGTCCCTCCTGCGGGGGCACCGACGGAGCGCACGGACCCCGTCGATGCCGATCCCGTGGTCATCCTCGCCGCGGTGCCGATGCACGATGTCGGGGGAGGGAGCCGCAGCGCCCAGCTCGCCGTTGCCCTCGTCGACCGGGGTTATCACCTCACCTATGTCCACCTCTACCCGTCCCACGAGCGGGTGGACCTCGGCCTCCGCTTCATCCATCCCCGCCTGGAGCAGGTCCGATACGACCGCTTCGATGCCGGATCGTTGGTGGCCCGCTCCCGGGGGACTCCGGGTCTGGCCCTCCTCGAGGTACCGGCTCTCCAGTTCCTGGACGAGCTGGCGGAGCTCGCTGCGGCGGGATGGCAGGTGGTCTACGACGTCATCGACGATTGGAGCGACCCGGCCCTCGGCGGCGACTGGTACGACCCGGATCTGGAGCGGCGCTACCTGGATACCGCCGATCTCGTCATCGCCTCGGCACCGGATCTGGTGAGCCGGGCGGCGAGCGCGGGGCGCGAGGCGACGCTGATCCCCAATGCGGTCAACGCCGAGATCTTCGCCGCCCTCGACACCGCCCGGCCCGACGACCTCCCCGAGGGACGCCTCATCGGCTACCACGGCTCGCTGTACGGGGAGTGGTTCGACTGGGGGGCCATCGCCGCGGTGGCCGAGCAGTGCCCAGACGACACGATCGTGCTCATCGGAGAGGCCCGGCGGACACCCGGCTCGCTGCCGGAGAACGTGGTGCTCCTCGGTCTCAAGGCCCAGCGCGACCTGCCCGCCTACCTGAGCCGGTTCGCCGTCGGGATGGTTCCGTTCACCGTGACTGCGACCACCCACGCCGTGTCCCCGCTCAAGGTGTACGAGTATCTCGCCTCCGGCGTGCCGGTGGCCGCCCCGCCGTTGCGGGCCCTCGAGGGTCTGCCCGGCGTGTACACCGACGACGACGCGCGCTCCCCGTTCGTCTCCGAGGCCGACGA
>CAZCBO010000350.1:1038-2173 GCA_964496825.1 uncultured Acidimicrobiaceae bacterium
CGGCGTCTATACCGACGACGATCTCACCGTGGCGGTGTCGGCCGCCCTCGCCGGTGAGCGGCCGGACCCCGCCGTCGCCATCGAGCGGCACTCGTGGGGAAACCGCCTCGAGGCGCTGTACGCCGCGATGGGACGACGCCTCGCCTCCCCGACCGGTGATCCGGTCCGGGTCGAGCAGCGCCCGCCGGTGCACTACCGGCGCACGGACCGGTGGGTCACCGGGTAGCCTGGCCGACGGTGCACGTGAAGGCCGGATTTGCGATCCTCGCCGTCGTGGTCGCCGGGGTCCTGGGAGTGGTGGCCCCGCTACCGGCCGCCGCCGGTGACACCGTCGGCGTCGTCGACCCGGCGACCGGGGTGTGGTACCTGCGCGATCCCGACACCGGCGAGACCACGTCCTTCTACTACGGCAATCCCGGCGACACCCCGATGATGGGCGACTGGGACTGTGACGGTGTCGACACGCCCGGCCTCTTTCGCAGGTCCAACGGCTACGTCTACCTGCGCAACTCGAACACCCAGGGGGTGGCCGACCTGCGGTTCTTCTTCGGCAACCCCGGCGACGTTGCCCTCGCCGGCGACTTCGACGGTGACGGCTGCGACACGGTCTCGGTGTACCGGCCCGCCGAGGCGCGGGTGTTCATCATCAACGAGCTCGGCGGCGACGGCGCGGGGCTGGGTGCGGCCGAGACCGACTACCTGTTCGGGAACCTCGGGGACCAGCCGTTCGTCGGTGACTTCGACGGTGACGGGATCGACACCATCGGGCTGCACCGCGAATCGACGGGGCTGGTGTACTTCCGGCACAGCCATACCCAGGGGATCGCCGACGAGGAGTTCATCTACGGCAACCCGGGCGACACCATCGTTGCCGCGGCCTGGGACTGGAACCCCGGTGAGGGGGAGGACACCGTCGGGATCTTCCGCAACGGCACCTTCTACCTCCGGTTCTCGAACACGGCGGGCAACGCCGACCAGGTGATCGCCTACGGGAACAGGGCGATGGTGCCCGTCGCCGGGGATGCCGGGACGCTCCCAGGGGGAGACGCCCCGCCGGCTCCGGACCTGACGATCCTGCCGCGCTCGGCGTGGGGCGCCAAACCGGCCGACGAGACGAAGATGGACGAGCACACGG
>CAZCBO010000351.1:0-2165 GCA_964496825.1 uncultured Acidimicrobiaceae bacterium
ATGAGCGAGGTGCCGAGCCCGAATTCGGCGTGCTTCCATGCGCCCAGATGCGTCTGCAGGATCTTGACCCAGGCGGCGTCGAACGCCTTCGGGGCCCCTGCCCTGCGGGCATTCTGGATCACGCTCTGCACCATCGTCTCGATCTTCGACTGGCGCTGGTAGTGGGTGCGCTCCCACTCCTGGTCGGGCGCGCGGAAGGCGTGCCAGTTCGACGACTGCGCCTTGGTCGCGCCCTTGACGTAGGCGCCCTCGCCGTTGGGGAACGAGATGATCCAGTCCTGGATCAGGTAGCGTTCGGGGTCGGGCTGCACGTCGACGGTGACGTCCTCGTAATGCGTCGCGCGCTTGCCCCGCGGCTCGAAGTACCGGTATTTCCGGCTGGTGCTGTCGGCGAAGATCGCGGCGCCTGCGGCCCCTGATCCGACCGAACTCGAAATTGCTGGCATTGTCAGTCCCTCCAGTGTCTGTTGGATTCAGCCTGCTAGCGGTCGGCCCGGTCTCATTGGGCCGACGAAGCGGAAGAAGGCGTGAAGCGGTCGAAGAAGATGCGGTCGGGGTCGAAATCCTGCATGAACAGCACCGGCGACAGCGCGTCGATCATCGGCGGCGGGCCGCAGGCATAGACGTCGCCCTCGCCGTCGATCCCCAGCTCGTTCAGCGTGCTCTTGACCACGTCGTGGACGAAGCCGCGCGCGCCGGTCCAGCCGGCATCGTCGTCGGCATGGCTGAGCGCGGGGATGAAGCTGATCTGCGGGTGGTTGGCTGTCAGTTCCTTGATGCGGTCGAGGTAGAACAGGTCGTCCTGCGTCCGGGCGCCGTAGAAGAAGTGCACCGGGCGCTCCTCGCCGCTGGCGACGTGGTCGTGCAGGATCGACCAGATCGGCGACATGCCCGAGCCGGCGGCCACCAGGATCATCGCTCCTTCCCGGTCTTCGCGCCGGAAGCAGGTGCCGTAGGGGCCTCGGATGGCGACCTCGGCGCCGATGTCGATTCCGCCTCCGTCGAGCTCGCCGGAGAAGCGTCCGTCGGGGTATTTCTTGATGATGAATTGGAGTTTCTCGGCTTGCTCCGGCGTATTTGCCATGGAAAACGAGCGCGTAATCGTCTCCCCCGTTTTCGTCGCGACGGTGATGTCGGCATACTGGCCCGCCCAGAATTTCATCGGCGCGTCGAGGGCGATCTCGATGAAGCGGATGTCATGGGTCAGCTGGTCGATCCTGGTGATCCGGCCGGTGAAGTCCTTCACGGCAATGGATTTCGACAGCAGCTCCTCGTCGTAGTTCAGCAGCTCGACTTCCATGTCGGAATAGGCCAGCGACCGGCACAGCAGGATGCCGCCCTGGTCCCGCTCGCTGTCGTTCAGCGCGAAGGTCGAATATTTCAGCAGTTCGACCTCGCCATCGACCAGGTTGCACTTGCAGGCCGAACACTGGCCCTCCTTGCAGCCATGGGGCAGCGAGATGCCCTGGCGGAACGCGGCGTTCAGCACCGTCTCGCCCTCTTCAACCTCGAACTCGACGTCGACCGGGCTCAGCCGCACGGTGTAGGTCTCGGTCATCTTGTTCCCTCTCAAGTCGGATGGTCGGAGGGCGGCGGCGCCGCCCCCCGGGTCGTCGGTCAGTGGCAGGGATTGATCGTGAAGCCCGCGCGGTACTCGGCCAGATGGGCCTCGCGCGCCTCGGGCGTCATCCCGCGCAGCGCGTTCAGCGGCGAGCCGAGCGTGTGGCCGCGGACGTCGTCCAGTGTCCACATCTCCTTGTCGTCGAAGCGCAGATGCGGCTGCGGGATCAGCGTCTTGCCATCCGAGCGGACGAAGTTCAGGTCGACGATGGCGTCGGCCAGATCCCATCCGTCATAGAGCGTCTCCCACTCGCGCTTGCCGGAGAACCGGCCCATCGCGGGCGTCGGACGGCCCTGGTACTCGTCGGCGAAGCCCTCGACGGCGGTCCAGCGGTCGAGCTCGTGGGCGAAGGTGTGCAGCTGCCCGTCGATCTCGTCGACGACCATGTCCTCGCGGATCAGGCAGGGCACAAGGCACGACCAGCAGCGGTGCGGGTAGACGTAGCCCACGTCCTCGTTGAAGGTGATGACCTTCTCGCCGGGCTTCGACAGCTTCGCGTACCACTTCCAGAACTCGCCGAACTCGGCGTACCAGCCCGGGTACT
>CAZCBO010000352.1:0-2158 GCA_964496825.1 uncultured Acidimicrobiaceae bacterium
ACGTCCCGATGCTGCACTGCGCCGCACCATCGAGTTGCCTCCTCGATTCGCGTCGATCGGCCCACCAAAGGGGGGAGGGCCGATCGTCGCGTTCAGGCCCGGTACGGAGCCAGCGCGTTTTTGATCGCCTCGGGATGGCGCAACGGGCGCCCGTTGAGGTCGGTGATCGCCCCGACGACCTCCTGGCGCACCAGCACGTCCTCGCCCCGCAGGATCCGCTGCCGCCACGTCGACGTCACCCGGGAGATATCGCTGATCTCGGTCTCGATCACCAGGTGGTCCCCGCCCAGCGCCGGCTTGAGGAACTTGGACTCGAGGGAGACCACGACCCACACCATGCCGTCCTCCTGCATGGCGTGCAGGCTCCACCCGGCATCGGCCAGGAGGGCGAAACGCGCCGTCTCGAAGTACTGGAAGTAGACCGAGTGATTGACGTGGTTGTACGGGTCGAGTTCGTAGAAGCGGACGTCGAGCTCGTAGCGGTGGGCCATGTCGGCCGGAACCTAATCGAACCCCTGCTGGCGCCACGCCTCGTACACGGCGATCGCCGCCGCGTTGGCGAGGTTGAGCGACCGCCCGCCCGGAGCGATCGGGATCACCACCCGCTCGGTGACGGCAGGGTGGTGGAGGATGGCGTCGGGAAGGCCGTCGGACTCCCTCCCGAACAGCAGCGCATCGTCCTTCCGGTACTCGACGTCGGTGTACAGCCGGTCGCCGTAGGGGGTGAAGGCGAAGACGCGACCCGGCCGCTCCGCTTCGAGGAACGCATCGAACGAGCCGTGGACGGCGACGTGGGCGTACTCCCGATAGTCCAGCCCGGCGCGGCGGAGCCGGGCGTCGTCCAATTCGAACCCGAGCGGCTCGACGAGGTGGAGTTCGTTTCCGGTGTTGACGGCGAGGCGCATGAGGTTCCCGGTGTTTGGTGGGATCTCCGGCCGATGGAGCACGAGCAGCACGCGCCGTCACACGTCCTTGTGTTGCGACTTCTCCATCAACAGCATGAAGGACAGGGCGGGATCCTTCGACTGGATCGTCTGGGCCGCCGACCAGTGCTTGCGAAGCGTGCCGCGAATGTAATCGGCGAGGTCGGCGTGGAGGAGCCAAATGTACGGTGGGTTCTCCTGATAGGGCGGCCTGCCCCCGAAGGCACAGAGCCGGACCCTGGGACCGGACGGATGGAAGGCCTCGCCGTCTTCGAGCAGCTGATCGACGAGGTCCTCGGCCGTCTCGTCGTCGATGTAGCCGAAGCGGCGCAGCGCCGCGGTCAGCACCTCGGGATCCCTGGCCGAGGCGTTGAGATCGGCCTTGCCCTCCTTGACCTCAGCGATGATCAGATCGAGACGGCCCTCGTCGACGTCGAGCGCCGGATCGCAGGCGATGATCGGTTGGCCCGCTGGGGTGTCGTCGTCGTAGCGGCCGGCCCCCGGGATCCGGAGGGCCAGGATGTCGACGTCGGTCACGGTGCGGAACTCCCCCGACGCCATCATCTCGAGCACGGGGTACTCGGTGACGGTGAAATACCCGTTCATGTAGAGGTACGACTGCACGAGAGCGACGGCGGTGTCCACGCCGCGCAGCCTAACGAGGCCCCGCGACTGCGAACCCAGGGCTCGCAGCCGCGCCTGGCGCGGCTGCGAGCCCTGGGTTCGTAACCGCGCCCCCTAACCTTCCCGCCATGGACTTCACCTTCTCCGAGGAGCACGACGCGTTCCGGAAGGTCGTGCGCGAGTTTGCCGAGGCCGAGATCGCCCCCTTTGCGGCTGAGTGGGACCGCACCCACGAGTTCCCCGCCGACACGGTGCGCAAGATGGGCGAACTCGGACTGTTCGGCCTCCCCTTCGACGAGGAGTACGGGGGATCCTCCGCCGACTTCACCAGTCTGTGCATCGCCATCGAAGAGGTGTCCCGGGTCGACCAGTCGATGGCGATCACGATCGAGGCGGGCACGACACTCGGCATCAACCCGATTCACGAATTCGGCTCCGCCGACCAGAAGGAGCACTGGCTCCCCGAGCTGCTCGCCGGCCGGGCCCTTGCCGGTTTCGGCCTGACCGAAGCAGAGTCGGGCTCCGACGCCGGGCGCACCAAGACCACGGCGGAGCTCGACGGCGACGAGTGGGTGATCAACGGCTCCAAGGTGTTCATCACCAACGCCGGA
>CAZCBO010000353.1:0-2117 GCA_964496825.1 uncultured Acidimicrobiaceae bacterium
GCCTCGATGACGAGTGACGCCCCAAGCTTGGATCGAGCAGGCGTGGACCCTGTCGATTTCGCCCACTTGAAGCCGTGGATAATCGGCGACTGCGGCAGGCGCGAGCGGGCGCCCATAGCCTCCACCGAGCCTTAGGACGAGGGAAGGTGCCATTCTTGACAGGCCCGCGCGGAGTTCTGACGAACTTGGCTTCCGAAGTGGACGCTGAATTTGCGCGTCGGCGTCGCCAGGCGCTCGTGTCTTGGTCCTGGGTCGAACGCGCCGCCGCCTGGGTCTGGTCGTCGCCCGACTCTGAGCAGAAGCGCGAGGCGGTCGTCGCCCTGCTCTGCGCTGTCGGAAACTTCAAGCGACAGGCACCGATCTCACTCGGCCTGGAGGCTCCTGAGGTCACAACGTCGCAGCGGTCGGCATCTATTGAGCTGCCAGGCATCTTGGAGACCCCCGCGATTGTCGATGGGTCTCCCCAGTCGGTCGGAGTACTCACTCGGGTCGACGGGATTGGAACGGCCACCGCGACAACTGTCCTTTCCGCTCTGTTCCCCGAGCACCACGCCATCATGGACGTGCGGTCTGCCCCCGTGGCCGCAGCGTGGGCACGCGCACTCGCCATCGGGGCCCCGGGACCGCATCACGATGACTCCTGGCCCGCCCTGGTCTCCGACGACGACTATGCGGGCTGGTACCACGGGGTGATCCACGCCATGGCGCTCGAAGCCGGTGTTGATGTCCGCGCCATCGAACGGGTCTGCTTCCTGGCACGCGTGAACACGTCGGGATATCCGTCGTGGGACGACTTCGCAGACGTCTTGGTCACCAAGGGGCGAGACGGATGGTCCCGCGGGCTGTGACCCACGCGGAGCCGACTCTCCTATAGCCGTCAAGCAGCGATGGGCACGGTGTCTGGTTGCTCGCTGATGGCGTCGTGGAGCAGGTGGTAGACCTCGCGAGCGATGTAGCGCTTGAGGCGTCGGAGGGTGTCGAGGTCGGCCTTGTCGCTGCCGGTGCGTTTGCGGACGTAGGCCAGGGTGGGCTCGTGGCCGTTGGCGAGCCGGTTGACCGCGATCATGTGCAACGCGGCGTTGGCGTCACGGTCCCCGCCGCGGTTGAGCCGGTGCTTCTTGCGGGGGCCAGAGGAGGCCTCGAGCGGGGAGGTCCCGGTCAGCGCGGCGAACGAACCTTCGGACCGCAGCCGCTCGGGGTTGTCGCCGGCGGCGACCAGCAGCGTGGCGGCAGTGTGCGTGCCGATGCCGTGGCGGGCGACCATCCTCGGTGCGGTCGCCTCGACGAGCTGGTCGAGCTGCCGGGACAGCTCCTTGATCTCAGCGTCCAGGTCCAGGAACCGACGGGCCAGCTTCTTCAGCGCGAGCTTGGTGGTCGTGGTGACCGAGTCGGCCTGCCGGTCAGGCCGCCACCGCGCGGCGACGGCGACGCGCTTGCGAGTGGTCAGGTCACGCAGCTGGTCGCGGAGCTCGTCGGGAGCGGTGGCGATCAGCGCGTGGATCTGGTTGGACGCCTGCCCCTGGGCGACGACCGCGGAACGGCGCGTGAGCCGCAAGATCCGGATCTTCTCGACGTTCCCGTCCTGGGTCTTCGGGATGGCGGTGGCTTCACCGGAGAGGACCTTGCGGGCCGCCGACTCGGCATCGATGAGATCGGACTTGCCCCTGAACCGCCGCATCTTGCGGTCGGGCCGGTCGACCTCGACCACGACCAGGCCGCGGGCGGTCAGCCAGCGGCACAGCCCCGCACCGTGGGAGCCGGTGCCCTCGATCCCGATCTGGTCGACGGTCCCGAGGTCGGACGCCCAGGTGAGCAGCTCGGCGTAGCCGGCCGAGGTCGTCGGGACCTCGATCGCGTCGAGCCAGCGGCCGACCTGGTCGATCGCGACCGCGACGTGGATGTCCTTGTGGGTGTCCACCCCGATCGTGACGAACACCTCGATGTCTGGCATCGTGGCCATGTGCAGTCTCCTGTTGTTGGCAGCAGGGACAGCACGGCGAGGTCGGGTCTTCGGACAGCACTGCGATGAGACTCACCAGGTCAGTCGCCTATTAGGTCACGGAGTCCCGGCCCTCGCTGTGCTTCACGAGAGCCCGGACCGCCGGCCGACGGATCGG
>CAZCBO010000354.1:0-662 GCA_964496825.1 uncultured Acidimicrobiaceae bacterium
AGGCCGCCCTGCTGTCGAAGAAGCGGGCAGGCACCCCAGGCGGTTGTGCTTCGGCCAGCCTGTCGGTCATCGGCGGTCCTCATCGACGCTGATCATCGACCAGGCATTGGCACCTGACCCCAACGGGGGGTTGCCGCGGCGTCTCCGGGCCTGTCCCTCGACCGCTCTGGATGACGCGACGAACCTAGCCCGGCCCGGGGGGCTCGACAAGCGTCTCCAGGAGCCAGGACCCGATCGACCGCTTACAATCAGCGTGTTCAGTGTCGGTTGACACCGGGAGGACGACCATGACAAGAGCCAGCCTCGAAGACGTCTTGCAATCGGCTGACAACACGGTGGACCTGCTCCGGAACTCAACGATCGGGGCATACATCTATCCCGTCGTTGCCTCCGAGTTCACCAACTGGCGCGACGAGCAACGCGCCTGGCGTGAGACCGCGGTGCTCTACGACCAGTCCCACCACATGGCGGAGCTGACCGTCGAGGGGCCCGACGCCGAGAAGCTGCTCTCCGGTCTCGCCATCAACAGCTTTGCCAACTTCCCGACGACGCGGGCAAAGCACTTCGTGCCGGTCAGCTACGACGGCTACGTGATCGGGGATGTGATCCTGTTCCGGGAGGCCGACGATCCGGAGCGGCGCGTGCGGCTCATAGGCGTCACG
>CAZCBO010000354.1:672-2111 GCA_964496825.1 uncultured Acidimicrobiaceae bacterium
CTTCAACATGGTGGGGCGCGTGCCAACGGTCAACTGGGTCCAATTCCACGCCGAGACGGGCGACTTCGACGTCACCCTCGACCGCGACGATCGATCACCGTCGCGCCCCATGGGTCATCCGGTGGTTCGCCGGCACTACCGCTACCAGATCCAGGGACCGAACGCGATGCAGATCCTCGAGAAGCTCAACGGTGGGCCGATCCCCGATGTCAGGTTCTTCAACGTCGGCACGATGACGGTCGCCGGCCGCGAGGTTCCGGCCTTCCATCACGGCATGGCCGGCGAGCCCGGCATGGAGATCTGGGGACCCTACGAAGAGGGCGAGGAGGTCAAGCAGGCGATCCTCGAGGCCGGTCGGGAGTTCGGGATCGCCCAGGTCGGGTCACGGGCCTACTCGAGTAACACGCTCGAGTCGGGCTGGATCCCCTCACCGCTGCCTGCCGTCTACTCGGGCGACAAGATGAAGCCCTACAGGGAGTGGCTCCCCGCCGACGGCTACGAGGCCGCCGGTTCGATCGGCGGCAGCTTCGTCTCGAAGGACATCGAGGACTACTACCTGACGCCGTACGAGCTCGGGTACGGGTTCTACGTCAAGTTCGACCACGACTTCGTCGGCCGCGAGGCGCTGGAGCAGATCGCCGACGAGCCCCATCGCCACAAGGTGACCTTCCTGTGGCACCCCGACGACGTCGCCAGGGTGTGGCGGTCGATGTTCGACCCGGCCGGGGAGAACTACAAGTACCTCGACCTCCCCAACTCCAACTACACCTCGGCGACCTACGACAGCGTGACCAAGGACGGCAAGCACGTCGGGTTCTCGATGTTCGGTGGGTACAGCTCCAACGAGCGGGCGCAGATCTCACTCGGCGTCGTGGATCCGGACATCGAGGTCGGTGACGAGCTCGTGCTGATCTGGGGCGAGGAGGGCGGCGGCACCCACAAGACGACGGTCGAGCCCCACCAGCAGACCGAGATCCGTGTCCAGGTCGTGCCCACCCCGATCTCCGAGGACGCTCGGACGACCTATGCCAAGGGGTGGCGAACCGGCGACGACTGACGGGTCACGAGCAAGGAGCGGACGTGGGACCCCACATCGTCATGCTGTGTTCGCTCGACACCAAGGGTCGCGAGGCGCTGTACCTCCGCGACCGCATCGAAGAGCTCGGGGCGTCGACGACGCTCATCGACATCGGCTACGGGCGACCGCCGGAGGTCGAAGCCGCCGTGAGCGCCGACGACGTCGCACGGGCTGCGGGCGCCGACATCGACTCCGTCCGCAACCTGGAGGACACCGGAGCGGCGTCGGCGCTCATGATGCAGGGCGCGATCATCCGGGTCCAGCAGCTGTTCCGCCGGGGGCGATGCGACGGGATCATCTCCTTCGGCGGGGCCTCCAACACCACCGTCGCCACCGGGGTGATGAAGACGCTGCCGGTGGG
>CAZCBO010000355.1:0-2108 GCA_964496825.1 uncultured Acidimicrobiaceae bacterium
CCTGGCCGCTCGGCCCGAGGTGGGCCGGGCCGACGACACCATGGACGTGCGAATGATCCGTTGGCTGTCGGCACGCAGGCTCGTCGTCGGAACCGTGGACACCGCGAAACTGCCTGCGCTGATGGCGTCGACATCGTCTGATGCGGTCGGCGGCGGGTTCTACGGTCCGCAGTGGCCGGGGCGGGTCGGTGGACCTCCCGGGCCGCAAGGGTTGTGGAAGCCGTTGCGCAGCAGTGTGGATGCGGGTCGCCTGTGGGACATGTCGGAGTCCATGACCGGACTCGCGTTCGGGTAGCGTTTCGCTGCCCGGCGGGATCGTCGGGATCCCGCCGGGCAAACGTCTACGGCTATCGGTCCGCAGCCTTCGCGACGGGTACGTCGACCGGTTCGAAATCCGTCGTCGAGGACGGATTCGGCGCGCCCGACTGTGCTGAATCTTCATCGGTGGCAATGGTCTTCCGCCACGTCCCGATGATTCGCATACCGTGGTAGATCACGATGGCGGCGATGGCACCCAACGAGATGCCCTCGAAGGTCAGCGAGCCGATCTGCCACTCGAAGTTCGCGATACCGATGACGAGCGCAATCGCTGCGGTGAATTGGTTGACCGGTCGAGTGAAATCAACCCGGTTGCTGACCCAGATGTTGATGCCGAGAAGGCCGACCAATCCGTAGAGCGCGATGGTGACGCCACCCAAGACCCCGGGCGAAATCGACGAGATGACCGCGCCGGCCTTCGGGCAGAGACCGACGAGGATCGCGGCGGTACCCGCCACCCAGTAGGCCGCAGTCGAGTACACCTTGGTCGCGGCCATGACGCCGATGTTCTCTGCGTAGGTGGTCGTCGCCGACCCACCACCACTGCCCGCCAGGACGGTTGCCAGGCCGTCTGCGGCCAACGCCCGACCGATCCGACGATCATTGTCGATTCCGGTCATCATGCTCACCGACTTGACATGTCCGATGTTCTCGACCACCAGGACCAACACGACCGGGATGAACATGGGCAGGACGCCGACGTGGAACGATGGCGTGCTGAACTCGGGGAAACCGATCCACCGGGCGTCGGCTATCGCCGTCGTGTCCACCTCGCCACGGGCCAAGGCGATCAGATAACCGATCACCACACTGAGAAAGATCGACATCCGACCGAGAATCCCCCGGAACATCGCCATCGAGAGGAGAACCAACGCCAGAACGATGAACCCCGTGACTGGGCCCTGCTCGAAGTTCTCCTTGGCCGACGGAGCCAGATTGAATCCGACGAGCGCCACGATCGCACCGGTGACAACCGGTGGCATCAGGCTTTCGATCCACGCCGTTCCCACGAAGTGAACGATGAGCCCGATCACCACCAGACAGACTCCGACCGCGACGATTCCACCGAGTGCGCTCGACTGTCCATGTGACGCGGTGGCGGCCAGCACCGGTGCGATGAGTGAAAAACTCGACCCGAGATAGCTCGGCAGCTGGTTTCGGGTGATGAGCAGAAACAGGATGGTCCCGATCCCCGAGAACAAGAGGGTCGTGGCCGGGGGGAACCCGGTGAGTACCGGAACGAGGAAGGTGGCCCCGAACATGGCCACGACATGCTGCATGCCCAGACCGATGGTGTGACCCCAGCCGAGACGTTCCGTGGGTTTGACCACGCCGGCGGCAGAACCCGCCTTTTCCCAGCCGAAAGTATTCTTGAACATGAGAGCTCCCAAGCGGATCAGAATGAAAAGTGTTCGCCCAGAATATTTTCCGTTTGTTACGCGGATGATCCCGTCCGTATCGAGCGCGTTAACAAGATCGCCCATTGTTGTTGTGCCACAACAGTATTTACATACACCGACAGCCCCTCGTCGCCGAGGGGCAATCTGATCAAGGCAGATGGAATTTGCTCAGAGCGAGTTGCGAAGCGCAACAGTGTCAATCGATCGACCAACCGGAGAATCCGAGCGAGCTGTCCATCGCCCCTCGCGCCTGTCCACCCGGATGGGGTACGCAAAGCATTCCGAAACCAGTTCGGATGTAAGGACATCCGCGGCCGAACCAGCGGCGAGGACACGTCCATCCCGCAGCAGCAGCGCATGGGTCGTCGATCGTGGCAGGTCTTCCAAGTG
>CAZCBO010000356.1:0-2060 GCA_964496825.1 uncultured Acidimicrobiaceae bacterium
CGATCACCACGGGCCGATCGTCGATCGCCAGCGCCTTGTCGATGATCGGGCCGACCTCTGCCGGTTTCTCGGCGCGGAGCCCGACACATCCCATTGCCTCCGCCAGCGCCGGGTAGTCCGGGGCGGTGGTGCCGAGGTCGCTCCCCGACAGGCGCCCGTCGTAGAAGAGCCGCTGCCACTGTCGGACCATGCCGTGGCCGTGGTTGTTGAACACGGCGACCTTGACCGGGATCCCTTCGGTGGCCGCGGTGGCGAGCTCCTGGCAGGTCATCTGGAAGCAGCCGTCGCCGTCGAGGGCGAACACGAGATCATCGGGCCGGGCGACCTTGGCGCCGATCGCCGCCGGCAGGGCGAATCCCATCGTCCCCAGCCCGCCCGAATTGATCCAGGTGCGGGGCTCCGAGAACCGCCAGAACTGCGACACCCACATCTGGTGCTGGCCGACGCCGCCGACGACCACCGCCTCCCCCTTCGTGGCCTCCTGGAGTTGTTCGATGAAGTACTGGACCTTGATCGGGCCCTCGGGGTCCTGTTCGTAGGTGAGCGGACAGTCGTCCTGCCAGCTGCGAAGGAGCTCGAACCACTCCTGCCGCACCGGAGCCGGCGCACCGTCTCGCCACCGCTCCAGCGCGGTGATGAGCTGGCCGAGCACGACCCTGGCGTCGCCCACGATCGGCACCTCTGCGAACCGGACCTTGCCGATCTCGGCAGGGTCGATGTCGACGTGGACCACCTTGGCCCCGGGGGCGAACGTGGCGGGGTCGCCGGTGACCCGATCATCGAAGCGGGCGCCGATGTTGAAGATCAGATCGGAGCGCTGGAGGGCGGTGGTGGCCGTGTAGGTGCCGTGCATGCCGGACATGCCGAGGGCGAGGGGATGCCTGTCGGGGAAGGCTCCCCTTGCCATCAGCGTGGTGACGACCGGAGCGTTCGCCGCCTCGGCGAAGGCGAGTAGCTCGGCGGCACCGGCGGCCTTGATCACGCCACCGCCAACGAACAACACGGGGCGCTCGGCGCTCTCGAGCAGTTCGATCGCGGCGCGCACCTGCCGTCCGTTGCCCTCGGTGGTGGGGTTGTAGCCGGCCAGCGCGACGGGTTGCGCCGGCCCGACCTCGGTCCTGGCGTTGAGGATGTCCTTGGGGAGATCCACGAGCACCGGCCCGGGACGGCCGGTCCCCGCCAGATGGAACGCCTCGTGCACGACCGGGCCGATGTCGCCGGGATCGGTGACCAGGTAGGAGTGCTTGGTGCAGTGCATGGCCAGTCCGGTGGTGAAAGCCTCCTGGAAGGCGTCGGTCCCCATCGCATGCGACGCGACCTGCCCGGTGATGGCCACGATCGGCGTCGAGTCCATCAGGGCGTTCTGGAGCGGGGTGATCAGGTTGGTGGCCCCCGGCCCCGACGTCGCGATCACCACCCCGGTCCGGCCCGTCGCCTGGGCGTACCCCTCCGCCATGTGTCCGGCGCCCTGCTCGTGTCGAGCGAGGATGTGGCGCATCGACCCGTCGAGCAGCGGGTCGTAGGCGGGGAGGATGGCCCCGCCCGGTACCCCGAACACCACATCGACACCCTCACGCTCGAGGGCGGTGATGAGCGCCTGTGCTCCGGTGAAATGTGTCTCGGTGGTCATGTCGGTCCTCGCCGGGGATACAAAAAGCCCCCCGGCCTGTGGCGGAGGGCTGCGCGCACGCGTCTGGCGACACGTGCGCTAGGTGATAAGCAGTACGGTGATGAAGCTGGTCATGTGAGTTGCGGCAGTATGCCGGTGGCCTGTACTCGTGTCAATACCTATCGACGGCGGGGCCCCCGAATCTTGAGGCGTAGGATCGTCGAGCATGGCTGAGAAGATCAGATCCCAGGATGTCACCGAGGGCCCCACCAGCGCAGGGTCACGCGCCATGCTCCGCGCCGTGGGGCTCACCGACGACGATTTCGCCAAGCCCCAGATCGGTGTGGTCTCGGCGGGGAACGAGGTCACGCCGTGCAATCTCAGCGGCCCGCGTCTTGCCAAGGCGGCGAAGCGAGGCGTTGCTTCGAACGGCGGGGTCGGGCTCGAGTTC
>CAZCBO010000357.1:0-2032 GCA_964496825.1 uncultured Acidimicrobiaceae bacterium
GGCCACGCTGGAGATCTGCCCCTGGGCCGTCTTCAGCTCCAGGACCAGGTCCTCCGGGCGGTCGGGGTGATCACCGACGAGGTCGAGGAAGAGGCACCGGCAGAGGCTCCGGTCGAGGAGGGAGACGCTGCCGACTGAGGTCCTCGGATTTCGCGTTCCGAATTGCGGTCCGTTGGGGTAGGATCGGGGTACGACACATACCGAACACAACCACTACCAGACGGACCAGAACGCAATGTCGAGCCGGAGAGCAACAGCCGAAGTGCTAGCAGGGGACTGAATCCCCCGTCGTACGCGGTGTTGTGCCCGGTGTGTGCCGAGTCCCTTGGGGCTCGGCATGCGGCGTTTTGGGACGCCGGAACGGGGCAGCGATGGAACAGTGGCTCGTGGGAGCGCTGGCCGCCGCCGTCCTGGTCATCGTCTTCGTCAGCGGTTACGTGCTCGCCCGGCGGCTGCAGCGTGTGGAGACACCCAGCGAGGCCCTCGCCGAGGCACGGCTGGAGGCGCAGCGGATCCTGGCCAGGGCGGAGGAGGAGGCGCGCAGTAAGGCCGAGGAGTACCGCGACCGCGAGGACGCCACCCTCGAGCACCGACGGGTCGAGATGGGTTCGCAAGAGACCCGCCTCGCCCAGCGTGAGGCGACCCTCGAACAACGCGCCGGCAACCTGGCCCAGCGCGAGGAGCTCGTGCTGGCCAGGGAAGCAGCCGCCGAGGACACGGTCGCAGATGCCGAGTCTGCCAAGGAGGAGGCGCGTCAGGCACTGGAGCGGGTCTCGGGGATCGACGCCAAGGCGGCCAAGGCCGAGCTTCTCGAGAAGGTCGAGGCCGAGGCGAAGCGCGACGCGATGGTGCTCGTGCGCGAGCTCGACATCCGCGCCAGGGAAGAGGCGGAGCGGCGCGCCCGGCGGATTCTGGCCACCGCCGTCCAACGGCTCGCCGCCGAGGTCGTCTCGGAGACGACGGTCTCGGTGGTACCGCTGCCCTCCGACGACATGAAGGGCCGCATCATCGGCAGGGACGGCAGGAACATCCGCAGCTTCGAGGCCATCGCCGGGGTCAACCTCATCGTCGACGACACGCCCGAGGCCGTGTCGGTCTCGACCTTCGATCCGGTCAGACGTGAGGTCGCCCGCCGCGCCCTCGAGCGACTGGTCGAGGGCGGCAGGATCCATCCGGCGTCGATCGAAGAGGCCTACGCCAAGGCCAGGGAAGAGGTGGAGCAGTCGGTTCGCGACGCCGGTGAATGGGCCCTGCTCGAGGTCGGGCTGAGCAGAATGCATCCCGAGCTGATCACGCTGCTCGGCCGGCTCCGCTACCGGACCAGCTACGGGCAGAACGTCCTCAACCACCTCGTCGAGTCCGCCCACATCGCCGGGATGCTCGCCGCCGAGATGGGTGCCGATGAAGTGGAAGCCCGCAGGGCCGCATTCCTCCACGACATCGGCAAAGCCGTTTCCCACGAGATCGGCGGCGCCCACGCTCTCGTGGGTGCCGAGATCGCCCGCCGGTTCGAGGAGACTCCGGCGGTCGTCCATGCCATCGAGGCTCACCACAACGAGATCGAGCCGCGCACGCTCACCGCCATCATCGTCCAGGCCGCCGATGCGGTCTCCGCGGCGAGGCCGGGGGCACGGCGGGAGGCGCTCGAGTCCTACGTGCGCCGCCTCGAGAAGCTCGAGGAGATCGCCGCCTCCTTCGAGGGCGTGGAACGAGTGTTTGCGCTCCAGGCCGGCCGCGAGATCCGGGTCGTTGTCGATCCCGGGGAGGTCGACGACCTGGCAGCGTCGGCGTTGTCGCGGCGCATCGCGAGAAGGCTGGAGGAAGACCTACAGTATCCCGGCCAAATCGAGGTCACCGTCATCAGGGAGTTCCGGGCCAAGGACTTCGCCCGCTAAGCGAACCATGAGCGACGCCATCCTGCTCGACCCGCCCACGCTGCGCCGCAGCCCGCGGCGCATGGGGAGCACGTATTTCATCCGCACCTTCGGGTGCCAGATGAACGAGCACGACTCCGAGCGCATCGCCGGCCTGC
>CAZCBO010000358.1:0-2026 GCA_964496825.1 uncultured Acidimicrobiaceae bacterium
GCAACTCAACAACGCCGTGCCCGACTTCTTCGCCTTCGGCGAGGGCACCAACCAGTACGACGTCGGCCGCTGGGCACTGGCGATGACCCGGATCGGGGAGGGCCAGACCTGCACGATGCCGGTCACCGACGGCTCCGCGACGGTCATGGACTCCGAGCGGGCCGAGCCGCTCTTCGACGCGATCATCGAGGATCGCACCGACGACATCACCAAGGCGCAATGCACCCCGGCAGGAATTCGCGAATGACCTACGAGACCCTCGTCTGTGAGGTCGATGAGGACGGCGTGGCCACGCTGACGCTGAACCGTCCCGACGACCTCAACGCCTTCGACCTGACCATGGCGCACGAACTGGAGCGGTTCTTCACCATCGACGCCCACGACGACGCGATCCGCGCCGTCGTGGTCACCGGCGCCGGCCGCGCGTTCTGCGCCGGCATGGATCTCTCCGCGGAGGGCAACGTCTTCGGCCTGAACGAGGACCTACATCCCGGTCCCGAGGAGTTTCGGGCGGCCTACGACGAGGCGCCGTATCAGGAAGGTGTCCGCGACACCGGCGGCAAGGTCACCCTGGCCATCCACGCACTCCCCAAGCCGGTCATCGCAGCGATCAACGGGGCCGCGGTCGGCATCGGCGCGACGATGACGCTGGCCATGGACATCCGCATGGTCTCGCGCAGGGCAAGCATGGGATTCGTGTTCGGACGCCTGGGCATCGTGCCCGAGGCCTGCTCGACCTGGTTCCTGCCCCGCCTGGTGGGTCTCCAGCAGGCTCTGGAGTGGGTCTACTCCGCCGAGGTCCTCGATGCCGAGCAGGTACGCGACGGCGGGCTGGTGCGCAGCGTGCACGAGCCGGAAGACCTGCTGCCGGCCGCACAGGAACTTGCGCGTTCCTTCGTCGTCGACCGCTCCCCGATCGCACTCGGGCTGGCCAAGCAGTTGCTGTACCGCAACGGCGCCACCGACCACCCGCTCGAGGCCCACCTGAGCGACTCGTTGGCGATGTACTACACCTCGCTCGCCGACGGCAAGGAAGGTGTCACGGCGTTCCGGGAGAAGCGCACCCCCGCGTTCACCGGCCGGGTCTCGGAACTGCCGCGGGTCCTCCCGGACTCCTGACGGGCGTCCCGCAACCGCGGCGGATCAGCCGGACTTCGCGGACCGCTCGACGAGGTGCCCGAAGACGATCGACCGATCGTCGGTGTGGAAGATCTCCGAACACGTCACCAGGGTCAGCAGGCGGCCCCCGGCGTCGGGTGGTGGCTCGGTCCCCCCCGCAGGATGCTCCGGCGCGGGGTCGAGCACCCAGGTGTCGGTGAACGGTAGCCGCAGACCCTCGCCATCGGTGTCGATCCGGTAGGTGAAGACGCTGTCCCGGGTCTCGACGTACACGAGATCGCCGACCGACAGTTCGAGGAGGCCGGCGAAGGGCTCGCCGTGGGTCACCCGGTGTCCGGCGAGGACGTAGTTGCCCCGCTCACCCGGGGCGGTGTCCCCCAGATGGCCGACCCCCGATGCGAGGGCCTCGTCGCTGGCCCCTTCGATGACCGGCACGAGGAAGTCGTCACCGAAACGCGGCACCCGTAGCAAGGCGTTCGCCTCCCCCCACTCGGTGCGCGTGATCGTCTCACCGGCCCGCCATTCACTGCGCAGGGACGACGCGACGTCGCCGTGACGCTGCTCGGACTGCCAGTTGGTGCCCCAGAACTGCCAGGCCACCCAGGCCAGCAGGGCGACCCCGGCAAGGATCAGGAGCAGTCCGGCGACGAGGAGCGAGCGGCTCCCCACACGACGACGGTGGCGCGCTCCGCCCCCCGAGGTGGACTCCTTGGCCCGCATCTCGGTCATGGGCTCGCCTCCCCCGTGGGACGGGCGCCGTCCCGTGGAACTCAACGGGGCGACGACACCAGCCTACGACCGATCCCACGCCTCACAGGTCGGATTGCACACCTTCGAGCAGCTGCCGCGCCGCGACGATGCGCTGGACCTGGTTGGTGCCCTCGTAGATCTGGGTGATCTTCGCGTC
>CAZCBO010000359.1:0-2022 GCA_964496825.1 uncultured Acidimicrobiaceae bacterium
CGTCCCCACATTCACATGCGGCTTCGCACGCTCAAACCGCGCCTTACCCATACACAAACCCCTTCCTATATGCCCCGCATAGAGGCGACAATTTCGTTGCCTATGGACTCGGGAACTTCCTGATATGAATCAAAATGCATCGTGTAGGTAGCCCTCCCCTGTGTCTTTGACCGCAGGTCGGTGGCGTACCCGAACATCTCGGCAAGCGGCACTGTCGCTCTCACGACCCGCGCCGCGGCACGCTGGTCCATCTCATCGATCTTCCCCCGCCGTGACGAGAGGTCACCTATGACATCTCCCATGTACTCCTCGGGAGTGACGACCTCGACAGCCATGACAGGCTCGAGGAGGCTGACGCCTGCGCGCTGGGCGGCGTCCTTGAGGGCCATCGACCCTGCGATACGGAAGGCCATCTCGTTGGAGTCAACGGCGTGCGCCGACCCATCGGTGAGCGTGGCCTTGATGTCGACGAGCGGGTATCCGGCGAGGCTGCCCCCGTCCAGGGCCTCCCGGATGCCGCGTTCGACGGCCGGGATGTACTCGCGGGGAACGTTGCCACCCTTCACCTGGTCCTCGAAGACGAACCCGCTGCCAGGCGGGAGCGGCTCGAGGTCGATCACGACCTGGCCGAACATGCCGGAGCCGCCCGTCTGACGCTTGAAGGTCGCCTCGATCTTCTGTGCCGGCCTCTTGATCGTCTCCCGGTAGGCCACCTGCGGGCGACCCACATTGGCCTCGACCTTGAACTCCCGCAGCATGCGATCAACGATCACCTCGAGGTGGAGTTCGCCCATGCCGGCGATGATCGTCTGGCCGGTCTCCTCATCCGAGCTGACCCGGAACGTCGGATCCTCGTCGGCGAGCTTGGTGAGCGCCTCGCCGAGCTTGTCCTGATCGCCCTTGGTCTTGGGCTCGATGGCGACCGAGATCACCGGTGCGGGGAACGTCATGGATTCGAGCTGGATCGGATCCTTCACGTCGGAGAGCGTCTCGCCGGTCGAGGTGTGCTTGAGCCCGACGGCGGCGATGATGTCGCCGGTGCGGATCTCCTCGATGTCCTCCTGGCTGGCGGCGTGCATTCGGAGCAGTCGGCCGAACCGCTCCTTCTTGTCGTCCACGGTGTTGAGCGCCGCGTCGCCCTTCTTGGCCACGCCCGAGTACACCCGCAGGTAGGTGAGCTTGCCGACGTACGGGTCGGTCATGATCTTGAAGGCCAGGGCAGAGAATGGAGCGTCATCCGAGGGAGGACGCTCCATGAGGCTCTCTTCGTTGCCAGGCTGGAATCCCTGTACCGCGGGAAGGTCGATCGGCGCCGGGAGATAGGCAACGACCGCGTCGAGAACCGGCTGGATTCCCTTGTTCTTGAAGGCGGAGCCGCACATCACCGGGACGAAGTCGCGGTTGATCGTTCCCTTGCGAATGACGGTGCGGATCTCCTCGGGCTCGAGATCGTGGTCTTCGAGGTACTTCTCGAGCAGGTCCTCGTCCTCGGAGGCGACGACGTCCAGCATCTTGTGGTGCCACTCCTCGGCCTGTTCCCGATACTCGGCCGGAATCTCGATCACCTCCGGCTTGATGCCCTCCTCGTCCTCCCAGACGACGGCGTTCATCTCGACGAGGTCGATGACTCCGATGAAGTCGACCTCGGCGCCCATCGGGATCTGGATGGCCACCGGATTGCCGCCGAGCCGGTCGACGATCGACTGCGTGGCGGCGAAGAAATCGGCGCCGATGCGGTCCATCTTGTTGATGAGGGCGATGCGGGGCACCCCGTACTTGTCGGCTTGACGCCACACGGTCTCGGACTGCGGCTCGACGCCGGACACCGCATCGAACACGGCGATCGCGCCGTCGAGGATCCGCAGCGACCGCTCGACCTCGACGGTGAAGTCGACGTGGCCGGGGGTGTCGATGATGTTGATCATGTGGCCGTCCCACTCGGCCGTGGTTGCGGCGGAGGTGATCGTGATGCCGCGCTCCTGCTCCTGCTCCATCCAGTCCATAACGGCCGCGCCGTCGTGG
>CAZCBO010000360.1:0-2013 GCA_964496825.1 uncultured Acidimicrobiaceae bacterium
CGTGGCTCAGGTGGGCCGGCGTATCGACGAGTCATCCCCGATGGTGGATGCGCGCCTCCCGGATGGATCGAGGGTCAACGCCGTCATCCCGCCCCTGTCCGTCGACGGCCCCGTGCTCACGATTCGCCTCTTTGCCAAGGACCCGTTCCAGGTCGAGGACTTGATCGCCCTGGGAACCACCACACCCGAGGTCACCGAGCTGATGTGGGCCGCTGTGACCGGCAAGCTCAACATCATCGTCAGCGGCGGGACCGGCACCGGGAAGACCACTCTGCTCAATGTGCTCTCCGGATTCATCCCATCCGACGAGCGCATCATCACCATTGAGGATGCGGTCGAGCTTCAGCTCCATCAGCGGCACGTGATCCGGCTGGAGTCCCGGCCACCGAACGTCGAACGGCGCGGTGAGGTCACCATCAGGGACCTCGTCCGGAACTCGCTGCGCATGCGACCCGATCGCATCATCGTCGGCGAGGCTCGCGGCAGCGAGGCGCTCGACATGCTTCAAGCCATGAACACCGGCCACGAGGGATCGTTGTCAACGGTCCACGCCAATGGCCCGCGAGATGCCTTGAGCCGGCTGGAGACCATGGTGTTGATGGCGGGAGTCGATCTCCCGTCACGCGCCATCAGGGAACAGGTAGCCGCGTCGCTCGATCTCATCGTCCACCTCAGCCGGATGCGCGACGGCACGCGCCGAGTCACACAGGTGACCGAAGTCGTCGGGCTCGAGGGTGACACGATCACCACCCAGGACATCTTCGCCTTCGACTATTCGGCAGGAGTCGATCAAAGTGGCCGATTCCTCGGATCTCTCAAGCCGACCGGGATCCGGCCCAGGTTCACCGACAAGCTCAAGGACCGCGGAATCGAAGTCCTGCCCCAGACCTTCGGTGAGCCCAATCTCGACTTTGCCACCCCGGGTAAGGCGGCAACGTGACCCGAGGTCTCCGCAGCTGGGCGGCCGTGGCGGTGCTCCTGTTGGTGCCGGCCCTCGCGCTACCCGCGGCTGCCCAAACCGGGGAGTCACTACCTCTGCACCTGGAGGAGGCCGATACGTCGGGCCACCCACAGGTCGTGCTGACCGTCGCCATGCCCAGGGAGCTCGTCGGGATCGACATCCCACCTACCGCGTTCAGCGTCACCGAGAACGACCTCGTTGTCGAGGCCGAAGTCGAGCGAGTACCTTCCGATGACCTCGAGGTCGTTCTCGTCCTCGACGTCTCCGGGAGCATGACCGGCGCCCCGCTCGCCGCGGCCCAGGCCGCAGCCTTGAGCTTCGTAGACCAGATGCCTCCCGGAGTCCGGATGGCGGTGGTCACCTTCGCCGACACCACGTCGGTGGCGAGCACCTTCACCGCCGACTCCGAAACCACGCTGTTGGCCCTCGGCGATCTCAGCACCCAGGGCGAGACCTCGCTGTACGATGGTCTCGTCGTCGCCGCCTCCCAGTTCGACACCACGGCTCCGGCCCGGCGTACCGTGGTCCTGCTTTCGGACGGCGGCGACACCGTGAGCCTGAACAGCCTCGAACGCGCCCTGGTGGCGCTCCTCGACGCCGATGTCTCGTTCTACGCCATCGAGCTCCAGACACCGGAGAACGATCCGGAGGCTCTGGCACGGCTGGCCGCGGCGACGGACGGGGCCGTGGTCGCGGCGACCGATCCCGAGGCCCTCCAAGGGATCTTCGAGGAGATCGCGGCCCAACTCACCAACCGGTACCAGCTCACCTATCAGTCGGAGGCGTTCGGCCCGAGCGAAGTCGCCGTCTCGGTCGAGGCCGAAGGCTATGTCGCGTCGACCGAGCAGACGCTGCGGTTGCCGGCGGCACCCGAGCCACCCCCGGAGACGGTGGCCCCCGAGCCGGTGGAACCCGTCGTCGAGGAGGCAACGGCCCGCCCGGGAGCGCTCGTGCAGCTATCGCTGTTCGAACAGCCGCTTGCCTTCTACCTCGGTGCCCTGATGATCCTCGCCGCGCTGTCCATCCAGCTGAACCTCTTCAGCATGATCGCC
>CAZCBO010000361.1:0-836 GCA_964496825.1 uncultured Acidimicrobiaceae bacterium
CGGCGCGGGTTCGGCGGCTGGAGCGACCATGGATCGTCGACGGACGGAAGCCATGGTGTCGGCGACCCTCCCCACTTCTCGTGTCTGGCCTCGGTAGCGCCACCGTTGGAGGACGAGTAGAAGGTGGCGATGACGTGGTTCCGCGGGGCCGCCGGGGGGGTGAGCACCTGATTGTCCGTGGCCGTGGCGGCGTCGATCCAGGGTTGGGTGCCGTGTCCCCACCCCACGTAGCGCTGATCACCGGACGTATCGAGGACATCACAGCCGCAGGCACGGGCCGCGGGCGAAAGCCGGTCGATAGCCTCGGCGGCGTAGGAACGGGCGGCTACGGCCTGGGCCTTGAGTGCCTCGGCAGGCCAGGCGTACGACACCTCCGAGATGCCGAGCACGTATGCGTCGATGTCGATGTCGAGGATGAGGTCGAACCCGGCGTCGGAGTCACGCCCGGCGTTGTCGAGCGTCCTCAGCGAGCCTCGGGCGTAGCGGCATGCCCGCTGGGCGCCAACGTTCCAGTCGAAGAGCGAGCATCCGCCGATCTCGATGGCGGTGGTCGGTGCCTCGGCTGCACCGTCCCACGTGATGCCGATCGCACAGCCGCCGGCGCCCCAGGCGGCGAACGGGGGGCTGGCGAGGTCGCTCCCGTTGCGGAACTCGGCCGTGCACTGGTTCGTCCCCGCCCAGAGGATCCGGACGGACTGGTTGCTGGTCAGCGCGATCGCGTCGGCACCCCGGGAGATCGTCGCAGGAACCTGCTCGCCCGGCGCGGTCTTGAGGACGCGCAGCAGCAGGTCGGTCTTGTCGCCATCGGTGACGCCGACGACGTCGGCGTCGTGCTT
>CAZCBO010000361.1:846-2001 GCA_964496825.1 uncultured Acidimicrobiaceae bacterium
GACGGCGAGGTCGGGGTGGCCGGGACTCGCCGCGTCGTAGGCGGTCAGCGCGGTTCCGGGGTAGTAGTGCGCGACGATCTGGTCGTAACTGCGGCCCTCCTGTGCCTGGGCGTACGCACCCCACTGGCTCATCCCCACACCGTGACCCCACCCGGCTCCGTCGAAGCGAACCTCGTCCTCGGCGGCCAGCGCAGGAGCGGCGCTCAGCGCGGCCGCCAGGAGCGCGCCGAGGAGAACGAGGGTGCGCCTTGCGCGCCTGTCGGAGTGTGGGGTCATGGCCCAAATATCGACCCACCGCCCGGTCGGGTTGAGATCGTCACCGATGGCAGTGTCGCGCAGATGGCGCCGTAGGCAAACAACAACCATCGCGGTCATATGGCTCTAGCAGGCCCGGATCCGGACCGATACACAGCAACACGATGGCACAGACGCTGGATCTCAGACGCATGCTCCGCCTCCTGGTGCCTTCGGCGGTGCTGATCCTGGCCCTGGTGGCCTCAGCGGCTGCTGCCCTTGCCGAGGACGGGGTCGGCGTCGTCGACCGGCGAACCGGCGAGTGGTACCTCCGTGACCCTGCGACGGGGGAGACGACCAAGTTCTACTACGGCAACCCCGGTGACGCCCCGTTCGTCGGCGACTGGGACTGCGACGGCGTCGAGACCCCGGGCCTGTACCGGCAATCCGACGGGTACGTCTACCTGCGCAACTCCAACACCCAGGGCGTCGCCGACATCCGGTTCTTCTTCGGGAACTCCGGTGACCTTCCCATCGCGGGGGACTGGAACGGGGACGGTTGCGACACCGTGTCCCTCTATCGGCCTTCGCAGGCCCGGGTTCACATCATCAACAAGCTCGGGTCGAACGACACCGGTCTCGGCTACGCCGACTACTCCTACGAGTTCGGGAATCCCGGCGATCGGCCGTTTGCCGGCGATTTCGACGGCGACGGTATCGACACGGTCGGGGTGCGGCGTGGCGATTGGGTGTACCTGTCGAACGTGCATGCTGCGACAGGTGCCACCGTCGCCTTCCAGTACGGGGGCAGCAGCGACCACATCCTCGCCGGCTCCTGGACCGGAGGGGCCGACACCGTCGCCCGCTTTGTTCCCGCAGCCGGGACGTTCGGATTCCGCTACTCCAACAGCTCCGGCCCCG
>CAZCBO010000362.1:0-2001 GCA_964496825.1 uncultured Acidimicrobiaceae bacterium
GACCGCGACCAGCTGCTGCTGACCACCCGAGAGCTCGTTGGGCCGGTGGTCCAGACGGTCGCGCAGGCCGACGGTGTCGATGACGCGGTCGAACCACTCCGGGTCGGGCCGTCGCCCCGCGATGGACAATGGCAGCTCGAGGTTCTCCTTCGCGGTGAGCGTCGGCACCAGGTTGAAGGACTGGAAGACGAAGCCAACCCGGTCTCGTCGGAGCTCGGTCAGTGTCTTGTCCTTCAACGAGGACAGCTGCGTGTCACCGAGGTAGACCTCGCCGTCGGTCGCGGAGTCCAGCGCCGCCATGCAGTGCATCAGCGTGGACTTGCCCGAGCCGCTCGCGCCCATGACGGCGGTGAACTCGGAGGCGTAGAAGTCGAGGGTGACGCCGTCGAGGGCCACCACGGCGGCCTCGCCCTGGCCGTACACCTTGCGGAGGTCGACCGCACGGGCGGCGACGGCGCGGGAACGCGTCTCGGACAGGGGGCTGGCGGCTGTCTCGCTGGTCACCTTCAACAACCTAGGGGAGCGGTAGGACACTCCGCATGACCTTTCCCATGCATTCAGGGACGGTTCAGGGATGACCCGGAGGACAGGTCAGGGCGAACCGCGCAACAGCCTCGCGTTGAGCGGCGTCAGCCGGGCACGGCGACGGCCTGAGCCCGGCGCGCGAGGGCCCGTTCCCGGATCCGGGCGAGGTCCTCGTCGGTGAACACGCCGTTGACCCCCGAGATCGCGGCCAGCCTCATGCCGTGCTTGAGGCCTAGCCGGTAGATCTCCTTGACCTTCTCCCACTCGATGTTCCGGCCGACGGTGAAGGTCTCGTAGCGCCCCTCGAGCGCGAGCACGACGGTCTCGGCCATGCAGGCGTAGACCACGCCGGGCGGCAGGCCGATGTTCTTCATCTCCACGTCCCCGGGCAGCTCGATCTCACCGGACTCGATCACGAGGACGTCGGGACGCTTGGCCACGTCCTCGGCGGAGAGGTCCAGGGGACGGGCGACGTCGGTGATCACGCAGCCCGGCTTGACCTTCATGATGTCCAGGACGCGCTTGCCGGCACCGGAGGTGGCGGTGACGATCACGTCCATGTCCGCCAGGTGCTCGTCGGGGGTGGCCGCGACGTGGACCTCCGCCCGCGGGTGCGCTACCTCGATCTCGTGCTTGAGCGCCAGGAGCTTGGCCGACTCCGGCGACACCAGCCACAGCTCGTCGCTGGAGAGTGCGAGGAGCCTGGCGCAGACCGAGCCGATCGACCCGGTGGCGCCGACGACCATCGCCTTGCCGCGGATCCTGCCCTGCTCGTCGACCTCGGCGAGACCCAGGCGGTCCACGGCCTCGTGGGCCGCCCACAGGGCACCGGAGGCGCTGTAGCTGTTGCCGGTGGTGATGGGCAGGGGGGCCTTCTTGGCCACCGTCACGCCGGCGTCGCCGACGACCTTGGTGAACGCGCCCAGCCCCATGATCTGCGCGCCCAGCTTCCGCGCCATCTCGGCCGCGTCGAGCAGCCGCGCGTAGGTGAACTCCGGACTGTGGGACATCAGCTCCTTGGGCGTCCCTCCCACCGTGATCAGCCAGCCTTCGGCCTCCGCGCCCGTGGGCGAGGTGATGCCCGTGACGTGGCTGTAGGTGAACGGCGGCGCGTAGGCCAGCGCCTTCTCCATGGCGTCCACCACCACACCGGGCGAGTGCTGCGCGATCGTCCCGAGCGGCTCGACATTGTTGAAGAACTTCGTCGACAGCGGGTGGATGACGAAGGCGAACCGGCTCTTGCGCTTCGGGCCGTTCGGGTAGAGCAGTCGAGGCTCGAGTCCCGCCGAGACGATCATGTCGAGCAGGTCGTCGTTGGTCAGCGTGCCGGAACCGGACGTGCTCGCCACCATCATCGCCTCCAGGACCGCCGCCGAGACGGTGACGTCGAACGGCTGTGGGGTGGTGTCGAGCACCAAGTCGACCCCGCGTGCGGCCAGCTCGGCGAGCCGCTCCTGGGAGATGGCGGAGGTGATA
>CAZCBO010000363.1:0-1988 GCA_964496825.1 uncultured Acidimicrobiaceae bacterium
CCCACCCACTTGCTGCTCTCCACCGTGCCGAGGCTCCGCCCCTTCTTGGCGGGGCGGCCTTCGCCCTTTGGCATGGCGGAGAGGATGTTGTGGGCGAGGTTCTGGGCGACGTCGGTGACCCCGACGGTCACCGACCCGTCCTTGTTGGGCCGGGCCCAGACATGCTTCTCCGGCCAGTAATACAGATCGGTCGGGATGTTGCAGCCTTTGACGTCAGGCACTGGCTTCCTCCTGTTCGTGTTGGGCCTCCAGGTGATACAGGAACATGTCGAAGGCCACGATCCGGATCTCCCTGGCGTACTCCTCGAGAAAGGTGGGGTCGTTGAGCCGGGGCTTCACCTTTCTCCTCACCGTATGGTCACACTGCGGGCAGTCGAGCCGGTAGTACCGATTGCCCCATTCTTCGTATGTCAGGACCTCGTCGCTGTGCCGGTCGGTCAGATGACTGTGGAGTTCCGGCCGCGGGCCGATGAAGTCGCAGAAGGGGCAGTTCACGGCAGACCGTCCTGGAGCGCCTTGCCGCCTGCGGCGACGGCGGCGTGGACGAGATCGACGACGGCGCTGCCCGCCGCCGTGGCCGCGACCCCGCCCGTCTCGGGCTGCTTGGCGGCGAGACCGGCCGACACCAGGTCCCCGATGCGATGGCCGAGAGGCAACTCGCCGACGCCGATGGTCTTCGTCAGCTCGCCGGTGGCAACGCTGCCCGACGCCGCCAGCGCCTCGAGGATGCGGAAGTTCGTCGGATCCGCCGCCATAGCCAGTGCCCGGAGGATCGCCTCGCGGACGGCTTCCTCACCGGCCGTCCCATCGGACCGAAAGGCATCCAGCCACTCACCGGTCCCGACCTCCAGGCGGTCCTCCCGGTCGAGGACGGCGATGAGGTGCTGCAGGGTCTGCGCCGCGCCGCGGCCGATCGGGCCCGCCGCGTCCCCCGGTGCGGTGAGCTCCCCGGCCTCTTCCGGCGGTGGCACACCGCCGATCGTGAGCGGGGTGGCGTCGTCAGCCAACCAGCGCCCCCTCCGTCTCCATCGCCCGTTCGATGAGCTGAGCGATGTCGACCACGGTCAGCTGCTCCTCGTGCCCCGTCGTCTTCGCGGCATCGGTGTACATGACCATGTCCTTTGGGCAGGACACCACGAAGAATCGTACGTCATCGCCGAGGGCGACGGCTTCCCTGATCCGGTTCTCCGAGGGTCGCTCCTCGAGGCCCGAGTCGTCCATCCAGATGCGCCCGCCTCCGGCCCCGCAGCAGAAGGAGTTCTCCCGGTTGCGGCCCATCTCCACCAGCTCGAGTCCGGTGGCCTCGATGAGGCGGCGCGGGGCGTCGTACTCCTCGACGTACCGGCGCGGGTCGCACGGGTCGTGATAGGTCGCCTTCCCCTCCATCCGCTGCAACGGCACCCGCCCCGACTCGATCAGCTCGACGAAGAGCTCGGTGTAGTGGGCCACGGGGACGTCGAGGTCGTATTCGTGGCGCAGCGTGTTGAGCGAATGCGGATCGGTGGTGAAGATCCGCCTGAACTCGGCGTCGGCAAAGGCGTCGAGGTTCTGCCCGCGCAGCATCTCGAAGAGGCCCTCCTCTCCGGCGCGTCGCACGTCGTTGCCGGAGTTGCTCTCGGCTTCGTACAGGATCCCGAAGTCGACGCCGGCTCCGTGGAGCACCCTGGCCACGGTGCGGGAGACATCGGCGGCTCTCGGGTCGAAGGCGGCGTTGTCGCCGACGAACCACAGGTACTCGGCGGGCTCCTTCCTGATGTCCTTGATGGTGAAGTCGAGGTCCCTGGTCCAGCGGGCCCGCTGTTTGGCCGATTTGCCGAAGCTGTTCCCGCCGCGGGCCAGCGACTGGAAGGCGTTCTGGAGACCGGGCTCGACGTCGCCGACGTCGACCAGGCGCCGCCGGAGCTCGACGATCATCGGGACGTGCTCGATGCCGACCGGGCACACCTCCTGGCAGGCCATGCAGGTGGTGCAGGCCCACAGGGTGTCGG
>CAZCBO010000364.1:0-1972 GCA_964496825.1 uncultured Acidimicrobiaceae bacterium
TCGTGGATGAGGCCGAGGAGGATGTGCTCGGTGCCGATGTAGTTGTGGTTCAGCAACCGCGCTTCTTCTTGGGCCAGAACGACGACCCTGCGTGCTCTGTCGGTGAACCGTTCGAACAAATCGATTCCCTTGTCCGCTACCTCATATGTGACTGTGGCGCCTCTCCGCGGCGCCTCGGTGAGTATAGGACCAGCTTCCCATAATCCCCGGACGCCGGGCAGGGCCTCTCGCCCCTGCTCTTGGGAAACGTCGCCACTACCATCCTGATTCCCCCTCTGGCCCGCGGAGGCCGTTTGTGGACCGTCCCATCCTCCAAGAGCTCGTTCCCATTCCCGGCGTCTGGGAACGTATCGTCGCCGTCGAGGCGCGCCTTGATGAGGTAACCCGGTCCGACGACGAGTTCCTCACCGAACTGGCGCAGCATCTGCTGCGCGCCGGCGGCAAGCGCTACCGCCCGCTGGTCGCTCAGGTCGCCGCCGAGCTCGGCCCGAATCGGGACGAGGGGCCCGTCGAAGCCGGCGTTTCGGTCGAGCTCGTCCACCTCGGCTCCCTGTACCACGACGACGTGATCGATCAGGCCGACAGCCGCAGGGGCAGGGCGTCGGTGAACGACAACTGGTCCAACACCGTGGCCATCCTGGCGGGAGATTTCCTGCTGGCCCGGGCCTCGGAGGTCGCCGCCCCCCTCGGTGAAGAGGCCGTCGCCCTCATCGCCTCGACCTATGCCCGGTTGGTCGAGGGGCAGGTCGCCGAGCTTCGCTTCTCGAACGGCCTCGACCACGGTCCGGAGGGGTATTACCGGGTGATCGGCGGCAAGACCGCGAGCCTCATCAGAACCTCGGCCCGGCTCGGGGCCATGACGGCGGGCGCCGACCGCGAGTCGGTCGAGGCCATCAGCGACTGGGCTTGGGAGATGGGCCTCGTCTTCCAGATGACCGACGACGTGCTCGACCTGGTCGCCGACGAGAGGTTCCTCGGCAAACCCGCCGGATCCGACATCGGCGAGGGCGTCTACACCCTGCCGGTCCTCTATGCCGCAAACGGCCCCGACGGCGAAGAGATCCGGGATCTGCTGGCCGCCGGCGCCCCCGCCGACCAGTACCTGATCGACCGGGTCATCGCCCTGACCGTGGGCGGCGGACACGTCGACCGGGTGATCGACGAAGCGCTGGAGCGGGTCCGGGTGGCGGAGAAGGCGGCGGTCCGCCTCGGCTCCCCCGAGCTGCGCGACGTCCTGGAGAACCTCGACGCCTACCTCTTGGAGCGCATCGCCATCGCACGTGCTTAAAAGGGCGCTCAGCACCCCCTCTAAGCACGTACGACGCAGGTCAATCCGCCTCCGGGCGCATCGTCGGGAAGAGGATGACCTCACGGATGTGGGGCTGGTCGGTGAGCAGCATGACGAGGCGGTCGACGCCGATGCCGAGGCCACCGGTGGGGGGCAGCCCGTACTCGAGGGCCCGTACGTAGTCCTCGTCGATGGGGTGAGCCTCCTCGTCGCCTGCGGCCCGCGCCGCCGCCTGCTCCTTGAAGCGATCGTGTTGGTCGAACGGGTCGTTGAGCTCGGAGAAGGCGTTGACGTACTCCGAGCCGGCGATCACCAGCTCGAAGCGCTCGGTGAGCTCTGGATCCACCCGGTGCTCCCTGGCCAACGGCGAGATCGACCTCGGGTAATCGATGACGAAGGTGGGTTCCCAGATCTCGGGTTCCACCAGCTTCTCGTAGAGCTCGAACAGGATCGTGCCCGGACCGGCGGCGTCTTCGATCTCGACGCCATGTTCGGCCGCGATGGCGCGGAGCCGGTCCGGCGGCGTATCGAGCGAGACCGACTCCCCGACCGCCGCGGTGACCAGGTCGAGCAGTCGTGCCCTGCGATACGGCGGCGCCAGGTCGAGCTCGCGCCCCTGGTAGCGGATCGTGGTCGAACCGGCCGCCGTCTCGGCCACTTCGGCGACCACCGCCTCGACGAGGC
>CAZCBO010000365.1:0-1960 GCA_964496825.1 uncultured Acidimicrobiaceae bacterium
GACCTCGCGGAACGCTTCCTCGGTGACGGGCTGCGATGGCGCGAGATCCGCGACGCGAACGTCGGCCGGACCCAACCCGACGGCCATCAGGTGGGCGTCACCACCGAAGAGTTGCAGGGCGGCTGGACGCTGCGCATCCCGAGCGGGGGAGAGGAAGCTTCGACGGATGACGGGGAGGTGGTCGTCGAGCGGGGCGACACGCTGTGGGGCCTGTCCGAGGAGCACCTCGGCGGCGGTCAGCGATGGCCGGAGATCTACGAGCTCAACCGGGGGGATCCGCAACCAGGTGGCGGGGCGCTCATCGACCCGGACCTGCTCCAGCCGGGATGGATACTGGCCTTGCCGGACGCTGACGTCCTCGGGGCCAGCGACCTGAACGGGGCGCCCACAGAGACCACGAGCCCCGAGGCCGAGGAGGACGAACCACCAGCTCCGGCTGGACTCGTAAACGACACAGAGCGAGACGACGGCACTGCCGCCCAGGATCGTCGACCTGTCCCGCCGGGCAACTTCGGTGGAACGGGAACCGTCGAGAGCGCCGCGCAGTCGGCGCCCACCGAGACGATCGATCGATCGACGGATGTCAAGGAACCAGACGCTGACGCCGACGCCGAGTCGGTGCCCTTGCTTGTACCGGGTGTCTTCGCCGCCGGAGTCGTCCTGACCATTGACCGCATCCGTCGCACGCGAATGCGCAAGCGCGAACCTGGCAAGCGCATCCCGCTGCCGGACGGAGAGGACGCAGCAGGCGAGCAGCGACTGCGAGCCACTCGCGACGACGACACGAGCGACTTCCTCAACCTCGCCTTGCGCGAGCTCCGTCACGTCATGGGAGACGAACCCCTTCCTCGTGTGCGGATGGTGACGGTGGACGCTGATGACCTTCGCCTCCACTTCGACAAGGCTCCACAACCAGATGCGTGCCCAGAGCCGTGGCGCTCGCTCGACGCCACGACATGGCTACGTCCCCGCCCCGGCTCACTCGACTCCCTTCGGGTTCACGAAGGAGTTCCCGCTCCTCTGCCTGCCCTCGTGACGCTGGGACGCACCACCGACGACCGACTCCTCTTCCTCAACCTCACCGGGGAGGCGCCCGTGCAGGTGAAGGCCGATCCGGTGTGCGGCCAGGTCCTCCTTCACACGTGGGCCCTGGAGCTGGGCACGACTCAACGCGCCGATGCGCTCGACGTGATCGCCCTGGGCATCGACGACGTCCCCGAAGGACTCGAACGTCTCGAGGGAGCCGAGCATGGGGGACTCGAGCCGATCCTCGATGAGGTCATAGACCCGGGAGACGTGACGGGCCCCACCACCCTTGTCCTGGCTGCGAGGGCCCCGGAGGACGAGATCGAGAACCTAGTAGCGGCCACCCGACAACGCGCTTCTGTAGCCAGCGTGGTTCTTGTGGCGGCGACGAGCGTCGTCGCTGGACAACACATCGACGTGCGGGAAGGTCGCGTCGCGAGGCTGGAACCGGACGGTCTCGAAGTCGAGCTGCTCGAACCCTGCTGTGCCCCGCCCCTGACGGCCCGCATACTTGAGCAGGCACTGCACGACCCGGACCAACTCGCTCAGTTGCCGGAGCTCGAGGCTGAGGAGGGCTACGACGCTGAGCCTGAGACCAAGCCAAGCGCCGCAGTCGTCGAAGAACCCGACGACATCGACGCGGTGGAGGTCCGCATCCTAGGTCCGGTGGAGATCGTCGGGGCGCCGGGCCCATTCCGGACGACCAAGACGATCGAGCTGATCACCTACCTCGCCATACATCGCTCCGGGGCCGACACGGACACGCTGATGGAGGCGCTCTGGCCCAACCAGCCGCCTCGGGCCGCACGCCTCCACACCGAAGCCTCGCGAGCCCGCCAGGCTCTCGGGTCAGACGCCGCAGGCAACCCGCGGCTTCCTCCTGCCGAACTGGGGCGCTACCGGCTCGCAGATAGCGTCGTCCTCGATCTTGACC
>CAZCBO010000366.1:0-1957 GCA_964496825.1 uncultured Acidimicrobiaceae bacterium
GAGGGTCGCCTCCATCTCGTCGAGCTGGGACGACATCGCCTCGAGCTGGGCGCGGTGAGCACGGGAATCGGCTTCCGCGACGCACCGCGCTGGTAGGAGGAGGAGGAAGCGCTCCCGTGACCGTCTCCGCCATCGACCGCGACCTCCGGCAGGACGTGGCGGACGTGCTCGTGCGCTATGCGGCGGGCATCGACCGCAAGGACTGGCGCCTCTTCCGCACCTGCTTCACGGCGGACTGCCATGCGGACTACGGCGACATCGGCACCTGGGACGGGGCCGATGCGATCACGGAGTACGAGCCCGCCGCTACCGGCCACACGGCGATCTGGTCGCCGACGACGGCGATCACCGACTTCCCCGCGATCGCCGGGCATCTCGCCGACGATGTGACGGCGGCCGGAGGGCAGATCGTCACCGGCGCCGAGGTGCTCGACCTCACCCCCTTACAGGGAAGGGTGGGGGTGATCGTCGGACCGGACCGGCGGCACCTCTCGGCGGGCGCCGTGGTCGTGTGCGCCGGGGTCCAATCGGACCGGCTCGCCACACTCGCCGGCGACTCACCAGAACCCGCGGTCGTCCCGTTCCGCGGCGAGTACCTCGAGCTGGACCAGTCGAAGGCGGACCAGATCCGCGGTCTCATCTATCCGGTCCCCGACCCCCGATACCCGTTCCTCGGCGTGCACTTCACGCGCATGGTCGATGGGGAGGTCCTCGTCGGCCCCAACGCCGTCCTCGCCTTCGCCCGAGATGGGTACCGCTGGCGCGACGTCGAGCCCAGGCACCTGGCCGCACTCGCCGGGAGCGGCGGCTTCTGGCGGCTCGCCGCCGAGCATTGGCCGATGGGTGTCGCCGAGACCTGGCGATCGTTCAACACCAGGGCGTACGCCAAGGACGTGTCGCGCTACGTGCCGGGAATCGAGGCGGCCGATCTGACACGCGCCCGAGCCGGCGTGCGAGCCCAGGCCGTCGATCGTGGCGGCAACCTGATCGACGACTTCCTCGTCACCAGAGCGGGCCACGTAGTCACCGTGCGCAACGCGCCATCGCCGGGGGCGACGGCGGCGCTCGCCCTGGCCGAGGACATCGTCGCCACCGCCGTCGCCTGAGCCCACGAGCGCGCCCAGCGTGGGTGTCGACTGCCCACTGCGCGAAATTCGTGCCTACCGAATTGGCATTTGACCACGCAATGTGGCTACGCTGCTACTCGCAGGAGAGACCACATCGTGTGTTCGCGGGGACACCCTCCGTATTGGAGGGTGAAGAAAGGGGAGAACCGGTCTCGGTGGTCTGAGACTCCGGCTGTCTGGGCTTCGGCGGGGGAAACAGGTTGGCCGACGAATCGGGGGAAGGGCCTGGGGGATGCCCGGTCAGGCTTCTACTCCCTCGCGCACGGCGGTACCCGCTCGATCGATCAGCGCAACCAGATCCACCGTCGAGCTCACCGGCACGATCTCGTGCTGCGATCCGATGCGAACGGTGCTCGATGGATGCCCCTCGTCGGGGTCGGCCAGGCGAATCACGGCTGCACCGGGGACCGCCGTGGTCGGGCCCTCGGAGATCACCGCCACGTCATAGCGGGCACCGGGATCCAGCTCGGTGCCGGGTTCGACGATCGTCACCCGGCGACCGTCGCGATCGAGCAGCCGACCGAGGGCCGACGCAAACAGCCGCGGCCGCACTGCGATCAACACCTCGAGGGGCGGTTGCGATGACACTGCGTAGATCTAACCCCGACTCGGCACGGCCCGTCATCGACAGAACTGATGATTCCGCACCGACACCGGCGCGGGTGGCGATCGTGGGCGACCGGAGCCTGTTTCTCGATGTCCTGATCGAAGCGCTCGCCACGATGGCGATCACCGCATGGCGGGTACCGCCGGATTCGCCGTCCTCGGCGTTGCTGCGCCGGGCCGAGCTCGTGCTCGTCGATCCGGGCGGCGTGAGCGGGCGAGAGCTG
>CAZCBO010000367.1:0-1955 GCA_964496825.1 uncultured Acidimicrobiaceae bacterium
CGATCATGGCGGCGGCGACGGCTTGGTCGCCGAACACGCCGCCCCAGCTGGAGAACGGTAGGTTCGAGGTGAGGATCAGCGAGGCGTGTTCGTAGCGTGACGAGACGAGCTGGAACCCCAGGTTGGCGGCGTCTTGTTCGAAGGGGAGGTAGCCGACTTCGTCGATGATGATCAGTCCGTAGCGGCGGAGCCGGGCGAGCTCGCCGGGGAGTTTGCCGTGTCGGTGTGCTTCGGTGAGTCGGGCGACCCAGTCGACCGCGGTGGCGAACAGGACCCGGTGACCGTGGTGGGCGGCGACGATCCCGAGCGCGGTTGCGAGGTGGGTCTTGCCGGTGCCGGGCGGGCCGAGCAGCACGACGTTGCGGGCCTCGGATAGGAACGCGCCGGATGCGAGCGCGGTGACTTGTTGGCGGGCGGCGGGTTGGTGGTCCCAGTCGAAGTCATCGAGGGCCTTGACGGCTGGGAACCCGGCCCAGCGGATCCGCTGCGCGGCGCCGGACGCGTTGCGGGCTGAGACTTCGCGTTCGAGCACCGCGGCGAGGTAGTCCTCATGCGTCCAGCCGGCGTCGCGGGCTTGGTCGGCGAGCCGGGTGGCGGCCTCGGTGATCCGGGGTGCTTTGAGCGCTGCGGCGAGGAAGTGGATCTGCTTGACCGCATCGGAGGCGGCCGGCTGCTTGGCCATCACGCCACCTCCGCCGGGTCGATGCCGAAGGCGCGGTCGTAGTCGGCCAGGTCGCGTGCGAGTTCGTCGTCGCGTGTCCGCGGACGCCCGAACTGCTCGCGTAGTTCGTGAGCGATCGTGACGTGGGCAGGGTCGGTGACGACCATGTGCCGAGCCCACACCCGGGCATGGTCGGCCACCACACGCCCGTCGAGATGTACCTGAACACGATGCAGATCAGCGGTCACGGCGACCTGCCGGCCGATCGCAGCCGGGTCGACGGAGTAGTCGTTCGTGTCGACTCGCACGTAGTAGTCGCGACCCAAACGGATCTGGTTGAACCAGCCGACCCTGGGCGGGACCGGCGGCAACGCCAGCATTGCGGCCCGGTCAACATCGACCAGATCGATCGGACGAGCCTTGATCGTGCGCACCACCCGCCGATTCGCCCGGTCGAGCCACTCGGCGAACTGAACGTTGAAATCAGCCGGCGACGTGAAGCTGCGGCCAGGCATGAACGACGTCTCGAAGAAGCCGTTGCGGCGCTCGACGATGCCCTTCGACTCCGGGTCGTGGGCTTTGAGCTGATGCATCCGGGTGGCCAACACGCCGCAGAACTCGCCGACACCGGCGGCGAGCCGGTTCCGTCGGCCGATGCCGGCCTCGTTGTCCCACAACAGGCGGCGAGGGACCCGACCGAACCCCTCGATCAGCGACCACATCCCCAACAACAAGTCCGGGGTTTGGCGGGTCGGCAACATCTCGCCATCGGTGAACCTCGAGTGCGCAGCGGTGATCACCAGCACCGGCAACAATGACGCGGTGCCGTCCTCGAGCGGGATCCGCTTCGGCGGGAACCACAAGTCGCACTGCGCCGCGTCGCCCGGCGCCCACACCAGCCGATCCGCCGGGTCAACGTGCCGATGCTCGGGTCGCAGACGCGCGACGTTCTCGCGGAACCACGACGACGAACCCTCCCAGCCGACCCGCTCCGCGAGCACCGTCGCCGGCATATCCGGGAACTCCGCCAACAGCTCACGCACCCGCGACTCGACCGGCGTGAACGACGTCGCCTCCGCCGGCGCCCGCTCATACTTGGGCGGCTCGGTCGAGTTCACCGCCCTCGTCACCGTGTTCCGCGAGATGCCGAGTCGCTCAGCGATCCGCGTCTTCGGGACGCCCTCCGCGGCCAGTCTTCGAATCAGTGCCCAGTCTTCCAAGGTGATCACTCTCCAAGTGTCGAGTGCTCACTTTTCGCCCGGCAGGACTGCTCAGTTTTCAGCCGTCATCGACA
>CAZCBO010000368.1:0-1932 GCA_964496825.1 uncultured Acidimicrobiaceae bacterium
GCGCCGCACAGGCGTCGAAGAGCAACGCGGTGTCGGTCTCCGCCTTGCGCCCGACCTGGGCGATGATCGCGGTGCGCCGCAGCCACAGGTCCGCATCGTCGATCCAGGCCCTGACCTTCGTCGTCATCCTGTCGCGCTGATTGACCATGACGGTCCCGACGAGGCTGATCGCGGTGTCGTCCACGAGATCCCACCAGGCACCCTCGACGATGAGCCGCCGGTACAGCGGCACGCTCGACAGGGTGATGTATCGGGGAAAGGCCTTGGCATAGCCGATGGCGAGGTACTGCTCCTCCCGGTGGGGCTGCGACCAGAGGGCGAGGACGGCGCGGCGATACTCGTCCCGGTCCCCCGGCGGGAATCGGGCGACGATCTCCTCGAAGATCGGGGTGCGGGCGGGCTTCTGCACACCGTAGAACGGCTGGTCGGTCTTCATGTAGGCCGCCATCGGCGCCGCCTTCTCGGGATTGGCGGCCGCGGACAGCCGGGTAGCGGCGAGGTCGGTCAACGAGGCGACATCCATGGGGCTTCCCCGAGCCAGCGTTTCGCCACCGCACCGAAGGGCTCCTCGCCCCGCTCCACCGCAGTGGCGAGGCGGGCGGTCTCGGCGCGGGCCTTGTCGACGATGTGGTCGGGATACCCGAACAGCACGCGGTGCTCCTCGAACTCGTCCTCGTCGTGGACCTCGACACCGCCGCCCCGGCGGCGGGCGACATCGAGGTCGAGGTCGACGAGGCGGACCGTGTCGCCGTCCCATTCCGCAGGCGTCGCGATGTCGACGTAGAGCTCGAAGGTGGATGTCGCTCCGTCGTTCCAGATCGCCGTCCACCACTGGTCGCGGGTGATCAGCTTCACCGCGGGGTGCTTCGACAGGATCGGCGGGTCGCTCCCCCGCCGCATGCTCGTCCCCGCCGGCATCCAGAGCCAGGTGCCGTGCTCGTCCTCGCCGAGCCGGCGCATGTCGAACGACCAGTGCGGGATGTCACCCCACTTGGTGAAGCGGATCTTGACCACATCGGACACGCGCCCAGGCTAGGCACCTGTCGAGGAGACCCGGCTGCGGTGCAAGGAATCCCGGCCCCCCACCGGACCGGGATCCCTTTCGCACCGCTCGGCTCCTAGGTGGGCCTCCGGCTGCGGTGTTGGCCGTTACACATCCCTACCTAGTACGTACTAGATATCGGCAGAACGGGGTCGACAATTGATCCGCAGCGGGGTTCATTGACCGCCGGTCGAGGGGGCTAGACAGCCGGGCGGCCGACTCTGTGGGCCGGCAGCGTCGTATATGCGCCTGCGAGCCCTGGGCTCGCAAGGTGAATTACTCGACCGTCCAGGAGCCGGCGGAGCGGAGCAGCGAGTACAGGTCGCCCTCGCCGCGCTTCTCGGTGGCGTCGGCGATCTGCTGGTTCAGCAGGTCCTCGTAGGTGGGGCGCTCCACGTCGCGGAAGATCCCGATCGGGGTCGGCCCGTGCGGCCCGTGGGAGATCCGGCTCAGGGCGAAGGCGTTGCTCGGGTCGGGGTCCTCGGCGTTGTGGACGTGGATCGTGTCCAGGCCGGCGGCGGCAACGGCGACGATCTCGGCGCCGCGCCTGCCCAGGGTGATCCCGTACTCGTCGTTGGGCCCGAACAGGACCGGCTCACCGTGCTCGAGATAGATCCGGTTCTCATCCCGCATCTCCTTGCCGGTGAGCTCCTCGAACGCCTTGTCGTTGAAGACGTTGCAGTTCTGGTAGATCTCGATGAAGGCGGTGCCGTTGTGGCCGGCGGCGGCCTCGAGCACCGATGCGGTGTGCTTGCGATCCATGTCGATCGTACGCGCCACGAACGAGGCCTCGGCCCCGATGGCCAGGCTCACCGGGTTGAACGGGTAGTCGAGGGATCCCATCGGCGAAGACTTGGTCACCTTGCCCTGCTCGGACGTCGGCGAGTACT
>CAZCBO010000369.1:0-1916 GCA_964496825.1 uncultured Acidimicrobiaceae bacterium
CATCTCCTGGATGAGCACGGTCTTGCCCACGCCGGCACCGCCGAAGAGGCCGATCTTGCCGCCCTGCAAGTAGGGGCAGAGCAGGTCGATGACCTTGATCCCGGTCTCGAAGATCTGGTCCTGGGGCTCGACCTCGTCGAAGGGCGGCGGCTCGCGGTGGATCGGCCACCACTCGCCGCTCAGGTCGAGATCCGGGTCGTCGAGGCAGGCACCCCACACGTTGAACAGGTGGCCGAGGACCTGATCCCCCACCGGCACCTTGATCGGCTCGCCGGTGTTGCGCACCACGGCGCCGCGCACGATGCCGTCGGTCGGCGCCATGGCGATCGCCCGCACCTGGCTGTCGCCGAGCTGGGCGGCGACCTCGTTGATCACCGTCCGCTGCTGGCCGCCGAGCTCGATGTCGACATCGATGGCGGTGTTGATCTCGGGCAGCGCCTCCGGAGGGAACTCGACGTCGATGACCGGCCCGGCGACCTTGACGACCCGGCCGGTGGGGAGGGTGTTCTCGCTCATTCCATGGACCTCACTGTGCTCGTGCCTTGCGCAGGGCCTCGGCGGCGCCCACGATCTCGGAAATCTCGGTGGTGATCTCGGCCTGACGGGCCTGGTTGGCCTCGCGGGTGAGGATCTTCGTCAGCTCCTCGGCGTTCTCGGTGGCCGCCTTCATCGCCCGGCGCCGGGCGGCGTGCTCGGCGGCGGAGGCGTCGAGGAGGATGCCGAACGTGCTGCCCTCGACGTAGCGGGGCAGCAGCCGGTTGAGGATGGCCTCCGGGCTCGGCTCGTAGGTGTAGGCGATCGCGGCCGCCTCCTCGCCCTCGGGGGCCACCGGGGGCTCGATCGGCAGCAGCGGCCACCGCACCGGGGTCTGTACCAGCGCCGAGATGTAGCGGGTGGTGAACACCTCGACGGCATCGACCTGCTCCGCCTGGTAGTCGTCGATGAGCACGTTGGCGATCGCCCTGGCATCCCCGTACACCGGCAGGTCGGTGACGTCGAGCCAGGCATTGGCGATCTCCTGGCGGCGGTACCGGAAGTACGCCTCGGCCTTCTTGCCCACCACGTAGAGCTGGACGCCCCGCCCGTTGAAGCGGTGGTCCTGGATCTGGCGCTCGGCCATCCGGATCACCGAGGTGTTGTAGGCGCCGGCGAGGCCGCGATCCGACGTGATCGCCAGCACCCCGACCGTGCGGGGCTCCCTGGTCTCGAGCAGCGGATGCGACGCCGAGCCGGCGGCGGCGACGTTGGCGACCACCTCGTTGAGCTTCTCGGCGTAGGGGCGGGCCTCGCCCAGCCGCGACTGGGCTCTGCCGATGCGGGCGGTGGCGATGAGCTCCATCGCCCGCGTGATCTTCATCGTCGCTTCGACGCTGCTGATCCTGCGGCGGATCTGGCGGAGCTCTGCAGACGGCATCGGTCGTCAGGCCTCGTCCGATTCCCAGCCTTCGGCGAAGGACGCCACGGCGGCGCCCATCGCCTCCTCGTCCATCTGGCCGGTCTCGGCGATCTCGTTGAGGAGGGGGCGGTGGCGGGTGCGCATGAACTCGAGGAGGTCGTCCTCGAACTCCTGGATCTGGGACACCGGCACCTCGTCCATGTGGCCCTGGGTGACGGCGAAGATCACCGTCACCTGCTCGGCGACCGGCATCGGCTCGAACTGGCCCTGCTTCAGCACCTCGACGACCCGGCGACCCCGCTCGAGCTGGGCCAGCGAGGTGGCGTCGAGCTCGGAGCCGAACTCGGCGAACGCCTCGAGCTCGCGGTACTGGGCCAGGTTGAGCCGCAGCGGGCCGGCGATCTTCTTCATCGCAGGGATCTGGGCGTTTCCGCCCACCCGCGAGACCGAGATGCCGGCGTTCATGGCCGGGCGGATCCCCGAGTAGAAGAGATCGGGCTCGAGGTAGATCTGCCCGTCG
>CAZCBO010000370.1:0-1912 GCA_964496825.1 uncultured Acidimicrobiaceae bacterium
CGATGCAGGTGCTGTAGGCGATCACCAACGATGGGCCCGGGTGCGCCTCCGCCTCGGCGATGGCCTTCACCGTCTGCGTGTTGTTGGCCCCAATGGCCACATGGGCCACGTAGACATTGCCGTACGCCATGGCGATCTGACCCAGATCCTTCTTGGGCGTCGGCTTGCCCCCGGAGGCGAACCGGGCGACCGCGGCCCGCGGCGTCGCCTTCGACGCCTGGCCGCCGGTGTTGGAGTACACCTCGGTGTCCAGGACGAGGATGTTGACGTCCCGCCCCGATGCGAGGGTGTGGTCGAGCCCGCCGAAGCCGATGTCGTAGGCCCAGCCGTCGCCACCCACGATCCATACGCTCTTGCGCACCAGCGCACCGGCGACCCCCTCCAGCCGGCGAGCGCGCGGATCGTCGACCGAAGCCAGGCGATCGCGCAGCTCGGCGACGTGGCCTCGCTGGAGGGCGATCGTCCCGTCGTCGGTCTGGTCTGCGTCGAGGATGGCAGTGGCAAGGTCCTCGCCCACTTCGCTCGCGAGTTCGGTGAGGAGACGCTGCGCCTCGTCGATCTCCTGGTCGAGGGCGAGGCGCATCCCCAGCCCGAACTCGGCGTTGTCCTCGAACAGCGAGTTGGACCACGCCGGGCCGTGCCCGTCTGCGTTCGCCCGCCACGGTGTCGTCGGCAGGTTGCCCCCGAAGATCGATGAGCATCCGGTGGCGTTGGCGATCAGCAGCCGTTCGCCATAGAGCTGGGTGAGCAGCTTGAGGTACGGCGTTTCGCCGCACCCCGAGCACGCCCCGGAGAACTCGAAGAGCGGGTCGAGCAGCTGCGATCCCTTCACGGTCGCGGTCCTCACCCTGGAGCGATCGGGCTCAGGGATCGAGAGGAAGAAGTCCCAGTTCCTCCGCTCGACCTCGAGGTGCTCGCGCTTCGGCTCCATGTTGATCGCCTTGTGCTTGACCTCCTCCTTGCTCTTGGCCGGGCAAACGTCGACGCACACTCCGCAGCCGGTGCAGTCGTCGGGGGCGACCTGGATCGTCATCAGATGGTCGGGGAGCTCCTTCGATTGGAACGGACGGCTCTTGAAGGTGGCGGGAGCCGAGTTGAGGACCTCCGGCTCGAACACCTTCATCCGGATCGCCGCGTGGGGACATACGAGGGCGCATTTGGCGCACTCGATGCAGATCTCCGGATCGAAGATCGGGATCTCGAGCGCGATGCTGCGCTTCTCGAACTGGGTGGTGCCGATGGGGAAGGTCCCGTCGACGGGCAGCGCGCTCACCGGGAGCAGGTCCCCCTGCCCGGCGAGCATCATCGCCGTCACCTGCTGGACGAACTCCGGTGCCCCCGGAGGCACCGCCGGCCGCATCTGCGTCGTCGACGTGGCCGCATCCGGGATCGAGACTTCGTGCAGCCCCTCCACCGCCCGGTCGATCGCGGCGACGTTGCGACGGACCACGACGTCGCCGAATTTCGCATAGGTCTTCTCCACGGCCACTTTGACCAACCCGATCGCCTCCTCGAGGGGCAGCAACCCGGTGAGGGCGAAGAAACAGGTCTGGAGGACGGTGTTCACCCTTCGGCCGAGCCCGGCATCGTCGGCGATGCCGTCGGCGTCGACGACGTAGAGGCGAAGCTCCTTCTTGATCAGCTCCTGCTGCACCTCGATCGGCAGGTGGTCCCACACCTCGTCGGGTCCATAGGGGCTGTTGAGCAGGACCGTCGCACCCTGGCGCGCCACCGAGAGGACGTCCATCTTCTCGAGGAACTCGAACTGGTGACAGGCGACGAAGTCGGCCTCGTCGACCAGGTAAGGGGCCTCGATCGGCGCCGGATCGAAGCGGAGGTGCGACGTGGTCACGGCACCGCTCTTGCGGGAGTCGTAGACGAAGTACCCCTGGGCGTGGAGGTCGGTGTTCTC
>CAZCBO010000371.1:0-1893 GCA_964496825.1 uncultured Acidimicrobiaceae bacterium
GTCAAGGTGAAGGTCGACGAGAACGTCGCCACCGTCTCCGGCCTGTACGCCGACCTCGCCAAGCGCGGCGAGGGTGTCGTGACCCGCATCCGCGGCGCCGAGGCCACCCCGGCGCAGAAGTCGACCCAGGCTTCGAGCAGCTCCACGGCCAAGAAGGCCCCGGCCAAGAAGTCGACCGCGAAGAAGACCACGGCGAAGAAGAGCACCGCCAAGAAGTCGACCACGCAGAGCTCGGCCCAGAAGAGCACCGCGAAGAAGACGACGACGCAGAGCACGGCCAAGAAGGCCTGACCCGCTCCTGCGCGTCCCCACGTACGACGGCCCCCGGGGTTCCCGGGGGCCGTCGGCGTTTGCGGGGGAGCCGGTAGGATCGATCAATCATGAACATCATCGCGGTCGAGGGCTACCTCATGTTGGCCGTCATGTTCGTCCTGCTGGTCGTGAAGATCTTCGCCTTCAGCAGCGCGGTCATGTACTCCGCGGAGTCCTACGAGGCCGCCGGCAAGCTCAGCAAGACCGCGTGGTGCAGCATCCTCGGCGTGGCCGTCGTACTGCAGGTCGTGCCCATCAACCTGATGCTGGTCAACCTCGCGGCCACCGTCGCCGCGCTCGTCTACCTCGCCGACGTCCGCCCCGCCCTCGCCGGCCTGTACCGACGGTGAACGCCCACGGCGGGGCCGAGCAGGTTCCCGGACGGCCCCTCCGCGGTCACCCTCACCGTGATTGACTGGACCAATGATCGGTGACAGCGCCATCCGCCCGTGGGGGTCGTGGCAGGTGCTCGACGAGGGCGACGGGTTCAAGGTCAAGCGCATCGTCGTCGAGCCCGGTGGCCGGCTGTCGTACCAGACCCACGAGCACCGCGCCGAGCACTGGACTGTCGTCGCCGGCACGGCCACCTGCGTGGTCGAGGGCGAGGAGATCGTCCTGGGCATCGCGGACTCGGTCAATGTCGAGGTCGGTCAGGCCCACCGCATCACCAACGCCCACGACGAGACGCTCGTGATCATCGAGGTCCAGCACGGCAGCTACACCGGCGAGGACGACATCTGCCGCCTCGAGGACGACTACGGCCGCACCGAGGCCGAGGTCAGCTGACCGTCCCCGCCCCTCGCTAGGGTGGGCGGCATGAAGGTTCTCGTCACCGGCGGCGCCGGCTACATCGGATCGATCACCGCCAAGGCACTCGAGCAGGGCGGCCACGAGCCGATCATCCTCGACTCGCTGCTCAGCGGCCCGCGGCACTTCGTCGGTGACCGCACCTTCTACGAGGGCGACATCGCCGACCGCGAGCTCGTCCGCCGCGTCGTCGCCGACCACCCCGACCTCGAGGCGACCATCCACATGGCCGCGCGCATCGTCGTCCCGGAGTCGGTCGACGTGCCCTATGAGTACTACCGCGACAACGTCGCCAAGTCCCTGGAGCTCTTCGACGAGCTCGTCGCGCTCGGCAAGCCGCGGATCCTGTTCTCCTCCACCGCCTCGCTCTACGCACTGCAGCCCGAGTTCGAGGTGCGCGAGGGCGACCCGGTCGAGCCGAACTCGCCGTACGCGCGCACCAAGCGGATGATGGAGCAGGTGCTGGAGGACATGTCCGGCGCCAGCGACCTGCGGGCGATCATCCTGCGCTACTTCAACCCCATCGGCACCGACCCCGACCTCGAGACCGGCTACCACCTGCGCGACGCCACCCACGTCGTCCCGCTCATGGCGCAGACCGCGCTCGGGCAGCGGGAGTCCTTCACCATCACCGGCACCGACCACCCCACCCGCGACGGCACCGGCATCCGCGACTACATCCACGCCTGGGACCTCGCCCAGGCGCACGTGCGGGCGGTGGAGAAGTTCGACGACGTCCTCGCCGCCGACGACACCACCTGCAGCTACATCAAC
>CAZCBO010000372.1:0-1871 GCA_964496825.1 uncultured Acidimicrobiaceae bacterium
ACATCCTGTTCTGCAACATCGTGGAAGAGGAGGCCGACGGCAGCTTCGAGAGCCACTTCCAGGAGGGCATGCACGTCGAGTTCACCGTGAACGAGTGACCTCGCCGCACGTCTCCTATGTCACCGCGGGCCCGTCGCCTGGGCCCGCGGTGACCGTGTAACGCCGGGGCGGCCGATACGCGCGACTCGGTCCGAGCGACAGGTCGGTACCATGAGTTGCCGCGCAGGTCGCGCATGGTGGGCGTAGCTCAGCCTGGTTAGAGCGCCTGGTTGTGGTCCAGGAGGTCGCGGGTTCGAATCCCGTCGCTCACCCCACTATCACGGGAGCAGTCGTGGACACCCAGATCAGCGAGACGGGCCGCTTCGAGCGCACCCTGACCATCACCCTCGAGCCCGACGAGCTCCAGACCGCCAAGCAGAAGGCGGCGCGCACGCTTTCGAAGGATCTCAAGATCAAGGGGTTCCGTCCCGGCAAGGCACCCTACGAGATGGTCGAGCGCGCCGTGGGCGCCGACCGGATTCGCTCCCAGGCTGTCGAAGACTCGATGCCCGAGGTCGTTGCCGCCGCGATCGACGAGGAGGAGCTCGAGCCGGCGACGGTTCCCGCCATCACCGCCATCCGCGACACCGACGGTGGCGGGGTCGAGATCGACGTCGTGATCACGATGTGGCCGACCCTCGAAGCCATCCCCGACTTCACCGGGCGCAAGGTCCAGATCGAGCCCCCGATCGTCGAGCCGGAGGAGGTCGACCGTCAGATCGAGGCCCTCCAGAACCAGTTCGCCGAACTCGAGGACGTGGACCGACCCGCCATCGCCGGGGACTACGTCCTCGTCAACGTCAGCGCGTTCAACGGCGGCACGGAGATCGAGGACGCCGCCACCAACGACTTGCTCTATGAGGTGGGCTCCCAGAGCTTCATCCCCGGTCTCGACGAGATCCTCGTCGGCGCCGGGATCGGCGCGATCGCCGAGGGGGAGGGAGTCCTGCCGCCGGGGTTCACCGAACACGGCGGCGAGCCGGTCACCCTCCGGGCTCTGGTCAAGGAGGTGAAGGTCAAGCGACTCCCCGACGTCTCCGACGAGTTCGTGTCCGAGGTCACCGAGTTCGACACCGAGGCCGAACTGCGCGCCAACCTCGAGGAGAGCATCCTGGCCCTCAAGCTGCAGGGCGCTCGCGCCATGCTGGAGAATCGCGCCCTCGAGGAGTTCGTCGCCGACCTCGACCTCGACCTGCCGCCTGCTCTCGTCGACGCCGAGGCCGAGGCTCGCATCCGCAACCTCTTCGCCGGGCTCCAACACGACGGCATCTCCTTCGAGGACTACCTGCGCATCACCGGCCAGACCCAGGAGAGCTTCACCGAGGCGATCCGCGCCCAGGCGATCGGAGCCCTCTCGACACGCATCCTCCTGGAGGGCATCATCGCCATCGACGGCCTCGAGGTCGACGACGAGGAGTATCGCCTTGCGGTCGAATCCCTCGCCGCCTCCGCCGACGGCACCGTCGAGGAGGTCGAAGCGGCCCTGGAGTCGAGTGGTCAAAAGGAAGCCCTGGTGGGTGATATCCTCCGCAGGAAAGCGCTGGAACGGATCGCTGCGGCGGCCGAGCCGGTGGACTCGGAGGGCAACGTCGTCGACCTAACGTTCGATGCCATGTCTTCCGATGATGATCAAGGAGAGGAGGCCCTCGCCGGCGCTGACGGCGGGGAGTGACATGAGCTATCTAGTCCCCACGGTTGTCGAACAGACCCCCCGAGGCGAGCGGGCTTTCGACATCTACAGCAGACTGCTGAAAGACCGGATCGTGTTCCTCGGCACCCCGATCGACGACGGAGTGGCCAACATCATCATGGCCCAGATGCTCCACCTCGAG
>CAZCBO010000373.1:0-1846 GCA_964496825.1 uncultured Acidimicrobiaceae bacterium
TCCGGTGCGCCGACTGACGGAGGAGGACCATGACCATTCGCCTACTCGACTTCGGACACGTCGGCTCGCTGCGTTCGCTTGCCATCTTCCACGGGGTGGCCTACGCCATGACGGCCGAATCGGGCGACACCATCACGCTGACCCGGCCCCTCGACCCGTTCGTCAGCATCGGTCACCACCAGGACGCACGGGCGGAGGTCGACCTGGAGTACTGCGCACAGGCCGGCATCCCGGTCTACCGGAGGGAGGTCGGCGGCGGAGCCGTCTACCTCGATGACGGCCAGACCTTCTGGCACCCGATCGTTCACGAGTCGCGAGTGCCGGCAACGCTGGCCGAGGTGTACACCAAATTCCTCGCCGGTCCGGTGTTGGCGCTCAACCGGATCGGCATCCCCGCAGTGCACCGCCCGGTCAACGACATCCAGGTCGAGGGCCGGAAGGTCGGCGGCACCGGGGCGGCGACGATCGGGGAGTCGATGGTGGTCGCCGGCAGCCTGATGTTCGACTTCAACTACGAGCTGATGTCCCGGGTGCTGCGGGTGCCGTCGGAGAAGTTCCGCGACAAGGTCTACACGACGATGAAGGAATACCTGACCACGATCCAGCGAGAGCTCGGGGACGACATGCCGCCGCGCGCCGAGGTGGAGAAGATCCTGGTCGAGTCGTTCTCCGAGACCCTCGACGAGGAGATCGTCCCCGATGAGCCGCGTCCCGACGAGCTGGAGGCGATCGAAGCGATGGAGAAGCGGATTTCCTCCAAGGAGTGGCTCCTCCTCGACGGCCTTCCCCCGTCGGGGAACTCCGTCAAGATCGCCGAGGGCGTGAACGTGGTCGAAGGGATGCACAAGGCGCCGGGAGGCCTGATCAGGGCGACGGTCGCCGTTCGCGACGGGACCATCGATGGGATCGTGCTCTCAGGAGACTTCTTCGTCGAGCCCGCCGATTCACGGGTGGCGATCCAGGAGGCACTCGTCGGCGTCTCCCACGACGAGGACACCGTGCTCCGGGTGGTGAAGGACGAGCTCGTCGGCGTCGATGCACCGGGGCTCGATGCCGCCGACCTCACCGCTGCGGTCATGGCCAAACCGCAGTCCGGGCAAGGTTGATCGAGCCCCCGGGCTCGCATGCTCGCCCTGGCCACCGACGCGCTGACCCGCCGCAACGTGCGCCGGCTGGCCGGGTCGTTGAACCTCGAGGTCACCGAGTCCGGATCACTCGATGCGGCCGACGTACCTCCGGTGGCGGTGATCATCGACCTCGAGGAGGAAAACGGCCTCGACCTCGTCCGCGACAGCAAGGCGCGCTGGCCCACGGCGATGGTCGTCGGGGTGGTGACGATGCCCGGCGGGGACGTGTGGACGCGAGCCGAGCTCGCCGGCTGTGACCTCGTCACGACCAGGGGTGCCCTCGCCAAGGCGGTACCCGGCAGGCTCCAGGCGTGGATCGAGGACCCCGGCGCCAGGCGCGTGCATCTGTTCGCCATGAGCGACGTCGCCGGCCGGCTCGGTCTCGTGCATCGCTTCGAGGACCCTGATCTCGGGCCCTTCGCGGCGTACCACATCGGGGGACGGGTCTGCGTGATCCATGACGTCTGCCCGCACGCCGGTGCCCGCCTCTCCGACGGCGAAGTCGATGTCGATGCCGGCGTCGTCACCTGCCCGGAGCACGGGAGCCGGTTCGACACCTGCTCGGGGGAGCGGCTCCGCGGTCCGTCCGACGAGGCGTTGCGTTCGCTGCCCGTCCTCATCGAGGACGGGCAGGCCTACGCCCGTCTCGACTAGGGCCCTCTCGCTCAGACGAAGAGGGCGACGTCGGCTTCTGAGGCGAAGTCGAGGAAGGCGGTGGC
>CAZCBO010000374.1:0-1831 GCA_964496825.1 uncultured Acidimicrobiaceae bacterium
AGCTGCATGAGCTCCTGTCTGGCGTTCGACACATATGCACTATGCCATATATGTCGCGATGCGGCCAAGCGGATCCCACCGAATCGCTTCTCGGAATCGCAGCCGGGATGCGGTAGTCGGCGCCGAGCGGACTGCGGGGCGCCCAAACGAGCACCGAACCCGGCCCGGCGCGACGATGCACTCCTACTCGAACCACGCGTCCAGCAGCTGCTCGTATTCCTCCTTGGCCGCGCGGGCCTCCGGCGTGGGTGCCTCGAGCGTGACGCGAGGTCCTGGGTAGGCATAGAAGTCGCCAACGCCATAGGCAGCCAGGCCGTCTCCCACCTCGACGTAGCAGAAGCCGTGGCCGTCGAAGCCCGACGGCCGCGACCGGCCCTCGATCGCAGCAGCGATGGCCGCCGCCACGACCCGGGCCTGACCTTCGGCAAAGACCCCGGCCTTGGGGAGCAGCATCCCGTTGAGCAACCTGACGGCGGTCACGTCGCCGAGCGCGTAGACGTCCGGATACGCGGTTTCGAGGCTGTCGGGATCGGCCAAGATCTCCAGCGTCTGCGGATGGACCGGCACGTAACCGCTGCCGTCGACGAGCCCGGCCTCGATCACCACCGTAGGCGCACGGTGCGGAGGCACCCCGATGAGCAGATCGAAGGGAACCGCGAGATCGCCGAAGCGGAGCGAGCCGGGTTCGATACTCGTGACGGCGTGCTCGGGATGGAAGGCGATACCGCGCTCGCCGAGCATGGCCACCAGTGTCTCGCCGATCGCGGGACCGGCCACCGCCATCGGCGCCGCCTCCGGGGTGTAGACCGAGAGCTCAACGCGATCGCGGGCGCCACCCGCACGGACGCGGTCCTCGACCAGCATCGCCGCCTCGTAGGGAGCGGGCGGGCACTTGAACGGCGCGCCGGCAACCAGGACCACGATGCGGCCCCCCTCGAACCGATCGAGCACCCCGCCGAGCGCAGCAGCACCCCCACCGTCGTACAGGTTGTGAGCATGCTCGGCGAAGCCGGGCACGGTCTCGGGAGCCAGCTCGGCTCCGAGAGCGACCACGACGAAGTCACCGGTGATCCTCCCGGCGCTCGTCTCGACGGTGCGAGTTGCCGGATCGAGGCTCGTGGCCTCGGCGTGCACCCACTCGATTCCCTGACGCTTCAGGTTCGCCATCGGCCGCCGAACCTGCTCGGGACCGCTGCGCTCTCCGGTCATCAACCACAGATGTGACACGCAGAAGCCGAAGGTGTCGCTGCGCTCGATGATGACGATCCGATGCTCGTCGGAAAGCAGGTCTCGCAGGTGGTGCGCCGCGGTCAGCCCTCCCCACCCCCCACCGAGGACGAGGGCGGTGCGACCGGCCATACGTTGAAGATAGTCGACGCCCGTAGGGCCGAAAGTCCCGAAACTGTTTGACGCCCCCCTGCCAGAAGTTGCATACTCAGCCCCTGAGACGTATGCGCGTATCTGCGTACGCGCATACGTTGGGTCCGAATGGGTGCCGGCCGGGACGCCGGCGCCCCGAAGGGAGGCCGAGCTTGACGACTGAGATCCAGGCCGACCGGGTGCTCGACTGCAGCGGGATGCTGTGCCCGATGCCGGTGGTCGAGACCTCGCAGGCCATCAAGACCGTCGAAGTTGGCCAGATCCTCCACATGATCGCCACCGACCCCGGTGCACCCCCCGACATGGCGGCCTGGGTTCGGCAGACCGGTCACGAGATGGTGGCTCAGGACACTCGAGACGGGAAGTTCCTCTTCTGGTTCCGTCGCACCAGTTAGGAGAAAGGAAAGCCATGACTGATCCGATCCTGAGGCCGGTGGAGGATGAGGCGCCG
>CAZCBO010000375.1:0-1824 GCA_964496825.1 uncultured Acidimicrobiaceae bacterium
CGAAGGACTGGTCGAGCTGGAAGGGCACGATCAGGGAAGCGACCAGGACCGCCAGCGCGACGAGCTGGAAGATGCGCAGCGCCCAGTCCCTGAAGATCCGCTGCAGCACCCAGAGCAGGAGCCCGGCCGCGACGGCCGAGATCACCACGACGAAGAAGATGGGAGCGATCGTGATGCCGGCCAGCGTGTCGGATCCCGGCTCGTCGGGGAGCAGGATCTCGACGTCGAACAGGGTGGCGCCGGCCCAGACGATCAGGCTGTCCACGATGCCGATCACGGCGGCGATGAGCATCCCGCCGGGAATCGATCGCAGAACGTCCACGCCCGGGAGTCTGGCAGGTTCAGAACGCGGCGACGGCGGCGCCGAAGATGGCGACGGCCAGGACGAGGATGACGCCCTGGATCGCCCCCCTCACCGCGGGGCTGGTCCGCCGCGCCGTGACCTGATGAACCAGGGCGAGGGCGGCGGAGACCCCCACGAGGGTGAGCTTGAGGGTGAGCTGCGACCACGGCCACCCGAAGGTCGAGAGCTGGTAGAGGCCGGTGGCGACGGCTACGGCGAGCGCGGTCCACGACAGGTAGCCAAAGGCCCGGGCCGCCGCCTGGAGCTGGGGCCGGTCGGCGCCGGCACCGCGCAGGGCGGCGACGAGGACGGCGAGGGTGATCAGACCCCCGGTCCACACCGCCGCCGCGGTCAGGTGAACCCACTTGGAGAGCTCGAACGCGGTCATGGAGCGGAGACGCTACCGGTCCTCACACGTCCTTGAGGAATTCCTCGATCTCGTCGACCAGCTCGGGCATGCGGCCAGGATCGAGACGTTCGTTCTCCTCCGCGGCCTCCTCGGCTTCTGCGGCGAGCTCCTCGATGTACTCGGCGAGCTCCGTGGAGGCGGCGACGGCCTCGTTCACCCGCTCGATGAATTCGGCCTCCATCGAACGAATCAGATCGTCGTCTCCGTCGAACCCTGCGACCGTGCCTGCGGCCTGAAGCAGGGCCCGCATCGCCATCGGGTTCGGGTTCGCGGCGAGGTAGTGCGGGGTGGCGGCCCATACGCTGACCGCGGGCAACCCGGCCTCCCGGCACGCCTCGCTCAGCACGCTGACGATGCCCGTCGATCCGTGGTAGTCGGAGGTGGTCAGACCGCTGGAGGACAGCAAGTCGTCGTCGTTCGCCACCGCGCTCACGGGAACGGGGCTGTCGTGGGTGACGGGGCCGATGTAGGCCCCGAGGACGGTGACCAACTCGACGCCGCTGTCGGTGAGGACCTGGGTGAGGCTCCTGGCGAACGTCTTCCACCGGAACGTCGGCTCGTCGCCGACGACCAGGACGAAGTCGCGGTCGGCCTCGGGCCGCTCCACGGCGTAGAACCGCAGCTCGGGCCAGGTCATGCGGCGAACGCGACCGTCGCTGATCGAGACGATCGGGCGGTGCTCCTGGAAGTCGTAGAACTCCTCGGGCTCGAGGGCGGCAAAGGGCTCGTCCCCGCCGAACCGGGCGAGAAGGTGGTTGACGGCGCCCGAGGCGGCATCGCAAGCATCACTCCAGCCGGCAAAGGCGACGATCGCGGCCGGCCGGCGCAGCGCTGGCCTCGAATAGCGGCGAATGGCGTCCACGGGCCAAGGCTACCGAGGCGTTGATGTATCGATGGACGAGTTGTGGATTACCGGCCGAAACGATGCAACCGCAGTGAATTCGCCACCACCGACACCGAGGAGAAGGCCATGGCGGCGGCGGCGATCATCGGGTTGAGAAACCCGAGTGCCGCCAGGGGGATGGCCGCCACGTTGTAGCCGAAGGCCCAGAAGAGGTTCTGCACGATCGTG
>CAZCBO010000376.1:0-1820 GCA_964496825.1 uncultured Acidimicrobiaceae bacterium
GTAGATGTATCCGCCGCCGTCGGCGGTTCGCGACCAGCGCGCCGCCTGCACGGCTCCGCTCACCTTCAAGGCCTGTTCGTAGAAGGCGAGCTCCCAGTCGTCCCCAGGGATGCGCCCCTCGAGCGTGAGCCGGCGGAGGTTGCCGTAGGTACTGACGTTGTTGAACCCGTGGTCGTGGACACCGGTGTGGGTCAAGTGCTTGGTCATCCGATCCCGGGTGAGCGTGCGCCCGAGCTCCAGCGCCTCGTCGTCGCCGGTGGCATCGAAGTGGAGAATCGCCCAGCCGTAGAGGAACCCCTCGGTCCACTCGGTCCACCCGCGCGGCTGGTACCGGCCGGCGACCGTATGCACCGGAGTGCCGGCCTCGGGTGAGTAGCCGGTGCACAGGCGCTTCACCTTGGGACCCGACAGCTCCCAGAGTCGATCGAGCCGCGGACGCAACGCCGCGGCGTCGAGCGACCTGTCGATCTCGATCATCAGCGCTTGATCCGGGCGGAGCCACCGCCCGCCACGTGCTCGAGTTCGGACAGGCCGACCTGGCTGGTGTCCCCGCGCGTCGTCTGGAGCAACGCACCGTGGGCCGTGCCGAGCGTCACCGCTTCCTCCGGCGTTCGTCCGTCGAGGAGGGCGAAGATCAGCCCGCTGGCAAAGCCATCCCCGCCCCCGACGCGGTCCTCGATGACGAGCCGGTCGAAGGTCGGCCCTTGATGGAAGGTGTCCGTGTCCGCCCAGTAGAGGATCGCCGACCAGTTGTTGACGTCGGCGCTGATGACCTCGCGCAGGGTGGTGCCGATCGCGCTGAGGTTGGGATAGTCGCCGGCCACCCGCTTCACCATCGCCTTGTAGCTCTCGACCGGGAGGTCCTGGAGCGAGGCGTCGGTCCCGGCGACCTCGTAGCCGAGCACCTGTTGGAAGTCCTCCTCGTTCCCGATGAGCACGTCGATGTGCTCCATCAGCGGGCGGGTGGCGGCGATGGCGGCGTCGCTGCTCCAGAGCTTCGAACGGAAGTTGAGGTCGTAGGAGACTGTGGCGCCCGCCGCTTTCGCCGCCTGCAGCGCCTCGGCCGCCACGAGCGGAGCCGACTCGCTGAGGCAAGTGAAGATCCCGCCGGTATGGAACCAGCGCACGCCGCGGGCGAAGAGACCCTCCCAATCGATCCCGCCGGGCTCGATCTGGCTGGTCGCCGAGTGGCCCCGGTCGTACATCGCCGTGCTCCCGCGGGGCCCGGTGCCGACCTCGGCGAAGTAGAGCCCCATCCGGGTCCTGCGCCCGATGCCGTCGAAGGGGAACACCGGGGCGTAGCCGATGTCGACGCCGGCGGCGCGGGCATGGTTGGCCACGATCGTCCCCAGCGGGTTGTCGACGAGGCCGCCGACCCAGCCCGTGCGGAGCCCGAGCCTTGCGAGGGCGTAGACGACGTTGTACTCGCCGCCCCCGACATAGACCTCGAGGGTCGGCGTGAACTCGAGCCGCTCGTGGCCCGGTGGGCTGAGCCGCACCATGACCTCGCCGAGGGCGACGGCGTCGAAGTCGACCCCGTCGGCCGGCTTCAGATCCAAGGGCACGTGGCGACCTCCGTAAGGGGCGTCTGCCCATCGAAATTAGCAGCCGTCGTGTTGCCCATCAGTCCCGGCAGGCAGATCGTGCCAATCGTTTGCAATCGAAATGGCGACTCCGTACGCTGCCGCCGCGATGGGCCCACACCCTCGGGAGGCATTCATGGGACGCTTTTCCAAGCTCTTCGTGCTGCTCGCTGCGCTCGCCCTGGTAGCGGCGGCCTGCGGCGACGCCGAGGACACGACGAAGACGTACGCGGCGGC
>CAZCBO010000377.1:0-1815 GCA_964496825.1 uncultured Acidimicrobiaceae bacterium
CGTCCGGTCCGAAAACAAGAAGAGAGCCAAGTCGCCGCCGAAGCAGCCACCCTCATCTTACGGGTCGTGTTCCACTACTCGACGCAGTTGCGACGAGACAGAAGCACATGCGAGCCGACGTGCGCGCCCCTGTTGACAACTCGCCGCTCGCACCGATCACCAGCTATGCGCCATAACGCACGGATGCCCGAACCGCCCCGAACGGCACCTAGGTGTGCGGTTTGCCGTCCGTCCACGGAGCTGAGATCGCGACGCTCGTGACCTCACGCGTCGATGGCCCCGGCGGTGACGCGAGACTGATCGCCATGTACAGCATCCTCGGTACGAAGAAGCTCCTCGACCGGGTGAAACGACCCGTGCTCCCTCCGGTTGCCGAGCCGACTCCTGCATTGGGGAACTGGTACGCAACCGCGGTGTTCTGGCAGCCACAGGTGGCGCTCTTGGTCAATGAGCGGACGCTGTTCCCGTTGCTGATGCCGCTGGCCCCGGCGGCAACCCTGATAGAGCGATTCCCGGCATCGTTGGAGGAGATCCTCGAAGCAGGCAAGGTCCCCTCCGAGTTCGCCCAAGCGCAGGTCGCCGCGATGTCCCAAGGAACCTACGCACGCACTGCGAGCCGCAGCGTGGTCGGCAGCATGAATGAGTTCGTCCACCTGGCCAAGAGCTATCGGGAACACCGCGGCATCAGCGATCTGACCGTCATCTCGCTGATCCTGTCGCAGACTCCATGCGGCCCGCTCTACCGGAGTCACATCTCGCCGGATCGAGAACTCGACGCGCTCGTCTCGAGGTGGCTGGCCGAACGTCGTGACCAGACGTCTTAGGACGCCTAGATTCAACGCGATGGCACGGAAGCCACCCACCGATGAGGATCGCCGGGAGGCACTCCATCGGCTGCTCACCGGCCTAGCGACCGACGGCGACGCCAACGACCTCGCTGCATCTGTGGCCGACCTACACCCGAAATACAACACATTCCCCGGCGAGGTCTTCATGGGACTGGCTGCCGACGCCCTCGAGATTGCCGGCACCAGCCGCGACGATCCGATCCCGTACGAAGGACTGCTCGAGACCTACCTCCCCGAATGCGAATTCCGCGGTCGACAGCATCGAAGGATCCAATACGCGATCCTGACCAGCGGCGCACTTCGAGGCGGCCTCGACCCCGACCTGCTCGATGAGGTCGCCTGGTGGAAGACCGACGACTACTGGCGATACGCGCTGTACGCCGCCGTGGCGCTGATCCGAGCCAGCGCGACCCATGCCGACGTGCCGGTCGAACAGTTCGTCGAGCAGCTCGCCGAGCGTCGCGGCGTCTCGCTCTCCTGAGCCGAGAGACCGCCGACGCGACCTCGGACCGCGAAGAAACGAGGCGCTTGAGACGGGTCGGTGAGGCCGTCGACGAGCTCTCATTCAGAGCGAAAGCTCAGAAGATCGCGTCCTATGCGCGTCCTGAGCCGTTCCCGACCGCGGAAGTCGCGAAAACGAAGAAGTGGCCATTGCGGCGATCAGGCCTGTAGACAAGGACGAGAACTGCCGCTCCACAGTCGTGGCGGTCAGCAACGGCGGGAGGGTGTTCGGGGCCGGTCTGGGTGTACGGAGCAGTTTGAGATCACTCCAAGCTCCCGGTCGGGTAGAAGCGTTGACGGGCCCAGAGGGCGACGTAGACAAGCCCGACGAGGGCGGGGACTTCGATGAGGGGTCCGACGACCCCGGCGAGGGCTTCTCCGGAGGTGACACCGAACACGCCGATGGAAACTGCGATGGCGAGTTCGAAGTTGTTGCTGGCGGCGGTGAAGCTCATCGCGGTGTTCT
>CAZCBO010000378.1:0-1814 GCA_964496825.1 uncultured Acidimicrobiaceae bacterium
GCCGGGGACGAGAGCCGCCACCTCCCTCCCCGCCTCGACCGGGGCCGGTCGGTCGTGCCGAGTGTGGGCGACGAGTGTGGGCCGCCGGATCTCGGGCAGGACGGCATCGACATCCATCCGCAGGACGTGCTCGAGGAGTCGAGCGGCCACCTCGGGCGTGGTCGCGACCTGCTGGAAGCGGCTGAACCAGCGCACGTCTCGCGAGCTGCCGTTCGGCACGATCAACGTCGACAGGGCCCGTGACGCTGTGGGCCAGTCCAGGCGAATCATCTGCGTGAACACGGCGAGCTGCTCGTCACTCATCACGGCCCTGCCCCGTGCGAACCCCGCATACATGACCAGCCGGTTGACCCGCTCGGGGTGACGCGCGGTGAAGAGCGCGGCGGGGGCGCACCGAAGGAGTAGCCGATGAGGTTGGCCCGGGTGATCCCGGCCGCATCGAGCACAGCCGTGAGCTGCTCGACGTCGTTCTCCAGCGAGATCTCGAACCCGTCGCGATCCGACCGACCGCAACCGAGGCGGTCGTACCAGACGAACCGATGCGCAGCGGCGAACTTCGCTCGCGCGCTCATCGACGCCGGGTGACTCCAACTCTCATCGAGGTGCCACAACCACCCCGGCAGCATCACCAGGGGACTTCCTCCTCCCATCGTGGACCACGCGATCCGCCGTCCAGACGGGAGCCGGCAGAACTGCGCCTCCGCCTTCCCGGTCATGGGACGCGATCCCCTCTCCGCACCACATGCCGAGTCTAGGTCGTCCGGATCACACCTTGGGGCGACACCCGTGACCTGACATGAAGCGGTCACGGTGCTCGAATCTCTGCCTTCCTACAGAACAGAGAGAGCACCGTGACCGTCCACGACGTTATCCACCAGCGCCGCATCCAGGCAGTCGCACACGCCGAGCAGCTGGGCAACATCACCCAGGCCGCAGCCGTGTTCGGGATCTCCCGACAGACCCTGTCGGGCTGGGTCGCGCTGGCCGCCCGCCACGGCCTGGAAGCGCTGCTGCCCAAGACCCGCCGGCCCGGGATCCAGCCGGGCGCGATGGCCGGCTGGGAGATCGAGATCATCATCGCCGAGGCCGTCGCCCGCCCCACGATCGGCGCGGGCCGGCTGCTGGAGCACCTCGCCGAGCGCGGTGTGCACCGGTCCAAGTCCGGCGTGCAGAAGGTCCTCAACCGGCACAACCTGGGCAGCCGTGCCCGCCGCGTCGCGGCGTTGGCGACGCTGACGACCGCCACGACCGGGCAGGTCACCCGCGAGACCGACCCGACCGGATTCTGCCTCTGGGCCGCAGCTGCGGGCGATCTGGTGGGTCTGGACGCGTTCTACGTCGGCCACCTCAAGGGGATCGGCCCCGTCTGGCAGCTCACCGCCTGCGACACCCGCACCAGGTGGACGATCGCGGAGCTGGTCATCGGACGGCCGAACTCGCAGATGGCAGCGACGTTCCTCGACCTGCTCATCGACCGGCTCGCCACGGTCGGGGTCGTGCTGTCGGGGGTGATCGTGGACGGCGGCTCGGAATGGAAAGCGGCGTTTCGGCGACGGGCCGAGCTGCACAGCATCGCCGTGCACCAGACTCCGCCCAGGTCGCCGGACCACAACGCCATCGTCGAGCGGGCCCAAGGGACCCTGCTGCAGGAGTTCTACCGGCCCACGTTCCACCGCGGTGTCGTGGCCGACGTCCCGCTGCTCAACCAGCAGCTCCAGGCCCACCTCCAGCGGCACAACACCCACCGCCGCAACCACGGCGACTGGATGCGCGGCCGGACCCCACTCCAGGTTCTAACGTCCGACCAGCAGAGG
>CAZCBO010000379.1:0-1794 GCA_964496825.1 uncultured Acidimicrobiaceae bacterium
CGCCTTCCTCGCCGGCCAGTACGCCAGCGCGGGCTGGTCGCGCACCGACCACTACGCCTGGATCGCCGACCTGGTGCTCGAGCTCGGCATCACCTCGCTCACCGAGCTCGCCGAGACGCTGCGGACCGTCGACGACGACCTCCTCGCCGAGCGGATGGACTACCGCTACCCGCCCGGCGCCGTACGCCGTCTGGACGACGCGTTGCTGTGGGAGTACGGCGACACCTACGTCGCGCTCAACGGCAACACCCACCGCGTGGGGGCGCTGGAGTCCCGCTTGGCGCGCATGCGCGGCGCCGAGTAGGTCCCGGCGCCCTCAGTCGTCGCGGATCACCGGTGGCAACCCGGTGGCGACCACCTCGTCCACCGGGCGCAGGGCGGTGCGTTCCAGCGCGCCGTCGCGCGCCGCGCTCACCCGCAACCCTTCCCCGCAGTGCGGGCAGGGCAGACCACCGACGGGCGCCATGCTCGGCCGCCCGTTGCGCCGCCACACCCGCACCTGGTCGCCGTCGGATCCCTCGGCGTGGTGCACCTCGTAGGGAACCGACCAGCGGTGCCCGCAATGGCCACACCGGAAACTCCACATCTCGTCGGTGACGTCGATCTCGCGCACGCACCTCTCCTCACGGTCGATGTCGGCAAATCTGTTGCCCTTCGCAAAGTATGCATCAGGCAACGATCTCCCGTGCGAGAATCTACTCCGTGGCGCCAAGCACCGCGACGGGAACCGAGACCGAACGCGACCGACTCGTGGAGGCGGTCGTGGGGGCGAGCCGTGTCCTCGTGGCGATCGCCGCACGGTCGCTGGCCGACCGGCCCGACGACGTCACGCTGCCGCAGTACCGTCTGTTGGTCGTGCTGACCACGGAGGGTCCGCACCGGGTCGTGGAGCTGGCCGACAGTCTGGACGTCAATCCCTCGACCGCCACGCGCCTGTGCGATCGGCTCGAGGCCAAGGGTCTGGTGGAGCGGCAGGATGTGCCCACCGACCGTCGAGCCGTGCAACTGGTCGCCACCGAGGCGGGTCACCGCGTCGTCGACGAGGTCATGGCCGACCGGCGTACCGAGATCGGCCGGATCCTCGCCACCATGTCACCCGAGCAGCACCGACAGGTGGCCGAGGGGCTGCGCCTGTTCTCCGAGTCCGCGGGCGAGGTGCCCGATCGCCACTGGACCGTGGGTTGGCGGCCCGCGGACTGAGCCCGACTAGTTCGTCGCGGTGGTCACGGAGTAACTCACCGTTGCTCCGTCGGGACCTTCCAACGCGGTCAGGTTCACCTGGAGGTCCGCGCTCTCCAGGGTTGCGGAGCGGAACGAGTCGGAGTCGACCGACTGGGTCTCGTCGTACCCCGCGGCGGTGAGTTCGTCGCGTGCGGCTGCGAAGGCGTCCGCCGCATCGCCGTCGACGGTGAGCGTCACCGACCACACCGTGTCCTCGCCCTCGGTGAACCGGGACGAGGTGAGCACCGTCCCCTCGACCAGTGGCACGTCGTCGGGGAACCCGTCGGGCAGGTCGCCCCCGCCCACCTGGAACGAGCCGTCCTCGTGCTCGACGGAGATGCGGCCCTCGTCGTCGAACTCGACGTCCGCTTCGCCGCTGGCTCCTTGCTCCACGGCGCGCTCGACCCCTTCCTCGATCAGCGAGTCGGCGCTGCAGCCGGCGGCGAGGATGGTGGCGCAGGCGAGTCCGACCGCCAGCCGGACGGTACGACGGTTGCGGTCCATGGTGGTCTCCTCGGTGGGGGGTCGGTCCACTTCCAAGTATCGCCCCGCGTGCCGGTGATACGTGCGGGA
>CAZCBO010000380.1:0-1787 GCA_964496825.1 uncultured Acidimicrobiaceae bacterium
CGGTGCCGCGAACATCGCCGCCGGTGCCTGGCTCGCCAACAACAGCAGTCCCTGGTACAAGCCGTGGCCACCGACCGGGCACATCGCCAGCTGTCAGGCCCTGGGCGCCGGGTAGCATCTCCGCCATGAGAGATCCCTTGAAGACCTTCCTGCGGATCGCAGGCGTCCTCGCCGGTCTCGGAGCCGCGGCCTGGGCGCTCCGGGACAAGATCCTGCCTGCCCCGGCCGTGCCGGAGGGACCGCCACCGAGGTTCCGCACGCCGCCGAGCAAGCCGGCGGCCGGGGCCGAACCCGACGACCTGACGAAGGTCAAGGGCATTGGACCCGTCTACGCCGAGCGGCTCGCCGCCGCCGGGTTCGACACGTTTGCGGCACTCCGCAGTGCCGGTCCCGAAGCGCTGGGCGATGCAGCAGGGGTGTCGGCGGAAACCGCAGCCAAGTGGGTGAGGGCCGCCTCCCAGTTGTGAGCTCGCCCTACCTCGTGGCGCCGGAGGATCTGGTCACGATCCTGGGCGACGAACCGCGGTACCGCGGCGACCAGCTGCGCGACTGGCTCTACCGGACACCGGTGCTCGCCGCCGACGAGATGACCAACTTGCCGGGAGCCGTTCGGCAAGCCATCGGCGACGAGCTCTGGCCGTTCCGGGTCGAAACCGAACAGCACGCGGACGATGGCACCACGCGGAAGTGGCTCTTCCGCACCCCCGACGGATCCGGCATCGAGACGGTGCTCATGGGATACCCGAAACGAACCACGCTATGCATCTCATCCCAGGTGGGGTGTGCGATGGCCTGCACGTTCTGCGCCACCGGTCAGTTCGGCTTCGATCGGCACCTCGACGCCGGGGAGATCGTCGCCCAGGTGATGTACGCGAACGCGCACCTTCGGGATCAGCCGCTACCCGGCTCGCCACCTCGGGTGACGAACGTCGTCTACATGGGGATGGGAGAGCCGCTGGCGAACTATGACCGTGTCCGCGAGTCGCTTCGCCGGCTCATCGAGGTGGCGGGGATGTCGGCCCGGTCGATCACGGTGTCGACCGTGGGCGTCGTCAGTGGAATCCGCCGGCTCACCGAGGAGCCGTGGCCGGTGTACCTGGCGGTGAGCCTGCACGGCGCCGACGACGAGACCCGCTCGGGGCTCGTGCCGCTCAACGAGCGCTATTCGCTCGAGCAAGTGATCGAGGCCGCAGAGGAGTACTTCGCGGCCAAGGGCAGGCGCCTCTCGATCGAATGGGCGCTCATCGCCGGAAAGAACGATTCCGACGATCAGGCGCGAAAGCTCGCCGCGATCGCCCGGCGCATGCGGGCCCACGTCAACGTGATCGCCCTCAACCCGACACCGCTGTCCGACGACCGCCCACCGAGCGAGGAACGGGTACGGCGCTTCATCGAGGTACTGAGCGACTCGGGCGCCAACGCCACGCTGCGCGAGACCAGGGGGCAGGCGATCGATGCCGCCTGCGGCCAGCTGCGCCTCAGGGAAGCAAGCTTGTAGCCTTCGGGCGAGACCAAGGAGATCACCATGCAGCTCGAACACGGCGATCAAGCGCCGGACTTCACCACGACCAACGACGAGGGGAACCAGGTCTCGCTCGGCGATTTCTCCGGCGAGCATCTCGTGATGTACTTCTACCCGAAGGCCTTCACACCGGGGTGCACGACCGAGTCGTGCGACTTCCGTGACCGCTACGAGGCGTTCCAATCGGCGGGCTACCAGATCGTCGGGGTGAGCCCGGACCAGCCCGACAAACTCAAGGATTTCCGTGCCGAGTACAACTTGCCCT
>CAZCBO010000381.1:0-1776 GCA_964496825.1 uncultured Acidimicrobiaceae bacterium
CGCACGTCGGCGCCGGCGAGCACCGCGGCGTAGATGTGGATCGGGTACGACGGCTCGGGCACCAGCGCGACGTCGCCGGGTTGAACCAGGGCCCACATGAGGTGGGAGAGCCCTTCCTTGGCCCCGATCGTGTTGATCACCGCGGTGTCGGGATCGAGGACGACCCCGTGCTGTCGCAGATAGCGATCGGCGACAGCCTTGCGGAGGTTGGGCAGTCCCCGGGATGCCGAGTACGCGTGGTTCCTCGGATTCCGCGCCGCCTCGGTGAGCTTCTCGACGACCGCGGGCGGCGAGGCGATGTCGGGGTTGCCGAACCCGAGGTCGATGACGTCGATCCCGGCGCGACGGGCCTCGAGGCTGCGCCGATTGACCTCGGCGAACACGTACGGCGGGAGGGTGTCGATCCGCCGGAACTTCATAAGACCTGAGGGTAGAGCCAAAGCTGAGATTCGCGGAGAACTGCTTCAGTAGCTACTGGCCGGCTCGCAGTTCGCTCGCCGGCGACTACGTGATCGCGACCTCTGTGCTGCGAAGCAACTCGGGTGTGGCTAAGTGTTCAGCCCGGCAGCATCTTCCGGATCGGCTTCGGGATCACCTCGGCGCCCATCTCGGCCGCGGTGAGGATCAGATCAAGCGACCCCTGCGAACCGTCCCAGTGTTCGGCCACGATCTCCTCGCCCGCCGCTTCGATGAGGTGCTGGATCGCCACCGCCGAGAGAATGAGGTCGTCGAGCTTGCCGAACCCGATGACGAAGTCGGGAATGATGTCGATCGGCGACAGCACGTAGACGAGCACGGCAGCCGCAAACGCCTTGGCGCGCACCGAAACCCTGCGGTCCTTGATGATGCGGCCCAGCAGCTTGACGACATTGGGCAGGAGCCAGATCGCCTCGCGGATCATCCCGTTGCGGCGACCCGGGTCGCTGAGCGGCTGCTTCGACGGTACCGGCTTCATCGTGTTTCCTCTGCTGCCATCGCCGCCGCTCCGATTGCGCCGGCCTCCGGGCCCAGGCTCGCCACCAGGATCGGTGGCAGCAACCGATGGGATCCGCCGTGGAGCCCTTCGGCCGCAACCCTCCTGGCCGGCCCGAGCAATGATTCCCCGACCGATCCGAGCCCACCGCCGACGACGATCAGCTCGGGATCGAAGATGGCGATAAGGCTACCGAGCCCGCGCCCAAACTCTGCGCCGACCTGGGCCACGAGTCCCCGGGCGACCTCGTCACCGGCGTCGGCGGCCGTGGTGACGTCGTCCCCGGAGACCGGCCCATCCCCGATGCGCGAGGCCAGGGAGCCGTCGGGGTTGAGGGCGATCACCTCGCGGGCGAGTCGCACCAGCGCCGGCCCCGAGGCCACGGTCTCCCAACAGCCGCGCTTCCCGCAGTCACACAGGAGCCCCCCGGCGTCGACGACCATGTGACCGAACTCACCGGCAAAGGACTCGCCGCGGTAGATCTCACCGCCGATGACGATGCCCCCGCCGATACCGGTGCCGAGCGTCACCATCAGGAAGTCGCTGAAGCCCTGTGCCGCCCCGGCGCGAAGCTCGGCGAGGGCCGACATGTTGGCATCGTTGTCGACCACCACCGGCACCTGGAGCTCGTCCTCCAGGGCGGCGCGGACCGGGATCTCCTTCCATTCGAGGTGGGGTCCCCAAGCGAAGATGCCCTCCGGCCATTGGACCAGGCCGGCGAGGCCCACACCGACGGCCTCGACCTCATCGGTCCACAGGTCTCGTACCGCGGCGGTGACGCTTGCGACCAGATCACCCTCGTA
>CAZCBO010000382.1:0-1768 GCA_964496825.1 uncultured Acidimicrobiaceae bacterium
CCTGGCCGAGCTGGTCGCCGTCGTAGGTGTACCAGGCGCCGGCCTTCTTGACCACACCCTCCTCGACGGCCACGTCGATCAGGCTCCCCTCCCGGGAGATCCCCTCGCCGAACATGATGTCGAACTCGGCGGTGCGGAAGGGCGGGGCCACCTTGTTCTTGGCGATCTTGGCCCGGACCCGGTTGCCGATGTTGTCGGTGCCCGACTTGATCGCCTCGATCCGGCGCACATCGATACGGACGCTCGAATAGAACTTGAGCGCCCGGCCGCCGGGGGTCGTCTCGGGCGAGTTGTGCACCACGACGCCGTCGGCCAGGTAGTTGTGATGGCCTTCGACCTCGAGGTCGAACTTCCGCATCGAGCGCGTCCTCGGCTTCTCGTGGATGTCGAGGATCGGCACCGGGTGGAGCTTCAGCTCCTTGACCGCAGGCTCCACTTGGATCCGGTACTTGCCCCGGTGGTGCTGGAGCAGCTTGTACGACATGCACTCCGGCACGTAGGGAGCGATCAGGGCATGGAGCGATTCGGTGCCCTCTCGGTCGAAGACGATCACCGCCTTGCCTGCCCGGTCGATGAGCGAGCAGGACAACCCGTAGGTGTCCCGGAGCAGCTGCACCAGGCGCACCCGCGAGCTCCGCTCCATGGCCTCGACACAGATGTCGGACCGTCCCGCCGATCCGTCGACGCGACACTCGCTGAACGTCCCATCGTCGAGGTACCAGATGGCGAGGGCGAAGGGAGTCAGCTCCTTGACGTAATCCCAGGAGAAGACCTTCTTGCCGCCGATGTAGACCGCCTCACGGAGGCCATCCAGCTCGATGAGCGGCGTGGTCTCGACCATGAGCCCGCCCTTGCTGTGGGGACTGACGGTGACGGGCACACCCTCGAGCAGCGAGGCCTTCCACCGCGCATAGGCGTCCTGCTTGGGTCCATGCCCGAAGCGGAACCGAGACTTCATCCCCGGGCCCCGGCTGTGATCGCGCTTGGGCGAGACCGAGGCGTCGCCCATCAGCCCGCCGAGCACGAGCTGGCGCTGCTGTGGTGACAGGTAGTGCGGCAGTGGCATGAGCACCGTGTCACCGACCGACAGCTCGCGGGCCTCCCGCCAGCCCATCGGCGTGGCGATCTGGTGGGGCTCGGTGGCGGCGAACTGGGCGCGGCCGTTTCCCGCCGGCTTGTACACGGTGAACTGGAGGAACCGTTCGGCGTTGCCGTTGTCGAACCAGTTGACGATGCGCTTTGGCTCGACCCTCCCGGTGTCGGGGTCGACGGCCAGGACCTCGACCGCAAGTCGTTGATTGACGATCTTGCCGATCTTCTCCTGGGTGCCGTCGGCGAGGGTGACCCTGGTGTCGTACTGCCAGCAGCCAAACATCACCCCGATCTTCTCCCTGAGCTGGTTGATGAAGATCGCCGTGGTCTGGGAGCGGTTGATCGTCCCCGCCAGCTTGCGCAGCGCCTGGGACATCAGCCTCGCCTGGAGCCCGACGTGGGAGTCGCCCATGTCGCCCTCGAGCTCGGCGCGGGGCACCAGCGCCGCCACCGAGTCGATCACGACCACGTCGAGGGCGCCGGAGCGCACGAGCATGTCGGCGATCTCGAGCGCCTGCTCGCCGGTGTCGGGCTGGGAGATGAGCAGCTCGTCGACGTCGACGCCGATGGCCCGGGCGTAGATCGGGTCGAGGGCGTGCTCGGCGTCGACGAAGGCGCAGATGCCCCCGTTGCGCTGCGCCTCGGCCACCACGTGCAGCGCGAGCGTGGTCTTGCC
>CAZCBO010000383.1:0-1768 GCA_964496825.1 uncultured Acidimicrobiaceae bacterium
CTACGACGAGCTGGACGTGTTCAACCAGGGCATGGCCACGATGGAGACCAAGGCCCACCTGGAGCTCCTCGTCGCGCGGGGCGAGGCCGAACTGGCCCCGGGAGTGGACCACACCGAGGGCATCACCTACGCCGTCGCGCGCACTGAGTAGACTCGGTCTCGTCCGACAGGGGAGCACGACTCGTGCTGAGAGTGGATCACCGGATCCAGACCCTATGAACCTGCTCCGGTTAGCACCGGCGAAGGGAGTCCGTTCCATGTCTCGTCGTTTCGCGTTCCGTGGCAGTGCCGCGCTGCTGGCCCTTGGGTTGGTGGCGACCGGCTGCTCGCTGGGTGTGGGCGAGGAGGACCGCGATGCCCCCTCCGGGTCCTCCGGCGGCGGCGAGGTCGTCCTCGTCACCCACGACTCCTTCACCCTGCCCGAGGAATTGGTCGCCGATTTCGAGGCCGACAGCGGCTTCGACCTGGTCCACCGCCCGGCCGGCGACGGCGGCGAGCTCACCAACAAACTCGTCCTCACCGACTCCGAGCCGCTGGGCGACGTCGCGTTCGGTGTCGACAACACCTTCGCGTCGCGTGCGCTCGAGGCCGGAGGGTTCGCCTCCTACGCGCCGGAGGTGCCCGAGGGGGCCGCGGCACACGAGCTACCCGGTGACGATCAGGACGCCCTCACCCCGATCGACACCGGCAACGTGTGCGTCAACGTCGACACCGCCTGGTTCGAGCAGCGGGACCGCACACCGCCGCGCACTCTCGACGACCTGACCGAGCCGGCGTACCAGGGGCTCTTCGTGACGCCCGCGGCCACCTCCAGCACGCCGGGGATGGCGTTCCTGCTCGCCACCATCGCCGCCTACGGCGACGACTGGGAGGAGTACTGGCGCGACCTGCTGGCCAACGACGTGAAGATCGTGCGTGGCTGGGAGGACGCCTACAACGTGGACTTCAGCTACTCCGGCGGCGACCGTCCGATCGTGTTGTCCTACGACTCCTCTCCGGCCTTCACCGTCAAGGACGGCCAGACCTCGACGGCGGCGCTCCCGCAGACCTGCTTCGCCCAGGTCGAGTACGCCGGCGTCCTCGAGGGCGCCGACAATCCGGAGGGGGCCGAAGCCGTCATCGACTGGCTGCTGAGCCCCGAGGTGCAGGAGGCCTTGCCGCCGAACATGTACGTCTACCCGGTCGCCGAGGACGCCGCGCTGCCCAGGGCGTGGGCGAAGTTCGCGCCTCCGGCCCGACCGTCGCTGGAACTCTCGCCGGCCGACATCGCCGAGAACCGCCAGCAGTGGCAGCAGAAGTGGAACGATCTCACCACCCGGTGACCGACCCCCCCCGGCCCGCGATGAGACGCATCGCGGGACTGTTGCTGCTCGCGGCGGTGCCGGTCGCGGTGCTCGGGGTCTTCTTCGCGCTTCCGGTCGCCGGCATGCTGCAGCGCGGCTTCTGGCCGGACGGCTCGTTCGCCCCGGGCGCCGTGGTCGAGGTGCTCAGCCGGCCTCGCACCGCGCGGGTGGTGTGGTTCACGACGTGGACCAGCGCCGTCGCGACGGTGAGCGCGGTGCTGCTGGGGCTGCCGGCGGCCTACGTCCTGCACCGACTGCGGTTCCCGCTGCGCGGGCTGATCCGCGCGTTGATGCTGGTGCCGTTCGTGCTGCCCACCGTGGTGGTGGGCCTGGCGGTGCGCCAGTTGCTCGCCGACTCGGGACCGCTGGGATTCCTGGGATTGGACGGTACGCCGGCCGCGATCGTGCTCGGCCTGGTCTTCTTC
>CAZCBO010000384.1:0-1746 GCA_964496825.1 uncultured Acidimicrobiaceae bacterium
GGGGGTCGTAGTACACGACGGTGGGCGGGGCCTCGAGCTTCTCCCGTGCCTTGACCAGCTTGTCGACCTGCTCCTGGTCCTCGGCGATCACGACTCCGGACTCGCTCATCCGGAGGATGTGGACGATCTCCTCATCGAGGCTGGTGGGATAGATGCCCACGACCGCGGCGCCGATGGACTGGGCTGCGAGTTCGGTGATGACCCACTCGGGGCGGTTGTCTCCGAGGATGGCGACGATGTCACCCCGCTTGATGCCGAGCGAGGCCAAGCCGTGGGCGGCATCACGCACCCGCTCGGCGTACTGGCGCCAGGTGATCGGCAGCCAGATGCCGTAGCGCTTCTCCTGCAACGCGATGCGGTCGGGGTGCTCAGTGGCCTGCCGGGCCAGCAGCCGCGGAAAGGTGGCCTGCGTCTCGTGGTTCGTCGCGTTCATGCGTCCTCCCCCAGGTAGGCACGCACGACGTCCTCGTTGCGGGCGACCTCATCGGGACTGCCGTCACCGATGACCTCCCCGAAGTCGAGGACGGTGATCTGGCTCGAGATGTCCATGATCACGCCCATGTCGTGCTCGATGATGAGGATGGACACGCCGCGCAGCTCGTTGACGTCGAGCACGAAGCGCGCCATGTCCTCCTTCTCCTCGGCGTTCATGCCGGCCATCGGTTCGTCGAGGAGCAGCAGCGCCGGCTCGATGCACAGGGCACGACCCAGTTCGACGCGCTTCTGGATGCCATAGGCCAGCGCACCGACCGGGGCGTGCCGATAGGCCTGAAGGTGAAGCAGGTCGATGACCTCCTCCACGAATTCGCGGTGGGCGAACTCCTGACGCCGCGCCGGCCCGAACCAGGCCATGCCCGCGAGCACGCTGTGCCGCATGTGGATGTGCCGCCCCAGCATCAGGTTCTCCAGGACCGTCAGGTGGCTGAACAACTCGATGTTCTGGAACGAGCGCGCGACGCCGAGCCGAGCGATCTGGTGGGGCTTGCGGGTGACGAGGTCGGTGCGGCCCGCCCGACCGTCGGGGCGGACCGTGTGGAGCTCGATACGCCCCTGCTGGGGGCGGTAGAGCCCGCTGACGCAGTTGAGGAGGCTGGACTTGCCGGCGCCGTTCGGGCCGATGACCGCGTGGATGTCGCCCTGTCGCATGGCGAAGGAGACGCCGGAGAGCGCGCGGATGCCCCCGAAGCGTAGCGAGACGTCACTGACCTCCAGCAGCGTGTCCCCGACCGGCACTCGGCTCGAGTTGAGGTCGAACTGGTAGGCCCTCGTCTGCACTGCGACTTCTCCCTTCCCGTCCCGCCAGGCCGGCGGTCCGTGTGACGGACATTACTTTCCATTATGTGCAAGTGCAATACCTCCAGCGGAAAGAATCTTCTGTGATGCGGAATTGTCATCCACTGGTAGGTTGTCGGTGCTGATATCCGTAAGGGAGGGACGCCCATGGGCGAAACCGCTGCGGCTCAACCCACGGCTGCCCGGGGAACCCTGGGCACTGTGCGCAATGCCGTGTTGTTGCTCGATCTGCTCAGCGCGCTCGCGCGCCTGACGCTCGATCTGCTCCGCACGCTCCTGGAGCTCTTGCGCCACTTCGGCGTAGGTCTGCTCGGCTTCGCTTTGACTCTCTTTCGTCTCCGCGGACTCCTCTTGCCAGGGCCCTTCGACCTCCCCGGAGTAAACCGATCCGTAGGGCGATTCATATGGTAACAAGGGGGCGACGTTCACAGGGGAGTCGTTGTGTTCGGCCGG
>CAZCBO010000385.1:0-1727 GCA_964496825.1 uncultured Acidimicrobiaceae bacterium
ACCTCGCTGTTCTACCGGAAGAACTACTTCTACCCGGATCTGCCGAAGGGCTACCAGATCTCCCAGTACACCTTTCCGCTCTGCGTCGACGGGCACCTCGACATCGACCTCGACGGCGAGTCGGTCGGCGTCGGGATCACCAGGGTCCACATGGAGGAGGACACGGGGAAGAGCCTCCACCAGGGGGACACCGGCAGGATCCACGGTGCCGAGCACACCCTGCTCGACTTCAACCGGTCCGGCGTGCCGCTCGTCGAGATCGTCTCCGAACCCGACATCCACAGCCCCGACCAGGCACGCGCCTACGGTGCCGAGCTGCAGCGAATCGTGCGGACCCTGGGGGTCTCCGATGCCAGGCTCGAAGAGGGGTCGATGCGGTTCGATGCCAACATCTCGGTCCGGCCCGCCGGCGCGGAGTCGCTCGGGACGAGGACGGAGGTCAAGAACGTGAACTCGTTGCGTTCTCTCCAGCGAGCGATCGATTACGAGATCGATCGGCAGATCGAAGTGCTCGAGGGTGGTGGCACGGTGGTTCAGGAGACCCGCCATTGGAACGAGGCCGCGGGGGCCACGACGTCGATGCGGTCCAAGGAGGAGGCCGAGGACTACCGGTACTTCCAGGAGCCCGATCTACTCCCGCTGCACATCGACGAGGCGTGGCGCGACGACATCCGCTCGCGTAGGCCCGAGCTTCCCGCCGACAAGCGCGCCCGCTACTACGAGATGGGGGCCGACGTGCCCACCGCGACGCTCCTGGTCGACGCCCCCGATCTCGCGGCGCTCTACGAGAAGGCGGTGGGGAGGGGCGCCGACGCCCGGACGATCGGGCTGTGGATCACCGACGAGATCGTTGCCTACCTGCGTCGCGAGGAGACGTCGGTCGGTGAGACCGGCCTCCGCGCCGATGACCTGGCCGAGCTCGCCGCGATGACCGCCGACGGGACGCTGTCGGCAACGGCCGCCAAGGAGGTGCTGGTCGCCGTCCTCGGGGGCGAGGGTCGGGCTCGCGCCGTCGCCGAGGCGCGCGATCTCTTCCAGGTCTCCGACGTCGCCGCCATCGAGAGCACCGTCGACGAGGTGCTCGCGCAGCACCCCGACGCGGTCGAGAAGGTCCGGTCCGGAGACGCAAAACCCATCGGCTTCCTCGTCGGCCAGGTGATGCGCGCCACCGGAGGCAAGGCCGACCCCAAGATCGTGCAGGAGCTGGTGCGGGCAAAGGCGGCCGGTTGAGGTCATGGCACTCACCATCCTGCGCGACGACCGCATCATCGAAGGTCGGGACGCGGCGAGCGTGTGGGCCAGGGTCGGCGACGTTGCCCGAATCGACGAGTGGTTTCCCGTTCACATCGTGGGAGCGCTCGCAGGGGAGGCGCCCGCGGTAGGGAACGTCGTGTTCGTCTCGCACCGGAAGGAGCAGGATCCGGGTCAAGCGTTCAGGCTTCGCATCGTCGAATGGGAGGCGGGCACGCGCTTCGAGTGTGAGGTGGACTCGGTGCCCGGCATCACGCATGGGCGGTTCGGTGTGCGGGTGATCGGTGAGCCGCCCGACGATACCGCGCATGTGTTCCTCAGCTTCAGCGGGGATGCCGTTGGGGTGCCGGGCCGGCTGGCCGCCTTCGAGATCTCGCGGCGGTTCCGGGTTGCACTCAGGCATCTCGCCGAGAGTTAGTTTGAGCGCCTCGCAGTTCGCTCGGCGCTGACTGCGTGGTCGCGGCAGGTCGGTAGGG
>CAZCBO010000386.1:0-1709 GCA_964496825.1 uncultured Acidimicrobiaceae bacterium
AGGAGGCTGGTGGTGCCGACGAGGGCGACGAGGATGTGGCGACCATCTTCGGAGAACTCCGCGTTCGAGGGGATCTGACCCATGTCGATGCTGTAGAGACGCTCTCGCGCCGGCACGTCCCAGAAGGTGACGTGCTCGTCGAAGCCACCGGTCGCCAGCAGCGACCCGTCGGGGCTGAGGCCGGCGAAGAGCAGCTGCTCGCCCCCATCGATCTCCCAGTACGGGGCCGCCTCGGAAGTCACGTCCTCGAGGATGTCCTCTTCCCGAAAGACGGCGACCCTTCCATCGAACTGCCGGGCCAGGGCGATCAGGTCACCGCCAGATGAAACGGAGTGGGTCTGTTCCCCGAGCGGGACCGTCCCCACCACGGACCAGTTCGCCATGTCCCAGATCGCGGCGCCGGGGCGGAGACCGCCGTCCGCGGACAGGAAGTGCCTGCCGTCTGATAAGAAGAGGCCGTCGCCGTAGATATCGTTGACCTCCGTTCGGCTCTCCGGGTCGAGCAGCGTCGCGACGACCTCCCACGTGCCAACCTCGTAGACGTAGCCGACATGGAAGTCGCCGACCACGAGCAACGACGTGTCGGGGCTGTAGGCCATCGGGCTGCTCCCCCGCAGGGTCGTCACCTGCTCGAGCGTGTCGGCATCGATGATCCGGGTGGTGCCCGGCTCGTCTTCGAACTCGATCAGGTAGTTGGTGACGGCGATGAACCTTCCGTCGGGACTGGGGAGGGCCTTGGCGACTTCGGCGGTAAAGACCTCGTTCGGGTAAGTAGCAAGGGGCCTGGCGGTGTTCGCTTCGAAGACCGTGGTGTTGCCGAATGCGAACGTCGAGGCGAGCACTTGCTCCCGGTCGATGGTCCACGTCGCGTGCGTCACCGGGTTGGGGGGATCGCTGATGTAGGTCATCAGCTCCTGGCCGGATGGCTGGGCCAGGTCCCAGACGAGGACCACGGGGGGCACGTCCTGGATCGTGCTCGCCAGGTAGCGCCCATTCGGGTCGAAGGCGAGCGAGCGCGGTGGGTTTTGATGCCCGATCAGGGTGGTGATCTCCTCACCCGTTGCGGCATCGAAGAGGAAGATCGCCCCGGTCGGGCCGCCGATGGCGATCGAGCGCGCATCAGGCGCCCACTCCATGGCAAATACGTCGCCGAGCGAGAGCGCGATCGTTGTGGGCGGACCCCCGGTCGATGTGTTCCAGAGTTCGATCGCCTCTCCGGTCGCCGTGGCCAGCCGGGTGCCATCCGAGGACAGGGCTACTCCGGAGGCGGCGGTGTCGGGAGCGGGCAGCTCGCTCCAATCACTGGTATCGAACAGCCGGAGGATCCCGGTTTCCCGCTCGGCGATGGCGAAGGTCGACACGTCGGCGCTCAGCGCCATGTCCTGGGCGCGGTGCTCCGAGTAGTCGATGCTGTGGATCTGCTCCCGGCTGGCGACATCGAAGACCGCGATGACCTGCGAATAGCCGTAGTCGGGTGGCATCTCGCCGGCGATGAGGGTGGCACCGTCGTCGCTGAAGCCGACGAAGTTGTAGCCGGTCGGCGCGGTCGACGAATGGTAGAGGTTGAAGATCAGCTCGTCGGGGTCCGACCGCTCCGGCCGGCCGACCATCTGCCACGCCGTCATGTCCCAGTCGTCGCGGTTGTACCAGACGAGGTCCGCCATCTGCGTCCACGGCATCACCTCGACCTCGACGTCGAGCCCGAGCTT
>CAZCBO010000387.1:0-1709 GCA_964496825.1 uncultured Acidimicrobiaceae bacterium
CAGTCGCAGCGGACGCGGTGGCAGCTGTAGCGGAGATCCAGCGAACGCTCGACGCCATGGCCTGGCCGACTCCCGGTCCGCTCCGGGTCCGTGCGTCATTGCACACCGGCGACGCAGACCTGCAGCTAGGCGACTATTACGGCCCGGCAGTCAATCGGGCGGCGCGGCTGCGCGGCATCGCCCACGGTGGGCAGACTCTGCTTTCCGGGGCCACCTGGGAACTGGTCAACGACCGCCTTCCCGTCGGTGTATCGCTCACCGATATGGGCCAGCACCGTCTCAAGGACCTCACCCGGCCCGAACACGTCTACCAGCTCAACGTCGAGGGGCTGGACCACGCGTTCCCGCCACTCGACTCGCTCGATGCGGTCCCCAACAACCTGCCGGTGCAGCTAACCGACTTCATCGGGCGCAACGCTGAACTCGTCGAGGTGAAGCGCCTCCTCGGTTCGACCAGGTTGGTCACCATGCTCGCTCCCGGCGGGGCAGGCAAGACGCGATTGGCCATCCAGGCTGCCGCCGACCTCAACACCGGGTTCCCGGACGGGGTCTTCTTCGTCGACCTCGCCCCCGTCGAGACCGCCGACGCCATGGTCCAGGCGGTCGCCGAGTCGCTCGGCCTCGCCCTCTCGGCCGACAAAGACGTCCAGACCCAGCTCCTCACCTACCTCACCAACAAGCGTCAGCTGCTCGTCTTCGACAACTTCGAGCACCTGATCGACGGGGCTCCAACCGTCACGGCGATCCTCAGGGCCGCACCGCACGTCACCGTGCTCACGACCAGTCGTTCGGCGCTCCGGGTGACCGGCGAGACCGTCTTCACTCTCGAGGGGCTCGAGTCGACGTGGAAGGACCCCGAGGAGGCCCTCGATACCAGCGGGGCCGGGCTCTTCGTCGACGCCGCCCGGCGGGCCAGACCGGAGTTCACCCTCCGAACCGACGACCTCGAAGCACTGGCGAGCATCCTGCGGCTCAGCGACGGCATGCCGCTCGGTATCATCCTCGCCGCGGCGTGGTCGTCGCTGCTGAGCGTCCGCGAGATCGCCGCCGAGATGGCCACCAGCCTCGACTTCCTGGAGACCGATGCCGGAGACGTCCCCGATCGGCAGCGCAGCATGCGCGCAGTATTCGACTACACCTGGGATCTCCTCAGCCCCGAAGAGCAGCGCGTCTTCACCGCCTTGTCGGTGTTCCGTGGCGGTTTCACCCGCGCCGCCGCCGAGGCGGTCGCCGCAGCATCGCTGCGAGATCTCGCAGGGATCGCAGCGAAGTCGCTCATCACCACCGACCCGGACACGGGCCGTTCCAGCATCCACGAGCTGCTCCGCCAGTACGCGGAGGCCGAACTCGCCGCCGATCCGGAGGTGCATCGAAGTGTCCTCGACGCCCACGCCGCCTTCTACAGCCATCTGGGCGGCGAGCTGTTCCCGCCGGGGACGCGGTTGGCAGAGCTGGATGCGCTCGAGGCCGACATCGACAACATCCGGCGCGCCTGGCGGCACAGTCTCGCCATCCGGAACCCGGAGCAGGCGCGCCGGCTCATCGGCCCGCTATGGGCGGTGTACGAGGTGCGGGGATGGTACCCGTCTGCGGTGATGCTCTTCGAGGAGGCGCTCGACGCCTTCGACGAGGATTCCAACGATGCGTCGACGGACGTGACCCGTGCGCTCGCCGCCGCAATCCAGGCGTGGTTCGTCGCGCTCCTTGGT
>CAZCBO010000388.1:0-1703 GCA_964496825.1 uncultured Acidimicrobiaceae bacterium
CCGCCAGCAACAGGAGGTCGAGATGCCCTTTCAGCGCCTGCCCTCTCATACCTAGCAAATCTAGGCTATGCGAAGCTAGGCGTCAACCAATTCGTTCTTGCGTAGCCACAGCCCGTATACGGGCGCTCATTACGCAAGAACGCTCGGGTCGGCGACCCGCGTCACCGCAAACTCGATCTGGCGCATGCAGACGTCGGTCCAGACCTCGCTCTCGATGAAGGCGTCGTGGTCTTCGAGGAGGTCGTAGCCGCTGAGGTAACGGCAGCTGATCCCACCGAACTCCGCCTCGAACTCGGCCATGAGGCGTTGCGTGGCTTCCCTGGCGGCCTGCTTGGCCTCGTTGTGGCCGTCGATGCGCCGTGCGGCGAGCCGGCCGAGGGCCAGGGCCGCCCCGGTGATCGCCCCGCAGGTCGCCCCCGAGTACGCGACGCCGCCGTTGAGGGCCATGGCGGCCGAGGAGTCGCCTGGATCGGGGAGATCGAAGCGCTCCTGGAGGACGACCAGGGTCGTCTCGGCGCAGCCGTAGGTGTGGTCGTCGGTGAGGAAGAGCTCGCGGGCACGCTCGACCGGATCCATGACTCGATGATGCCGTCCATCCGCACCGCCGATCAGGGCCTGACGGCCCAATCTCAGTGGAAGGGGGCGATGCCGGTCTCCGCTCGCAGGGCCTCGGTGCGCTGCAGGGTGCCGGGTCCTACCGGCATCCCGGTGGCGTCGGCGAGCCGGTTCATCTGGTTGAAATTGCCGATGACCGACGCCGCCTCGACGGTGGCGGCGTCACCGAGAACGCCGCGAAGTGCCTTGCGGGACGCGTTGAGCGCCGCCGCGTCGTCGCCGTGGGCGGCGTCGACGAAGGCGACGAGCTCCCAGCCCCCCTCGAGGAGCGGATCGACGGTCGGGTCGGTGATCGACCTCGGGTTCCACTCGATTCCCAGCTGTTCCGCGCTCGAACTGAGCATCGCCGCGTGCGCCAGCACTCAGTAGAAGCACTCGTTGATCTGCGAGGTCCTGGCCGCGACGAGCTCGATCTGGGTGCGGTGCATGGCGCGGTGGAAATCGGGATCGTCCATTTCGGCGAAGGTCATGTACATGGCGTCGGACAACGCCTGCCAGGCCACGGTCTCCGGAGGCACGATCGAAATCGTCTGGGGGATGCTGACCCGCAGTGCCATCGGAACGAAGGACTTGCCGTGGACGAGCCCGCCGGGCGGCGGCGTCTGCGACGGCTCACCGGAGCGCGGCTCCGGCAACGGCTCGAGGTCGAGCTCGAGCGCCCGATGGAACATGTCCACCGACGACAGCCGGGCGACGATGCCGATGATCTCGGCGTAGGCGGGGAGATCGATCCCCCGGCCGGGCAACGCTTCGACCCAATCCTCGGTGATGCGTGGCGAGTCGGCGGCGACCTTGCGCACGACGTCACGCGCAGCTTCGGTGAGAATGCCCATTGGGCGGCTCGCAGTGCCCTCGCCGGCCATCGCCTCGCGCGCCTCGGCGGCGATCGCCAGCCGCTCCGGCCCCGACCACCAGGTGCCGGGGGCAGCGAGGAACTCCCACTCGCGCCGGATCGCTGCCTGGATCGGCGCCGGGATGGCGGGGTCGGCGCCGACGAAGTCGAAGGACATGGGGAATGACCCTACCCGCCCGGCTAGTTTCGAGGAACGATGCGAAACGACACGCGCACGATCTTCGGCTGGGCGATG
>CAZCBO010000389.1:0-1692 GCA_964496825.1 uncultured Acidimicrobiaceae bacterium
CCGTTGCGGCACCGGCGCCCCCGTCGGCCCGTCGCCCGGAGGCTTAAGCCGTCGGCGGCGCCGACGTGTGGGTCGTCCCGGCCTGCGGACGGCCGGTACGTCGACCGTGCTGGATGCGGCATGGTCATCCCGTCCTCTTCGCCCTGCTCGCGCTGTGGCAGCCCGCTCGAGGTCGCCCGCTCGTGTCGTTCACTGCGAAGCGTGGAGGTTCGGCGGCTGCCTCAACCCCGCTGACGGTTCCGGTGCGCCGGGCACCGGACGTGTCACGCCGGGAGCCGCGTGACCCGAGCGGGTGACGGTTCCGGTACGGGGAGCACCGAGAGTGTCGACAGCCGTCGTATCCTTGCGGGAACCGACCGGTCGGCTGGGGCGTCGAACGTTGGGGGGTCGGACGTGCGCAGACAGGTCATCGCAGCCGGTGTCGTCGTGGTGCTGGCTGGCGGCTGCGCCGGCGAGGCCACCGAGGGCTCCCCCGGTGCAACCCCGACCGGGCCGACCGGGTCGGCCGCGGCCCCGTGCGCCCCGGAGTCGGATCTGGGCATGGACACCGGGGGGTCGTTCCCGTACTTCGCCTCGGTGGACGAGCTCGTGCTTGCCTCCGACGTCGTCGTGGTCGGGACCGTGGCCACGGTCAGCTGCGAGGACACTGCCGGTGACATGCGCGACCGGCGTGCCGTCGTCGACGTCGAGCAGACGCTCTACGGCGACGAGAAGGCGCAGGTGGAGATCGTCTCCCCCGGCGACGAGCAGGGTGGCCCGATCACCGTGGATGGCGTGCTTCCCCCCGTGCCGGGCGAGTCGGCCGTCTGGTTCCTGCAGTCGTCGACGACGGTGACTGGGACCTACGACCTGGTGGGCCCACAGGGGCGCTACCGGCTCGAGGGCCAGGCACTGACCCCAGTCACCCGGGACACCCACCCGCGCGTGGACGCGGTCGCCGAGCAGGTCGCCAGCCTGGGTCGCGACGGACTGACCGCCGCGGTGGCAGCCGCCGCCGAGGCGATCGCCGCCGGTGAGCTGGCCGCCGTCTGGGCCAACCCGTCCGACAGCGACGTCGTGCGCTCGGTCCGGAGCACGCGCGGGCCGGTGCACTGCGGCTGGCAGGACATGCGGTTCCTCCACCTGGACGTGACTGCCTTCTCGCCGGACGATCCGCGATCGCGGCGGACCTTCGTCGCCAACCCCACCCCCTCCTACGGCCAGGACGGCTGGGCCCCGGACACCGACCTGCCCGCTGACGCCATCGACACTGGATGGCGGCGCGGCACCACCCAGCTCTGGCTCGCTGCCGCCGACGGCTCCGAAGCGGCGTTCCTCGTGGACGGCCCCACCGTCGAACGGCTCCCGCTCGACGACACCGGCCAGGGCTGCGACTGAACACGGTCGCCCTGCCCGGCATGCAGGGACGCGGTCCCAGAACGCCCGTCCACGACGCGCCGAGGACGATCGCGACCAGCGGCGGATCATCGCTGCGGAGGTTTCGCTCACCGGACTGACGAACGCTCCGCAGGAACAGGTGTGTGAGGAGCGCGCCCCGACGTCCAACGCTGCGGGCCCACGGGGTCAACGCCAGTCAGACAGCGCGCGGGTCGGACCGCCCCGGGGCCCGGGGCGAGGGATCGAACGACAGGTCACGGGCGACCAGGCGGTCGGGCACCAGCCGCACCAGCGCGGCGTCGTCCTCCCCCACCA
>CAZCBO010000390.1:0-1688 GCA_964496825.1 uncultured Acidimicrobiaceae bacterium
CGGACGACGCGGTCGCCGAGGTCGCCGACCGGGTCGACACGATCATCGTGGCCGAAATGAACATGGGCCAGCTCATCGGGGAAGTGGAGCGAGCCGCCGCAGGAAGGGCAGCGGTCGTCGGGTACCAACGTGCCGACGGTGAGCCGATCACGCCGGTCGAGCTCGTCACCGCCGTGGCCTCGGGCAGAGGAGCCGGGCTATGACCGACGTCACCGGCTACCTCCGGGAATGGGCGATGCCCCACGTTCTCTGCCCCGGGTGCGCCCACGGCATCGTGCTCAGGGCTTTCCTGGAAGCCGTCGACCAGCTGCACCTCGATCAGGACAAGCTGGCGATGGTGGCCGGGATCGGGTGCTCCAGCCGGTTGGCGGGCTATGTGGATCTGTGCACCCTGCACGGAACCCACGGCCGGGCGCCCGCCTTTGCCACCGGGCTCAAGCTGGCCCGGCCTGAGCTGAACGTCGTCGTGGTGACGGGGGACGGTGACGGGCTCGCCATCGGCGGCAACCACCTCATCCACGCCGCCCGCAGGAACATCGAGATGACCGTCCTCCTGCTCAACAATGCCATCTACGGCATGACCGGTGGCCAGGCCGCGCCCACCACCCCGGAAGGAGCGTTCGCCTCGACCACCCCTGCCGGGAACACCGAGCCGCCGTTCGACGCGTGCAAGCTGCTCATCGGCGCGGGAGCGTCCTTCGTCGCTCGCGTCCTCGCCGCCACCCCCATCGAGATGACCAAGATCATGGCCGACGGTCTGAGCCACCCCGGCTTCGCGTTCATCGAGGTGATCAGCACCTGTCCCGAGTACTACGGGCGCTACAACCGGACCGGCGGCGGCGCCGAGATGCTGACCTGGATGGCGCGTCGCGACGCCGGAGTGGCCGGCCCGCTGTCGACGAAGCGCTTCGTCGACCACATCCCATCCTCGGCGGCACCGCCCGGGATGGAGACCGGGGTGCTGGCGCGCGAGGTGCGCCCGGTGTTCACCGGCATCGGAAGGGCAGGCCAGGATGATGCGTAGCGAGATCCGGATCGCCGGCGCCGGCGGCCAGGGAGTCGTCACCGCCGGCCGCATCCTCGCCGAGGCCGCCATCCTGTCCGGGAGGAACGCCGCCCAGGCGCAGGTGTTCGGGCCGCAGTCCCGGGGTGGGGCCAGCCGCTCCGACGTGGTGATCGCCACCGGCGAAATCGGCTATCCGCTTGCCGATGCCATCGACCTCCTGGTGGCGCTCAGCCAGGAGGCCTACGACCGCTATCGACCCGAGCTCGGCGAGCACGGTCGGCTCATCGTCGACAGCCGTTGCGCCAACACCGACGGCGACTCCTCCCGATACCCCGTGGTCGACACGGCGCGCGCCGTGTCCGGTGGCCACCTCGTCACCGGCGTCGTCGCCCTCGGAATGGTGCAGGCCCTCACCGGAATCGTCGACGGCGAGGCCCTGGAACGGGCGGTGGCGGCCCGAGTCCCTTCCCGACACAGGAACACCAACCTGGCGGCGCTCTCCGCCGGTCGGCAGCTCGTCGGCGGTGGAGCGTGATCAACGAGTCCAACACCAGGGAACGCATCCGGCACGAAGCCGCCGCCCTATTCCGCAGAAAGGGGTTCAACGGGACGAGCATGGCCGAGCTGGCCGCCGAGGTGGGGATCACCAAGTCGAGCCTGTACCACCACTTCCCCAGCAAGC
>CAZCBO010000391.1:0-1679 GCA_964496825.1 uncultured Acidimicrobiaceae bacterium
GGCCCATGCTGGTCGCCGCCGACCTGCAGCGCCCCGCCGCCATCGATCAGTTGGAGACCCTGGGGAAGCGGATCGACGTGCCGGTGTACGTCGATCGCAAGACGAAGGCTCCGAAGCTGGCCAAGGCCGCCCTCAAGGAGGCCCGCAGCGACTCGCGGAACGTCGTGATCGTGGACACCGCCGGCCGTCTTCAGATCGACGACGAGCTGATGAAGGAACTGGCGGCGGTGCGCAAGGCCACCGACGCCGACGAGGTGCTGCTTGTCCTCGATGCCATGACCGGCCAGGAGGCGGTCAACGTCGCCAACGGCTTCCTCGAGTACACCGAGCTCACCGGGCTGATCCTGACCAAGCTCGACGGCGACGCCCGGGGCGGCGCCGCCATCTCGGCCAGGGAGGTGACGGGACAGCCGATCAAGTTCGTCGGCACCGGGGAGGGCCTCGACGACCTCGACGCCTTCTACCCGGCGCGGATGGCGGACCGGATCCTGGGAATGGGCGACGTGATGACGCTCATCGAGAAGGCCGAGACCGCCTACGACGAGGAGCAGGCGAAGCAGGCCGTCCAGAAGATGCGCGACGCCTCCTTCGACCTCGAGGACTTCCTCGACCAGTTCCAGCAGCTGAAGAAGATGGGGCCGTTGCAGAGCCTTGTTGGTATGCTCCCCGGCGCCGGAACTGAGTTGCGCGACGTTGAGATCGACGACCGTCACCTCGGAAAGGTCGAAGCGATCATCCGGTCGATGACGCCCGAAGAGCGGCGAGACCCGAAGCTCATCAACGGGAGCCGTAAGCGTCGGATTGCGTCGGGCTCGGGGACACGCCCGCAGGATGTGAACGTCTTGCTCAAGCAGTTCACCGAGGCACAGAAGATGATGAAGCAGTTTGCGGGAGGGAAGGGCCCGATACCGGGGCTTTCCATGCCCGGGAGGAGCAAGAGAAGGTAGTTATGGCGGTGAAGATTCGCCTGACCAGGACGGGCAAGAAGAAGCAGCCGTCGTATCGCGTCGTCGTCATGGACTCGCGCAAGCCTCGGGACGGCGAGTACATCGAGCAGATCGGCCGCTACGAGCCGCGCCAGGACCCCTCGGTCGTCGAGATCGACAACGAGCGGGCGCTCGACTGGCTGCACAAGGGCGCCCAACCCACCGAGCGGGCCCAGAAGCTGCTCGAGATCTCCGGCGCCTGGGCTCAGTTCCGGGTAGACCGGGGCGAGATCCATACCGTCGGCGAGCACCAGCCCACGGTGTATCCAGAGAAGAAGGTCACGGCCGAGGTGGTCGAGGAGGTTCTCGAAGAGGTGGCCGAGGCGGTCGAAGAGGCCGCCCAGGAGGCCGCCGTCGAAGAGGCGCCTGCCGAGGAAGCCGCAGCCGAAGAGGCCGTTGCCGAGGAGACGCCTGCCGAGGAGAGCTCGGAGGAAGAATGAAGAAGGGCGAGATCGTCGAGAAGGTCGTTACCTACCTCGTCACCCAGATCGTCGATGACCCCGATGCGGTCAAGGTCGAGATCGTCGAGGACGGCGAGGACGCCGTCGTTGCCGAGGTTCGCACCGCCAAGTCCGACATGGGCCGCGTGATCGGCCGCCGCTGGCGAGTAGCCCGGGCGATCCGCTCGGTGGCCAGCATCGCCGGCGACGAGGAAGGGCTCGCGGTAGAGGTCGAGTTCCTCGACTGACGTGG
>CAZCBO010000392.1:0-1679 GCA_964496825.1 uncultured Acidimicrobiaceae bacterium
CGGGAGCTGCCAGTCCGATCGGGCGCCCTGGGATTCTGGAGTGGTCATGTGGGTGTGCCCTTTCTACGAGCTATTGAATCCATACCAGGTGTCGGGCCCGAGGCTGAGCGTGGAGCGTTCTCGATCATGTCGGCCATGTATCTGCCGGAAGCGAACGGAGCGCACATAACACCCAACGCTACGCGCCATGCCGAGCTACGCGTCCCGAGCCGAACCGGCAACATGCGCTACCACGAGTTCATCTGGACAGCTCCACCGGGAGCTAGGCAGCCCCAGTCGGGAGTTCCACATGGATCGGCTGTGCGGCTACGACCTCGGCGAAGGACACGACGCAAATGGTGAACCCCCGAGCTGTGGCGACGCAGATGAGTCACCTGACGCAATGAGTCTTCCGAAACTCGTCATCCGCTGACCGATGCCATATCCTCGGCAGTTCGACCCGTTGGGCCGAGCGGCAGGTCCGGTGCCAGATCACGCAGTCTGATCGATAAAGCCACAATCTCGAACCGAACCGGGTGAACTCTGGGTGGTGAGCGTGGCTACCTGGTGGGTTCGAGGACGATGACCGGGATGTCGCGAGTGGTGCGGCGTTCGTAGTCGGCGAACTGGGGACGATCCTGTTTCTGGTGTTCCCAGATCCGTTCCCGCTCTTCACCCTCGGCGACCCGGGCGGTGACCGCGATCACGTCGGTGCCGAGTTCGATCGTGATCTGCGGGTTGGCTGCGAGGTTGTAGAACCAGTCCGGGTTGGAGTCGGCTCCACCTTTCGAGGCGAAGACGGCGTACCCGCCGTCGACGGCCTGGTACATCAGCGGATTCACCCGAGCGGTTCCGGTTCTGGCACCGACATGATGCAACAGCAGCAGCGGAGCGCCTTCGAACACACCCCCGACCCGACCGTTGTTGGCTCTGAACTCTTCGATCGTCCCCTGGTTCCAGTCACTCACACCAATCCCGCCTTGCTCACGAATCCCGGTGACGGCCAGCGGCCTTGTAGCGCGCCGCATCGAAAGACAACTCGCAACCTGGGCCACCAATTCCCGAATGCGTTCCAACGGCGACTCAACTGGTCCGCGTAGACACATCGTGCTCCCTCGCTCGCGCCCTCCCCACATGGAACAAGAGGAGCGCTTCGCGGTCGTAGCGTCACTGGGGAGGGGGTGCGGCTTGGCGAGGCTCAGAGGCTGGTGGCTCCGATGATGATGAGGACGGCGAGGGGGACGATGAGGACACCGGCCACCACGTTGAGGAACTCCAGGCTCGTGCTCTTGGCGGTGAAGCCGGCGAAGCCGATGACGCTACCGACACCGCTAGCGAGCAGCAGCCACCCCGCCCAGGTCCAAACGCCGTCGGCGTTTATCAGCGGAGGCGCCAAGAAGATCGCGGCGACGCCGAAGAGCGCATAGCCCAACAGAGCCCCGTAGTAGGGGAGGGATCGTCGATCCCCGAAGTAGAGGAGCGTCGTCGCCTCACGATGGCGACCGAGCAGCGACGGGAACACTGTGTATTGGGAGGAGTAGACGACGCTGATCACCGCCAGGTAGGCGGCGAGAAAGGCGAAGCCCGGGAGATCAAGGACCCCTGGTTCGCGGTCGGGGATCTCTCCGACCAGCAGCAGCATCGTGACCACCGCGGGGGCGATCAACGAGGCGTTGACGAAGGTCAAACGGTACAGCGTC
>CAZCBO010000393.1:0-1678 GCA_964496825.1 uncultured Acidimicrobiaceae bacterium
CCAGACCGAGCCGGTCCTGTGCGATCCAGCGCACGTCGGAGATGACGTCGGTAGGGATATCGTCGAGCAACTGTGGCGCGGCGCCGGATTCGAGAACAGCACCGTCGAGGATGTCTGCCAGGTCCCAGACTCGCACTCGCTCGTCCTCACCGGCAGTTGCCAGTGACCGACCATCTGGCGACAGCTCGACGCCGCGGATGAGGCCATCGTGGGCATCCCACCGCGCCACCTCCGACCAATCTTCGGTGTTGAAGATCCACGCCTCACCAAGGGCTACGGTCACCATGAAGCGACCCTCGGGGCTGATCGTTCCCTTGGAGAGGAAGTGTCCGCTCGCATCGGGAAGCTCGGCGACGAGTGCCCCGTCGCTGATGGCAAATATCGCCGGTGACCACCGGCCGTCATCCGTCACAGCCACCCACGAGTCGCCCAGCGCATGTAGATCGGAGTCCGACGGAACCTCGATCGTCTGGATGACGGCGAGCGAGTCGACGTCCCAGACCCGGATGAATCGTTGTCCTTCGGTGCTGCTCAACCCACCGTCGAGTTGGACCGAGGAGGCCGCGAACTTGGATCCGTCGGGCGATACCGCGATCCATGGCTCTCCGTATTGGTGGAGCGCGAATGCGGGTTCACCGTCGGGGCACATCGGCGGTGGCGAGAGGGGGTTCTCCGACTCGGAACGGAGCACCTGGCACTCGGTTATCGGTGTCAGGGTGTTGCCGTCCGGATCCCATATCGACAGACCGCCGAGCTCCACGTCGTCGTCCGAGTCCGTGGCGAATTGCTGCTGGACGATGACGAACCGGCCATCGGGCAACTGAGCAGCGTTGGCGGCCTGGATCGACTGCAGTGCCTCGCCGGTCTCCTCGTCGATGAGGTAGAGCCGGGCGGCATCTCTATCGCCGGAGAAGGCGTGCACCGCAGCATGAGGGCCGCTCATCATTCGGTCGGGGTTGGTCCACGTCGCGGCACTTGATCCAGACCCGATCTGTGTACCGCTACCACCACCGAGCGTGACATCCCAGACGAGGATGTCCCCGGCCTGTTCGGCGGTGATGAAGGTGGAGCCGTCGGGGGTGAAGGCGCCATCTTGTGTCCGAGCGCTGCCACCGAACCGAACCAGGAGGCTCCCGTTGGCTGCGTCGACCAGCACCTCATGCCGCACCGTTAACACGGCCAGTGTTCCTCCGTCCGGGCTGAAGACGGCGAAACCACCGATCGGATCCTGGTCCTCGACGTAGCCGAGCAGCGCACCTGAGTCGACGTCGCGAATGGCGTGGCGCGGGCTTGCATCCTGCTGCAAGGCGACTCGATCACCGGCGGGGCTGATCGCGGCGCCGCCACCACCATCGAACGCTCGCACAATCCCGAGCTCCGGGTACTCGCGGACCTCGACCCGGTTGTTGTTGAGGTCCCAGACGAGCAAACGATCGGCATCGCGGGCGAAGCTGACCCGTTCGAACGATCCTGGAATCTGGAGTCGGCCGACCTCTGACCAGGTGGTGGTATCGACGAATGTCACCCAGCCCGCGTCCGGCTGTTCGGCGCAAGCCTCGGTCCCCGTGTGGAACGACAGGATGCTGCCATCGGGCGAGAACGGGTCCTTCTGCCAGAAGTTCAAACCGAAGGCGGGGCAGGGTTGCGGAAGGCTGGCGACCGTCTCGCCGGTGGCTGT
>CAZCBO010000394.1:0-1661 GCA_964496825.1 uncultured Acidimicrobiaceae bacterium
GCGATCTTGGTGTTCGCGTACTGGCGGGACTGGGTTCCCGAACCCGTGCTGTGGGCCACCGTCGCGGTGGGTTTGTATCCGCTGGCGAATGTCGGAATCGAAGACCTGCTAGACGACCACAAGATCGGCACCGAGATCTTCGTCACCTTCGCGACGCTCATCGCGGTGGTTGGCGGCGAGGAGGTCGCCGGGGCGGTCCTGATGGTCATCATTCTGATCGCTGAGTTCATCGCGGAGCTCAACACCGAACGAACCCGCGCGTCGATCCGCGGCCTGATCGGTGCGACACCGCGAAGTGCGCGACTGCGGGTCGGGACCGAGGAGCGTGTCGTCGACGTGAGCGAGGTCCTAATCGGCGACGTCGTGCTGGTCCGGGCGGGGGATCAGATTCCGGTGGACGGTCAGGTCGTGCGAGGCAATGGAGCGGTCAACGAGGCGACGATCACCGGTGAGAGCGTCGCGAAGGACAAGGAGCTCGACGCGCCCGTGTTCGCCGGCACGGTGCTGGAATCGGGTGCGCTCGACGTCCGCACCGAGCGTGTCGGGGACGACACGACGTTCGCTCGCATCATCGCCCTCGTCGAGCAGGCCGAAGCTTCACAAGCGCCTGTCCAGAAGCTCGCCGATCGTGTCGCCGCATGGCTCCTCCCGATCGCGCTCGTATTCCTGGTTGTGGTCTTCGCCGTCACCGGTGACGTGCGCAAGGTCGTCACCCTCATGATCTTCACGTCGCCGGCCGAGCTGGGGTTGGCCACGCCGATCGTCATGGTGGCCGCCATCGCCCGCGCCGCCCGGTCGGGCATCCTGGTCAAGGGCGGCATCCATCTCGAGACGCTCGCCCGTGTCGACACGATCGTCTTCGACAAGACGGGCACCCTCACTGCGGGCGAGTCCACTATCGAGCAGCTCGTCGTTCTCGACACCAGCTTCCGCGAGGACGAGATCCTCGCGATCGCAGCCGCAGCCGATCGCCGCTCGGGACATCCCATCGCTCGAGCGATCGTGCGCGCCGCCGCGACCGAGGGCCTCGACATCGCCGAGCCCACCACCTTCGCGTACATCGGCGGCAAGGGCGTGACAGCCACTGTGAACGGCCGCGTCGTCTTGGTCGGTAACGCCAGCCTGCTTGCCGAGCACCAGATCGATCCACCCCATGTCGAGAACGCCAGTGCCGCCACCCTGGTGTACGTCGCCGTCGACGAGGAGCCGGTTGGGATCATCGCTGTCACCGACCAGCCCCGTTGCAATGCCGCCGACGCGATTCGCAGACTGCGGCGCTCGGGTGTGGAGCACGTTGCCATGCTGACCGGCGACGACCACGCGGTCGCAATGCACACCGCCGATCAGCTCGGCATCGACGAGGTCGACGCCGAGCTCCTCCCCGAAGTGAAGGTTGCAGTCGTTCAACGCCTGCAGAACGACGGTCATCGAGTTGCCATGGTTGGTGATGGCGTCAACGACGCGCCCGCGCTCGCAGCAGCGGATGTTGGCGTCGCCATGGGAGCCGCCGGAACGCGCGCCGCGCTCGAAGCCGCCGACGTTGCGCTCATGACCGATGACCTCACAAAGATCGCCACCGCCCGAGCGATCGCCCGACGCTCCTATCGGACGATCAAGGAGAACCTGATCTTCGGGGTCGGCGTCGTGCACGTCCTCGGGAT
>CAZCBO010000395.1:0-1648 GCA_964496825.1 uncultured Acidimicrobiaceae bacterium
CTCCCTCGACTTGGCAAGGGCAGCATTGGCGTTCGCGCGATCGGCTTCGCTGTCCGCCCGGTCCCGCTCCTCCTCGGCAGAAGCGCGTTGTTCGTCGGCTTCGATGCGTTGCGCGTTGGCGAAGAGAGCGGCACCGCCAGCGGCAATCGCCAGGACGAGTAGGCCGATCCCGGCACTGACCGCAGTTCGTCGTGTGCGGCGGTGCTGGCGAACCTCTTCGGACGCGAGCTCGTCCTTCGGAACACCACGGATCGCAGCCGCAATGTCAGCGACCATATCGGAGAACTGAGGATTGTTGAGGTCGAGTTGCTCATCCGAACGGGCGAACCTCAGATCCACCCACCTCGGCTCATCGGCAAGCGCGCCCTGCAAAGCAGGTGGTACTGCATCGCCGGTGACATCACCGTCGAGCCAGCCGAAGGTGCCGTCGGTGAGCACCGGGATGATCCGCTCCGGGTTCTGGTGCTGCAACCAGTACTCGACCTCCTGGTTCACCCACGGCGATGCGGCAGCGTCTGGGGAGAGGAGGAGCACGAACCACCCCGACTGGTCCAAGGCGGTGGTGATCGAGGACCACAGGTGCGGATTTGCGCTTAGCGAGGACTCGTCGCGGAAGATCCGCAACGCCCGCCGCCTCCACCACGGTTTGGCGAACCGCTGCAACCCCGCCTGCAACCGGGGGGCAAGGAGGTCATCCGCGGCGTGGGAGTAGGAGATGAACCCGTCATAGACAGAGCCCCCCGGCGGAACGCGCTCATCGCGCGAGGTGTCGGCCTCTGCGGTCGCCATCGCTATCTCCTCGCCGTGGCAGCGACTCTACGCGGCGCAGACTCCCAGACGCCACTAATAGGGCACTTACAACCGCACCGATCACCCACTATGCGCCATAACGCCCACTTCGCCGAGTGCGAGATATCGGCACATATGGAGCGGCGGCGCGCATAGCCTGCATAGCGATGTCGCAACTGATTCGGATCTGGGCTGACGACGACGGAGAATCCCACCTGGAGGACATGACCCCAGACTTCGCCGAGTCCGACTTCGTTCCCCCCGCCCCTCCCGTTCTCCTCACCGATCCAGAACCAGCCGAGGCGTACATGCTGGAGCGGGTCCCGCCAGGGTGGCACGGCGACTGGCATCCCGCCCCGAGAAGGGTCTTGGCGGTCTACCTCACGGGCCAAGGAGTCATCGAAGCCAGCGACGGAGACTCACGTCTCATCGAACCGGGAACCATCCTCCTGGCGGAGGACACCACAGGGAAAGGTCACGTCACCCGGGTGACCGGCACCGAGGAAGTGCTGGTCGTCATCGTCGCCCTACCCCGCTAACACGCCCTGCACATAGCGGCACTCCGGCGTGCGGTTCGCCACGTGTCAAATACCCATTCGCCAGCGGCGATGAGTGGCTGTTCGGTTCGGTCATGGTGGGCACCGAAGATGGCCAGGTCGGCTGCACCGACGACAAGGTCGACATGGATTCGGCTCGTGTTGACGCCGACCTTCTCGAGCTGATCGGCTCTCCATCGGCGGGTCGCCGCGCCAACTCCCGCACCTTCGGGTTCCCGGACCACACCGAACACCCAGTTCTGCTCGATAACAATCGTCCTGACTGTCAAGGGTGGGGTGGGGCGCGTTGGATTGGGCGCTGG
>CAZCBO010000396.1:0-1643 GCA_964496825.1 uncultured Acidimicrobiaceae bacterium
TCATGTGGTCGCCCACCAGCAGGATCTCCATCGCCTTGCACCACGGCACCTGGCGCGCCAGACGCACCATCGATCCCGCGCCCGGCACGATCGCCCGCGTCACCTCCGTCAGCCCGAACGTCGCATGCTCCGCCGCTATCCGGATGTCGCACGCCTGCAGCAGCTCCGTCCCGCCCGCCAGGCAGAACCCGTTCACCGCGGCGATCACTGGCTTGTAGATCGGGTGGTCCCGCATCAGCGAAGCGTTCCTGATCGACCGGTCTTCCAGAACCCGCTTGTCCCACTCGTCCTCCGGCTGTCGCGCCCGCGTGTACAGTGGGATCAGCTTCCCCAGGTCCGCGCCCGCGCAGAACGCCTTCTCCCCGGACCCCGTGATGATCGCTACTCGCATCTCGTCATCCGACTCGAAGTCCATCCACGCCTCCGCCAGCCTCACGATCGTCTCGGGGTCCATCGCGTTATGCACCTCCGGCCGGTTGAACCGCAGATACGCCACGCCGCCCCGCTTTTCGTAGACCAACGTCGCCATCGTCTACCTCCTTCGCCGCCATCCTAGCGCGGAGAGCGGCCGGCTGCACCCGCAATGCCAATTGCCCCTCGGTCGTACCGTCCACCCCCGCTACGCTAAACCCAGCGGGTCGCCCTCGCGTCGGCCAGCGCACCTTAACAACCGCACCTGCCCAGCCGCTTCCTGCCCACCAACACTGGTCGGTGAGGCCATTCGATGGAATCGGGCCCATCCTACCTGCGTTTCCTGTTCCATCAAATCGAAAGCAGGGTCGGCCAGATACGAACCAGCGCCAGAAACCAGGAAATTGTGACGGCACCATCAAACCCAGACACGGATCCGGAAGTTCCATCAAAGATTAGATACGAATTCGGTTTGATGGAACCGGTGGTTAGCGATCGATCGAACCCAATCCATCAACTACGTCCATCCGGCGACCCCGACCCCTCACCCTCGACCCTCCGCCTGTGATAGCCTCATCTCACACCGCGACCGGAGGAAAAGCATGCGACTCTCGAAACCCAGACTCGATCCGCTCCCTGAGGCGGCGTGGAGCGAAGAACAGCGCGAGCTCATCCAGGCCGCCGAACGCGGCGGCCCTAACGCGCTCAACATCTACCGCACACTCGCCCATCACCCGAAGCTTCTCAAGCGCTGGGGAGTCTTTGGCGCCCACGTCCTGTACAAGAACAGCCTGCCACCCCGTGAGCGTGAGCTCGTTATCCTCCGCACCGGCTGGCTCTGCCAATCAGAATACGAATGGGGTCAGCACATTCTCATCAGCCGCGCTGCCGGCGTCTCAGATGGAGAGATCGCGCGCGTCAAGGAGGGCCCTGAAGCCACCGGCTGGTCGGATGTTGATGTCGCGCTCCTCCACGCCGCCGACGAGCTCCACGCCGACAGCATGATCTCCGACGACACCTGGCGGACCCTCTCGTCCCAGTTCACCAACGAGCAGCTCATCGATCTTGTCTTCACCGTTGGTCAGTACCACATCGTCTCGATGGCCCTCAATACCCTTGGTGTCCAGCTTGACGAAGGCGTTCCGGGCTTCAACTCATGAGGCTGCGGGACAAGATTGCCATCGTCGTCGGCGCCGGTCAAACCCCCGGGGAGACGATCGGCAACGGCCGGG
>CAZCBO010000397.1:0-1604 GCA_964496825.1 uncultured Acidimicrobiaceae bacterium
GCGGCCGATCTGCCGTGACCGCTCGCCTGATCTTCATCGACGAGAGCGCTCGGCGGGGTCGCTACCTATGCGCCGTGACGGTCGCGGCTCGCGGCTGAGAGTGACGCACGCCCAGCCTTCGACCGTCCGGACGTCAGTTGCTGGGTTCACTTCCGCAGGCCCTGGGCCGTTGGCCGTCATCAGCCTCCTACGACCGCAGACGTTCGACAACGGCAGTTCGGGCACGGACGCTGCCTCAGCGCGTCCGACCTGCCGAAGAGTCGATCTGACCTTGACCCGGTCTGGTGGACACGGGGTTTCGGTGGTCAGGTGCTGAAGGTAGCGGCGTACTCGGCCGGGGTGTGATGGTCGAGGACGGTCTGGTGTCGCTGCCGGTTGTAGAAGACCTCGATGAACTCGAAGAGGTAGAGGCGGGCCTGGTCGCGGGTGTCGAAGAAGATCGAGCCGCGGATCCAGGCGATCTCGCGCTTGATGGTCGACCACACGGTCTCCATGGCGGCATTGTCATAGCAGTCGCCCGTGGACCCGAAGCTGACCTGGAGGCCGGCGACATCGGCCAGCGCGCAGAAGTCGCCCGAGACGTAGGCGCCGCCCTTGTCGGAGTGATGAACGAGACCGTCCTCGTCGGGTGTGGAACGACCGAGCGCCATGACGAGGGCGTCGACGACGAGCTCGGCGTCGGGGTGGGCACCCATGGCCCAGCCGACCATGCCGCGATGGCAGAGGTCCCGGACGCCGGCCACGTGCAGCTTGCCCTCGCGAGTCGGGAACTCGGTGATGTCTGCGACCCATCGCTGGTTCGGTCGTGCGGCGGTGAAGTCACGGTTCAACCGGTCCGGTGCTGGCGCGATGTCGGGACGGCGTCGTCGCCACTTGCGCTTGTGCACGCCCATGAGCCCGTTGGTTCGCATCAGGCGGGCGACGCGCTTGCAGCCCACGTGCACGCCGCGCCGGCGGAGCTGGCCATGGATGCGTGGCGCGCCGTAGGTGCAGCGTGACTCGGTGTGGATCGCGCGGATCTGCTCGAGGAGCTCGGCGTCTTCGATCGCTCGAGCACAGGGCGGGCGGGACTGCCAGGCGTAGAAGCCCGATCGTGAGCACTCGACCAGCTCGCAGAGCCGCTTCACCTCGTAGGTGTCCTGATGATCTTCGACGAAGCGGAAGCGGCTCACCGCGTCGTCTCCCGGGCGAAATAGGCGGCTGCCTTGCGGAGGATCTCCCGGTCCGTGCGCAGATCGATGTTCTCCTTGCGCAACCGGGCCAGCTCCTCCCGCTCGGACTCCGACAGAGCATCGGGATCCTCAGCTCGACGCTGCCTGTCGCGCTCCGCGTTGACCCAGTTCGACAACGTCGAGTCGCTGATCCCGAGCGACCGTGCGATCTCCACGCGAGGTCGCTCCGAACTGTTCACCAGCTCGACGGCCTCGCGCCGGAACTCCTCGGGGTACTTCGATGGACGGCCCAAGACGGGCTCCTTCCTCTGGCCTCACGCCAGAATCAGGTGTCCACCGAACCGGGTCAAGGTCATATCGCACGCTCCGAACAACAGCCCCGTCTCCAATGCAGGCGCCGACTATCGGCGCGTCGGGAGAGTCACTGAGCCG
>CAZCBO010000398.1:0-1578 GCA_964496825.1 uncultured Acidimicrobiaceae bacterium
TGAACTCGATGTCGCGGATGTTGCTCTTGTAGTGGCTCACAGCTCCACCTTCGAAATCGGGGTACCGGCGCAGTCGCGGTCCGGTCCGGCCAGCCCGGAGCAGGGGGGGAAGCCCGGGTTGTACTCGTCAGTAACATAATTATCGTACCCACGAGTAATAAAGACAACCCCCGGGTGGTCGCGCGGCTACGGGTGAGCCCGGTCACCGGCGGTGGCGGCTGCAGGTTGCGAACCGGAAAATCAGGAGGTGGTCACGCCCGTCTGGCTCTACTCTTTGCGGGCTGGACAACAAGCTAGGGGGATCTCATCGCCGCGCACGTTCGCATCAAGCTCGCCGTCGCCACCGCTCTGGCGATCGTCCTGGGGGCGGGGTCCTTCCTGCTCATGACGGAGGGTGTGGAGGCCGTCTGGACCTCCGACGTCGACACCCGGGCCGGCGCCGGCAACGTCCCGGAGTTCGTCTACACCCCCCGCGACACCGTGCCCGCGACCGCCGACTACGGACCGGTCGGGCCGGTGGCCATGGTCTTCGCGGTCCCGCGTGTGCGCACCGGCCTCTTCGGGTTCATGGAGCACCCGTGGGTCGCCGTCTCGAGCAGGGACGGCGCGTACCGTGCGCTCTCCGCGCCCCACCGTCCCGCGCCAGCCGCCGGAGCGGTCGTGGTGTCCGACGACGGCAGGTCCCTCGCATGGGCCTTCGAGGGCGGTGTCGTCCTCTACGACCCGGTGCGCGACGAGTCGCGCGTCCTCGACGACGGGCTTCCGGCCGCGCCCCGCGTCGGTCCGTTCTCGCCGGACGGGCGGCACCTCACGCTGTACGACGGCGGGCTCCACGTGCTCGACGTCGAGGCAGGCGAGGTCGTCGCCGATCTCACCGGTGTCGACCCGACTGCGGCACGGCAGGCGGTCTGGACGCCCGACGGCTCCGCACTCGTGTACGTCGACGGTGACGACCTCGTGACGCACGACTGGCAGAGCGACGAGCGGACGACCTCCCCGGCTCGGGGGATCGGGGAACGGTCGACCCTGGCCTGGCAGCCGTCGGGCGAGCAGCTCGCGGCGATGCGCACCGAGCGCGGCGTGCGCTTCGTCGACGTGTTCGACGTCGCCGCCGACGGTCAGGTCCAGCAGGTGTTCCGGGTGCGTCCGCCCGGCTACGCCCAGGAGCAGCTCCTCGCCTTCACCGCGGAGAACCGGGTGGCGGTCAGCGCGCTGCGGATCGAGACCGGCACGATCGAGCGCATCTTCTCGATGTCGACCGTCGACAGCACGCAGCCGACGGAGCTGGTGCAGCTGCCCGGGTCGGGGATCGAGCGGGAGACTCTCGCGGTGGCCGCCGAGCCTCTCGCGCAGGGCAACGCCTCGTTCGACGAGCCGCGCTGGCCGGCGCGGGACCTGTCGAAGCTGGTCGCCAGCATCGTCGTCACCGTGTTCCTGCTCGGGCTCTACCTGACCCGCCGACCCCGCCAGGCGCGGCGAGACCGGCGGCGGCTCACCGCGCCCACGGACTGACCGGGGTCCGGGCCAGGTCTGGACGGGGTCCGATCGGCGTCCGGTCGGTCGTCGGAGTGGCCGGGC
>CAZCBO010000399.1:0-1549 GCA_964496825.1 uncultured Acidimicrobiaceae bacterium
CATCCCGCTGCACGGCGTCGTAGGTCGCCGACGTGTAGTTGGCGTTGGGCATGTCGATGACCTTGAAGTTCTCCCCGGGCGGGTTGAACATCGAGTGCCAGACCCGGGTGACATCTTCCGGGTTCCACACGAAGGTCACCTTGTGACGGTGTGGCTGCCCCTCCATCTTCTCCAGGGCTTCGCGCCCGATGAAGTCGTGGTCGAAGGCGATGTAGAAGCCGTAGCCGAGCTCGTGCGGGGTGAGGTAGTAGTCCTCGATGTCCTTGGAGACGAAGCTGCCGCCGATGGATCCGGACGCTTCGTAGCCCTCGGCCGGCAGCCACTGCCGGTACGGCTTCATGGCATCGCCCGAGTAGACGGCGGGGAGGGGCGACGGGATCCAACCCGATTCGAGGGTGTTGGTGGCATAGGCGCGCGCCCCGACCTGAACCAGCCCGTGGTCCTTGCCGGCCTCCAGGATCGCCTCCCGGACCTCGTCGCCCTCGGCGTAGGGACCCCAGATCTCGACTCCCGGCTCACCGGCCATGCCGTGATGGAAGGCCGGGACCTCACGCCCGGCGACCTTCATCGTGCCGACGTTGAAGAACTTGATGGTCTCCAGCGGGCCACCGTTGAGCTCCTCCAGGATCGATCCCGCGGTGGGGCCCTGGATCTGATAGCGGTAGTGGCGGCGGACGACGGGATGGCCCATGGGCCGCGAGGGTGACCGGTCGTCCCGCTCCAGCTCGACGTCGTGGTCGCCGGCCTCGGCGTGGAACTGGACCCAGTTGACGGTCGGGACCCGCCCCACCATGTTGAACTCGTCCTCGGCCAATCGGAAGAGGATGACGTCGCCGATCACGTAGCCGTCGTAGCTGACGGGGACGAAGTGCTTGGCGCGGGTCGTGGGGAAGTTGGCGAAGCTGTTGATGGCGAGACCGGAGAGCAGTTTCTCGGCGTCGGGACCCTTGACGGTCAGCTCCGCCATGTGGTGCGACTGGTCGTAGAGGACTGCGGCCTCGCGCCAGGCCCGTTGCTCGTCGCGCCAGTTGGTGAACTCGGGAGCGACGACGGGGTACACGTAGGCGCCGATCGGCGAGTTGCGCAGCATGTCGACCGTGTTGTCGGTGGACTGCAGGACATCCTCGAGGCTGTCAGTGGCCATGGTTCCTCCTCCGCGTCGCTGCGCGCCGGTCGATCCTGTGTGCACCGGCACTGAACACTCTGGACCCGATTGTACGCCCCAAAGCGAGGCGGCTTCCAGTTGGCGACGCTGCTTGTGGAGGGGAAGGCTTGGGGCTAGGTTCGTCGCGTCATCCAGAGCGGTCGAGGGACAGGCCCGCCGACGCCGCGGCAACCACCCCCACTCGGGACGGTGCCAATGCCTGATCGATGATCCGTCGATGAGGGTGGCCGATGACCGAAGAAGTGGCCGAGGCGGAGGCACCGGCGGTGCCGGCGCGGTTCTTCGACAACCGGGCCGCCTATCTCATGTTCACCACGGCCACCAACGAGAAGCCGGTGATCGCGGCCCGCATCGGTGACGAGCTGGCGCATGTGCGTCCCGGAG
>CAZCBO010000400.1:0-625 GCA_964496825.1 uncultured Acidimicrobiaceae bacterium
CGAAATGGACGGCACGATGGCCAGCGTCCCCCTCAGCCATGACTGCGGACGCGGCCCGACTCGGCGGACGCATCCCTGGCCTCCGCAGCACGGCTACGCCACAACGCACGCGTCCGCACCAGTGCCTCGACACACGTCTCCGAGCGACATGACTCGTCTGCTCAGAAGAGAGATCTGCAGCCAAACTGCGGCCGCACTGCAGGCTCCTTGCGGCCGTGTCACCGCATCGTTCACGGCGTCACGACATGACGACGCGGAGGTGGATCGTGACGACGATGCAGAAGGAGATGGCGGTGCCGGCGCGGCACAGGCTGCGCGCCTGGGCGATCATCCTCGGGGTGGTCCTCGGCCTGATTGTCGGGGTCGGCATCGGGGCGTTCGTCGGAGGTGATCGTGCGAGCAGCGACGGGACGCCCGCCTCGGTGCAGGTCGAACGGACCTCGCAGGAATTGACGCGTGACGAGAAGACACGACATCTCGTCAACGAGGGCTACCTGCCCGCGGAGGTCCTCGGACGGTCCGACCGGGACGATGTGACCCGGCAGCTCCAGAACCAGGGTCTCGTCCCCTGACGGCCACGCTCACCCGCCGAACCGCCCCGGGGCCTCGCGCCCCGGGGCGGCGG
>CAZCBO010000400.1:635-1543 GCA_964496825.1 uncultured Acidimicrobiaceae bacterium
CGTTGCGGATGGCCCTGCGCGGTGAGGTCCACCGCGGTCTGCCTACGGCGGCGGTTCCAGCCCGTCGAGTCTGGCCAGGACGTCGTCGAGTGCTTCACGCCCACCCCGCAGGTAGTCGACCATGGCGTCGTAGAGGGACTCCGTGCCGAGCCACGGCGGCATCAGGACGGACGCGTCGAATCGGAAGAGGTCGGCGGCCTGCGCATCCGCCAGCGCCACGGCCACCTCTGGGCGCCACGGGTCGGGGTAGGCGCCGCGGGGGAAGCGGCGGTTCGCCGCGAAGACGCCTTCGTCGGTCCTCACCAGGACGCGGCCGAACTCGGGGCTGGCGAGGTGGTTGACCACGGCCCGGACCTCGGGCCGGTCGCGGTACACGAGTGCGAAGTCGCCCCCGCCGACCATCGCACCCTGGAAATCGGGCTCGATGGCGGGGGGCGGGAAGGCCGAGATGTCCGTGCCGAGCTCATGATCGTCCAGGTCGCCGGCTCTGTCGCCGACGAAGCTGGCCTGGTGGTACATCCAGCATCCCGGGGGGTCGTCGAGCAGGGGGCGATAGCCGTTGTGCCATGGTGTGGCCAGCGCTTCTTCCCGACCCTCGTGGACGTAGCCGTCGGCGAAGAACAGGTGGCCGAGTCGGGCAAAGGCGGTGCGAACGCGGGGGTCACCGAACGGGATCTCCCCGGCGACCCAGTCGTCGTAGACCCGCGGGCCGAACTCGTGCAGGAGCAAGGCCTCCGCCCAGTTGGTCGCGGGCCAGCCGGAACCGCTGACCAGCGCACCTTCGGCGAAGCACCACGGGGTGCCGCCGTCGGTCACGATCCGTTCGCTCAGCTCGACCAGCTGGGCCCAGGTGCTCGGAACGTCGTAGCCGGCCTCGGCGAACCGGTCGGGCACGAACCACACCTGGC
>CAZCBO010000401.1:0-1541 GCA_964496825.1 uncultured Acidimicrobiaceae bacterium
GGGCGTCGGCAACCCGTAGCCGTACTCGATGTAGTCCTTCTCGAGGGTGCCCGCGCCGAGGCCGAGGATCATGCGTCCGCCCGAGATGTGGTCGACCGTCCGTGCCATGTCGGCGATCAGGTCAGGTTGGCGGTACCCGATCGAGCTGACGAGGGTGCCGAGCTCGACCCGTTCGGTCACCTCGGCCCAACTCGCCAACAGGGTCCACGCCTCGAATGCGGCGCCGTCGGCGTCGCCGAAGAACGGGAAGAAGTGGTCCCAGGTGAAGATCGCATCGACGCCCATCTCCTCGGCCCGCACGACCGCTCGGCGGACGTCGGCGAACTCGGCGTGCGCCGGCTGGATGTGGATGGCGATCCGGATCGGTCGGTTCATGCCGGAGGGACATCCGGCGCCGGTCTCATCCCCACACCGCTTCCGCAGTACGCGCGACGAGTTCGAGCTTGCGGCGTTCGTCGTCCTGGGTCAGCAGGTTGCCGTGCTTGGTCGATGCGAAGCCGCATTGCGGGCTGATCGCCAACTGATCGAGGGAGAGGTGCTTCGCCGCGTCGTCGATCCGCCGCTGCAGGTCGTCCATCGACTCGAGTTCGGGCGTCTTCGTCGAAACGAGCCCGAGCACGACGATCTTGCCATCGGGGACGAACCGGAGCGGCTCGAACCCACCGGAACGCTCGTCGTCCCACTCCATGAGGAACCGGTCGACCTCGACCTCACCGAATACCCGCTCGGCGATCGGCTCGTAGCCGCCCTGGATCGCCCAGGCGCTGCGCATGTTGCCGCGGCAGAAGTGCATCGCGACCGTGGTGTCGGGGTTCTTCGCCTTGGCTGCTCGGATCACCGTGTTGTCGGCACTGATGATGTTGGTCAGGTTGGCATCGAGATCGGTGATACGACGCAGCTTCGCGGCCTCGGGGTCGATGTTCGGCCAGTACGCCAGCGAGTCGAGCTGGATCCACGAGACGCCAGCGTCGATCAGCGATGCGACGTCGTCGCAGAAGATCTCGGCCATCGCCATCACGGCATCCTGCCGCTCCGGGTACACGTCACCCGACACGTTGGGACGCCAGAGGTTGCCGACCATCGTGGGGCTCGCCATCGTGATCTTGAAGGGGCCCGGGGCGTGCCGCTTCAGGAAATCGGCCTCGGTGAGCGAGAGATCGCTCGTGCGAGAGAGCCTCTCGCCGATGGCGAAGCCGCCGATCGTGCTGTCGCTCATCACCTCCTCACCAGTGTCGAGATACCAGCGCGGAGGACGCGCGGACGACGCGTCGATCTCGACCAGGCCACCAACGGTCTCGAAGACCGATGCCATGAAGTCCTCCCGACGAACTTCGCCGTCGGTGTAGACCCCGATCGCGGCATCGCGTTGGAGTGCGATCACTTCGCCGGCAGCTCGATCCTCGATCTCGTGGAGCTGATCCTCCGAGATCTCACCGCGCTCGCGTTGTTCCTGCGCTTCGAGCAGTTCCGGCGGTCGGAGCAGGCTCCCGACGTTGTCGGCTCGGACGATCGTCATGATTCCCTCCAGGTTCAGCCACTTT
>CAZCBO010000402.1:0-1540 GCA_964496825.1 uncultured Acidimicrobiaceae bacterium
CCCTTCGACGTACTGGGCGACTACGACTGTGAAGTGCTCGTGGTCGACGACGCATCACCGGACGAGACCTTCGACCTGGGGCGTCGGTTTGCCTCGGACAACCCCGACCTGCCGATTCGAGTCCTCAGGAACCGAATCAACCAGGGCTACGGCGGCAACCAGAAGGTCGGCTACACGTATGCCATCCAGCAGGGCTTCGACCTGGTGGCACTCATTCATGGCGACGGTCAGTACGCGCCCGAGCGACTCCCGGAGCTGCTGTCGCCCTTCGAAGCAGACCCGCAACTCGGGGCCGTGTTCGGTTCGCGGATGCTGGACCCGGGTGGTGCGCGCCGGGGCGGGATGCCGCTTTACAAGTACGTGGGGAATCGGGTTCTCACTCGAGTGCAGAACATGCTCCTTCGAACTCGGTTCTCCGAGTTCCACTCGGGCTACCGGATCTACAACGTCCGGGCCCTCGAATCCATCCACTACCGGCTCGACACGAACGACTTCCACTTCGACACCGAAGTGATCCTCCAGCTGCTGTCTGCGGGTTGGCGCATCGAGGAAAGGCCAATACCCACCTACTACGGCGATGAGATCTCTCGTGTCAACGGGATCGCCTATGCCTGGAACGTGCTCAAGGTGACACTCCAGTTCGCCGTGCACCGTGTCGGCCTGCGGCAGCAGCGACGGTTCGACGCGGTCGACCCGGACTCGCCGTACCGTGAGAAGCTCGGCTATCCCTCGTCCCACCAGTACGCCCTCGACGCCGTACCGGACAACAGTCGGGTCCTCGATCTGGGCGGCGGCCCTGGACATGTCACGGACGAGCTCGTCGCCCGCGGCTGTGACGTCACCTGTGTCGATCGGACCATGCCCGGTGTGCTGCCGGTTGGGGTGAAGGTCGTCGTGCAGGACCTGGAGGATGAGTTCAGTTTCGACCCGTCCGCCTTCGACGTGATCCTGATGCTCGATGTGATCGAGCACCTGAAGCGGCCGGAGGCGTTTCTCGAGCGACTTCGCGCTCATCTGGATCACCGGCCTCGTCGCGTCATCCTGACAACGGGGAACGTCGCCTTCGCGGCCACTCGTCTCTCGCTGTTGGCGGGACAGTTCAACTACGGCGCCTCTGGAATCCTCGACCGCGATCACACTCGCCTGTTCACGTTTCGGGGCGTTCGGCACCTCGTGAGGGACACGGGCCTGCGTGTGCTCGAGATGCGTGGCATCCCGGCTCCCTTCCCGCTCGCGATCGGCGACAATGCGCTGGCCCGACTCCTGATCCGCTGCAATCTCGTCGCCATCCGAGTGTGGCGAGGTCTCTTCTCGTTCCAGATCTTCGTCGTCGCTGAGACCACCCCCGATCTGGACTTCCTCGTGAACGACGCCGTCGAGCACACCATGGAGCTCGGACGGGCGACCAGATCGGCGACATGACCACGGCTGGCCCTGTGCAACGAGGTGGATGAGGCCGCCGACGGGCGCGGAAGGGTCAGCCGAGGGCGTCCATGATGCGTTGCTGGTCGCGGGCGACCTTGCGCACGTACTGCATCGT
>CAZCBO010000403.1:0-1517 GCA_964496825.1 uncultured Acidimicrobiaceae bacterium
CTTGTCCGGCCACGGCGTCGGCCGGCTCTGGGTGCCGGCCTTCGGAAGTCGAGGCGACGTGCTCGACGAGCTCGTGGCCGCGGCCCGGGCGGCCGGGATCGGGGTCGAAGCCATCGGGGCGCGGTCCCCGCCGGTGCGGATCGGAGCCGTCACCGTGCAGCCCCTGGGACCGGCCCGGAGGTACGCCACCGACAACGACGGCTCGATCGTCCTCTGGGTCGAGGCCCGGCGCTCGCTGCTGTTGGCCGGCGATATCGAGTCGATCGCACAGCGTGAGCTCCCCGAGGTCCGGCCCGATGTTCTGCTGGTGCCACACCACGGGTCGGCGACGACCGACGTGGCCTGGTTGGAGCAGGTGCTCGGGAGGACGGCGGTGGTGAGCGTGGGAGAGAACCGCTACGGACACCCGGCACCGGAGATCATGGCGGTCCTGGAGCTGTCGGGGGCAGCGGTGCTGACGACGGCCGAGGATGGGGACGTGCTGGTCCGGCTCGGCTGATCGGGTAGCGTGCCGCCATGGCCTTTCATCTCGTTGTCGGACCCCGCGACGCCGGGCCAGGGGAGCGGGCGCTGATGTTCGATCGCGCCCTCGCGATCCTCGAGGCCGGGGGCGTCACCGACCACGACCGCATCGACGTGCCCGGCAGGGGGGCCGCCGAGACACCAGAGGTCGGGGGTCTCCGAGAGCCGGTACAGGGGATCGTTCCCGCCCTCCAGAGCGGATCCCTCTTCGGGGACGTCAACGGGCTGCTCGTGGTCGACGCCCAGAACTTCCAGAAGTCGGAGGTCGAGATCGTGGCCGAGCTGGTGACGGTCGCCGATCCGGCGGCAGTGACGGTGGTGTTCCTCACCGCGGGGTCGATCCCGGCACCGCTGGCCGGGGTGCTCAAGGAGCGAGCCGAGACGATCTCGATCAAGAAGATGCGGGAACGCGATGCGGGACGGTGGCTCGGCGAAGAGGCCAGGCGGCGCGGGATTCGGATCGATCCGGACGCCGTGGCCGAGCTCGTCCGGCACTTCGGGTCCGATGTCGCCGCCCTTGGCCAGGCGCTCGACCAGCTCGGCATCGGCGGGGAGACGATCACCGCGGCGGCGGTCGAGGGCCGGTACGTCAATCGGCCCGACGAGCCCATGTGGTTGCTCGCCGATGCGATCTCGGAGGGGAAGGAGGGTGAGGCGCTGCGCCGGCTCGCCGATTTCCTCGAGCACGGCCATCCCCTGGTGGTGCTGTCGTTCCTCGAGGGTGAGGTGAAGAAACGGTCGCTGGCCGCCGTCGCCCCCGACGTCGACACCTATGCGTCCTGGGTGGGGGCATCACCCCAGGCGTACCCGGTGAAGAAGGTGTGGGAGAAGCGGGGGCGGACCCGGTCCGAGTCGCTGCAGCGGTCCCTCGACGCCCTGGCGCGGGCCGACCTGCAGCTCAAGACCGCTCCCGAGGAGACGCACCGGGTGACGCTGGAGCGGCTCACCGTCGCCATGTGCCGCTGGCTGGGAAGGTGAGCTCCAAGCTGCAAGCT
>CAZCBO010000404.1:0-1514 GCA_964496825.1 uncultured Acidimicrobiaceae bacterium
CCTCGGTGGCCCCGTACACCTCGTCGGTGGGGAACGCATCCTTGTCGACGAGTACCAGCTCGGTGACCGAGAACTGCGCCACCAAGCCATCGGAGCGTTCGATCTCGATGGTGTCCCCCGGCTGCAGCTGTCGCAGGTTGTAGAAGACGCCGGCGCCGGCCACCGCCGAGTCGACGTGACCGACGACGACGCTGGGCCCGACCTCACCGGGGACCGACCGGCCGGTGTACCAGCCCGTCACGCTGATGTCCTCCGGCACCTCGAGGGTGCGATCGGGGTTCAGCCCGAGATTGATCACACCGGCGTCGACCTCGATGCTCGGGATGCGCACCCGGGTCGGCACCAGGGCCGGTGCGTCCATGCTGAATACCCGGCCCGGTTCTGCATTGCTCGGTCCGAGCACCGGGTTGTCGACCTCGGAGAGCACCGCAGTGTCCGGAGGGGCGTACGAGACCGGTGCCGCGGTCGGCGTTACGGGTGCGTCGTTCAACAGCATCGCCAGCCCGATGCCCAGCATCACCACCCCGGCGACGCCCAGCAACACGGCCGCGGCGATCGCGCCGGTGCGTGAACCGATCAGTCGGGTTGCTCCCGTGAGGACCTTCTCGTCGCCAGCACCGTGGCGCCGCCGAGCAACGCCAGGGCGCCTCCGGTCAACCACAGCACCGCCGCCTCGTCACCGCTCACCGCGGTGGCGCCACCGCCGGCAGCGACCCCGCCCTCTGGGGGCGCGACCGTTGTCGTCGTCCCCGCGGACGTCGTCGGCGGCGACGTCGGTGGGGTCGTCGGTGGGGTCGTCGGCGGTGGCGTGGTGGTACTCGTGGTCGTCGTGGTCGTCGTGGTGGTCGTGGGCTCGGGCTGCGAGCAGCTCAGGACGATGGAGACGCCACCGCTGGAGACATCGCTGCCGAGCTCGAGATCGATCGTGATCGTCGGCCCCAGCACCAACGTGCCCGTCATCGAGGTGGTCGCACCCGCCACCGCCTCCCAGTCGAGGATCGATGCCGTCGAGCTGCCGCTGGTGAAGAGGAAGTTGTTGCCGTCGTGCTCCGAGGCGTTGTTCGCCGTCGTCGCGGTACCGGTGCAGGTCCACCCGATCATGTTCTCGGGAACCGTCTCGGTGTGCACGCGGTGGACGTCCGGGGGCCGTCGCACGACCCCGTCGAGGAAGATCTCGATGGTCTCGTTCGTCTGCGCCAGCGCGGGGATCGCGATCACCAGGACGCCGAGCAGGCCCAATCCGATGGCCGCTTTCCGCATGTATGTCTCCCCTCTCGGTCCCGGCGAGCTTCACCCAAGGTCCAGCCCACCACCGGCCACCAGACTATTCGCGACGGCCCGGCAATCCCAATTCCTCGCTGCGCCCCCCGGAGCGGGCGAATCCTGCCAGCAGGACCGCGGCCGCGGCCGCAAATCCGCCGGCGAGGAGCCACCAGCCTGCCGCGGTCGGTCCCTGCGGCGCCGTGCTGCCTCCTCCGGCGCTGACACCGCCCACCGGCGGCGGCACCGTGCTC
>CAZCBO010000405.1:0-1505 GCA_964496825.1 uncultured Acidimicrobiaceae bacterium
TTCGAACGGCGGGGTCGGGCTCGAGTTCGCCACGATCGCGGTCTCCGACGGCATCTCCATGGGGCACGAAGGGATGCGTGCCTCCCTGGTGTCGCGCGAGGTGATCGCCGACTCGGTGGAGCTGGTGATGCACGCCGAGCGGTTCGACGGCGTGGTCGCCATCGCCGGGTGCGACAAGTCGCTGCCCGGGATGCTGATGGCGGCGGCCCGGCTCGATCTCCCTGCGGTCTTCCTCTACGGCGGTTCCAGCCTGCCCGGACGCTGGCGAGACCACGACATCTCCATCGTCAACGTCTTCGAGGGCATCGGCTCGTTCACCGAAGGCGAGCTGACCGAGGACGAGCTCATCGAGATCGAGAAGTCCGCCTGTCCCGGCGCCGGTTCGTGTGCCGGCATGTTCACCGCCAACACGATGGCCAGCGTCGGCGAAGCCCTGGGGATGTCGTTGCCGGGAAGTGCCTCGGTTCCGGCCGTCGACGAGCGGCTCGACGGCTATGCCGAGCGGTCGGGCGAGGCGGTGATGCGGCTCATGGAGGCCGGGATCCGGCCCCGCCACATCCTCACCAGGCCCGCATTCGAGAACGCCATCGCCGTGGTGATGGCGCTGGGCGGGTCGACCAACGCCGTCCTGCACCTGCTGGCCATCGCCGCCGAGGCCCGTGTCGACCTCACCCTCGAGGACTTCGACCGCATCAGCCGTCGCGTTCCCCATCTCGGTGACCTGAGCCCCTTCGGCCGATACCACATGGTGGATCTCGATCGAATCGGCGGCGTTCCCGCGGTGATGGCGGCCCTCCTCGAATCCGGCCTCGTCGACGGCGATGCGCTCACCGTGACCGGGGCGACCGTTGCCGAGAACCTGCAGGGCGTCGCTCTCCCCGCGGACCAGGACGTGATCCACGCCGTTTCGGATCCGATCTCGGCGGAGGGCGGGATCGCCGTGCTGCGCGGCAGCCTCGTCCCCGGCGGCGCCGTCCTCAAGATCGCCGGCATCGAGGAGGTCGTCTTCGAGGGGAAGGCCAGGGTGTTCGACGACGAGCAGCACGCCCTCGATGCCCTCTACGACCACGACATCCATCCCGGGGACGTGGTGGTGATCCGTTACGAGGGACCCAACGGCGGCCCCGGTATGCGGGAGATGCTGGCGATCACCGCAGCCATCAAAGGCGCCGGCCTCGGCAAGGACGTCGCCCTGATCACCGACGGGAGGTTCTCCGGCGGCACCACCGGGCTGTGCATCGGCCACGTAGCGCCGGAGGCGGCTCGCGGCGGCCCGATCGCCCTCGTCGCCGAGGGCGATGCGATCCGGATCGACGTGCCCGGTCGGACGGCCGACCTCCTGGTCGACGATGCCAAGCTCGAGGCACGACGCGAAGCGTGGCGGCCGCCCCCGCCGCGCTACACCTCGGGCGCCCTGGCCAAGTACGCGGCACTCGTCGGATCCGCCGAGACCGGTGCCGTGCTCGAGGGCAGCGTCTAGGGCATCCCCCCAGCCCAGGGCCGGG
>CAZCBO010000406.1:0-1502 GCA_964496825.1 uncultured Acidimicrobiaceae bacterium
CCCCGCAGTCCACGATCAGCAGGCGACCGTCGTACTCGAAGACGGTCATGTTCCGCCCGATCTCTCCCAGCCCTCCCAGCGGGATGACCCTCAGGCCGTTCTCGGCGAGCGGGCCCGGGGCGGACAGTTCGGGGTGGGGGTGACTCATTCGGTGCCCTTCATGAAGTTATTCGGTCTCCAGCAGTCCAGCGTTCTCGAGCTGCGTGCGCAGGTGGGCGACGAGGTCGTCTCCTGCCGGCACCAGCGGAAGTCTCATGCGGCGGTTGTCCAGAACGCCCAGCAGCTGCATCGCCGCCTTGGACGTCATGGCCCCCGGCGCGCGGTTCATCACCGCGTCGACGACCGGCACCAGCCGGCGGTAGATCGCGAGCGCCTCGCCGAGGTCCCCCGCCTCGACCGCGCGCACCATCGCGGCGTACTGGTCACCGGCGACGTGCCCGACGACCGAGACCAGGCCGCAGCCGCCGTGGGTCAGCCAGCCGAGGTTCATCACGTCGTCTCCGGAGTAGAAGGCCAGCCCGGTGGCCTCCATGATCCGCACGCCCCGGAACAGGTCACCGACGGCGTCCTTCGCCGCCACGATGCGGGGGCTCTCGGCGACCCGCTTGTAGGTGTCCTCGGCGATCGCGATACCGGAGCGGCCGGGGATGTCGTAGAGCATCAGCGGCAGCTCGGTCGCCGCGGCCACGGCCTCGATGTGCGCCGCGACACCCTCCTGGGTGGGCTTGTTGTAGTACGGCGTGACGAGCAGCCCGCCGTCGGCACCGAGCTTGAACGCCTGCTCGGCGAGCTCGACGGAGTGCGCGGTGTTGTTCGTGCCGACGCCGGCGACGACCTTCACGCGGTCGCCCACCGCGTCGATCACGACGCGCAGGATCCGGGCGGACTCCTCCACCGAGACGGTCGGGGCCTCACCCGTGGTGCCGAGCACCACGAGGCCGTCGTGGCCGTGGTCGGCGAGGTGACCGGCCACGCGGACCGTGCCATCGAGGTCGATCGACCAGTCGTCGGCGAAGGCGGTGACCATCGCGGTCAGCACCCGTCCGAACGGCGCGGACGGAAGGGAGGCGGGAGTCATGGGGTCAGGTTATCGGTACCGGGCGTCGCCGTGCCCGCACGGACCCCGAGCGTCGACCACGCTCGGCCGATCAGAGCTCAGCGTCGTTCCAGCCAGACGAAGTCGTAGCCGTCGTGGGGATCGCGACGTGTCTCCGCCCACGCGGACCGGTCGAAGTCGGGGTAGAACGTGTCGCCCTCCGGGGCCTGGTGCACCTCGGTGAGGACCTGGACGTCGGCCACGGGCATCGCCGCCTCGTAGATCGCCGCCCCGCCCATCACCATCACGTCTCCCCCGGTCAGGCTCGCCACCCCGCGCGCGACGTCCAGGGCTGCCTCGAGGCTCTCGGCGACCGTGACGCCGTCGGCCGACCAGCCGGGCGTCCGGGAGACGACGATGTTCGTGCGGTGCGGAAGCGGCCGCCCGATGCTCTCGTAGGTGAGCC